>JADCJN010000223.1 GCA_020247005.1 Silvanigrellales bacterium
CGCCCACGCTTTCAAGGCGCCTCCAAAGCTCCTGGGCATGCGCTTCCGACAGGACACTCGGACGCCAGGCTAAACGAGAAATTTCATGGGCACGTCGCACCAAGGCGTAGAGTTCTTTCCAACGGCGAGCAAGAACTTCGAGAGCGATGCCTTCCTTTCGCTCCAAAACTCCTTTATCGAGAAAATCGACCGGGCCCAACAGCGCCTCAGTCCGAAGTGCTGTTTGGAAAAAGAAGTCTTTTTCTGAAACAAGCAAGGGCTTCCAGCGTGACAGAAGCCGACGCGCCTCCTGTGCAGCGTCGGAGTCTCCATGCAACGACGCAATGGACAGAACGGCAAGCGCTTCGCTCTTCAACGACGTGAAACGGGCAACGGATTGGGAAGACGCAGGAAGAGCCGAAAGGGCGCGAATCGATCGCGCATCGGCTCGCGCCTCACCAAGCGCCTGAGACGCCTTGAGACTGACGGCGTCGCGTCTTGCCGGGTCCTTCGCCATGGCCGCAAGAAGTGGAGGGGAGGGCAAAGCACCCGAAGCCTCCCAGAGTTTGCCAGCAGCGGCGACGTCCCCCGACTCCCACTGCACTCGCGCAGCTTCCTCAAGAATCTCATTGCGCGATGAAACGGAATAAAGACTGGGTTTCGGAGGAAACACGCCTTGAAAAGGAAACAAAACCTTCGCCGCCTCTTTCCTTGACGTTTCCAAAGGCGCCGACTGGAACGTCTCGGGAAGCGAGAGCAGGCGCGCGTAGGCGTCATTGGCAGCCTTCCACTGCGCACGCGCGGCAAAGGCGCGAGCGCACTGGTGAAGGGCCAGAACCCGCGTTCGGGCATCCACTTTCTCCTGCGGCAAATCGATTCCCGAAAACGCATTCAGCCTTTCGCCAGAAAGATAACGCCATGCGTCAATCGCACCGTCGGTTTCTCCTAACTGATAACGCAACAACGCTTCCACAAAGTGCGCACGCGGTCGCCAGGCATCGTCGGCACGCGCGTGCGCCAACGCCTCACGGAGTTGGGTGAGAGCAGCGTCAGGCTCGCCGAATTGAGTGAATCCGGGCACGAGGGCAATGGCGATGGCAAGGCGTTTGGGTGCTGTGCGCACTTTCGTGTGGAGCGCGAACGCCTTGAACATTGTCTTTTCGAGTCGCCTCGTATTGGGGAGCAAAGGGTCAGAAAGCTCTGAAAAACTGACCGCGCAAAGGAGAAGTGTCTCGTCATCCCCTCCTTTGTCATTTCCCTTTCCATTTTCATTTGGCGACGCTAGAAAATTGCGGCAGACGCGTCCCACCCTGCGCGCATCTCCGACACTCCTGGCAGAAGCGAATTCTATGGTGAGTCGTCGGCTTGCAGAATCGATGTCAAAGAGCGGGACGCGGCCTTCCTCCAGCACCCTCTCGGCCGCCCCATGCTCGCGCGTGCGGGCATGGAATTCTGCGCGTCCAAGCCGCCTCGCCTCTTGCTCGGCGTCACGTCGAATGGCGAAATTATCGCGCACGTCACCCAGAGTGACACGACGCAACGCTTCCACCTGCGTGGTGAGGTCTTCGAGCTCTCCTTCCAGCGACAGGATCTCTTCAAGAACAGCCCCTTTAGAAAGGGATGCGCTTTGGTTCAGCGAGGGCGTTGCTCTGGACTCCGAAAATGCGAAAAGCGCCACGAACAAGGGAGCCATTGCAAAAGGAGCCTTTTGAAAACCTAGCAACAGCCACTGCCGCCCGCTCACTTTTTTGCCTCGGCAAGAGTGAGTGTGACTTTAGGCCGTGCGCCTCCCAGCGCAGGCTCGAGAGTCAGAGTTGCCAATGTGCCACCCGATGTGCGCGACGGAGAGTGTTTCAAGGGGAACGATTCTTCCACCAACCAACGCCCTTGTCCCACCTGCGAAGGCCATCCCGACGACAAAAGCCCAATGACGAGGCGCAAGCGGAGAGTGTGTTCTCCTGCGGGCAAGGGACCTTCGTACAGAGGAAATCGAGCTTCTCTCTCCAAACGGCGAGGATGGTGACGCTCCACCAAAGGGATGTCATCGAGAGCGGCTGAAAGTTCATGCACCGCGAGAGGCAAAGGCATTGAGGCGCCTGAAGTGACTCTCGGTGATGCTCCCGCAGACGCGGCGAGCGCGCTGGAAGGGTCCTTCACAATGAGGATAATTTTCGCGTACGACACCGCGTCGAGACGCGAGGCCATCTCGTCTTGCAGAGTCAAAATACGCGAACGCACGTCGGTTGTGCGCGCTTGAATTTCTGCCACGGCTGCGGCGATGTCGGTCAGAGCACGCGACGTCTTTTCACCGGCTTCCTCTTGCGGCGCGATGTCGATGCCCAACGGCTCAGCTGAACCCGCACGCCTTGCCGGTGAAGTGCTCGACTTCGGCACGCCATCGGCATCCCCATTCGACTTCGTCTGTTTTGGGGCTTCAGGCGCGGCCTCGACCAGGGGAACTTGATACACACCGCCACGCAAACGCGACTCTGCCTGTTCGAGTTCCCGCATGGCCTCAGGAACGCCCGAGGGCCGCTCGCTTTGAGCACGCGCCGTAAGACTTGCCACGAAGTTCCACAAGGCACACCCAACCAAGGCGGTTCCCGCCAAGGCGACGCATGTGGAAGCGACTCTTTGAAGTTGCGAGGGGATCGTCACGGCGTTCAGACTCCTTGCATTTCCACTCATCATGGGCCAACGGGAGCAGGGGCGGTGAGGGCGATGCCTTCCCCGGTCCAGCGTTGACGCGCGGCAAAAAATGCCGAACGCGCTCATGCCCTAAAGTCACTTCTTTTAAAGGATCGCCGTCATGATGACGCCCGAAGAGTTCCGTCGGCTTGGCCACGAAGCCGTCGATTGGATTGCTGACTACCACTCCGGCGTGTTCAAGGGCCCGGTGATGCCGCGTGTTCAACCCGGGGATATCCTGAACACGCTCGAACCCACGCCTCCTTTGCAAGGCGAGCCCGGCGAAGCCCTTTTGCGGGATTTCAAGGAAAAGATAGTGCCCGGACTCACCCACTGGAACGATCCCCGCTTCATGGGTTACTTCCCTTGCAACAACAGTCTCCCTTCAGTTCTCGGGGAAATTCTGACCGCAGGCATAGGCGTCAACACCTTCTCGTGGCTCACGAGTCCTGCCGGCACCGAGCTCGAAATTCTCGTCATGCGCTGGCTCGGCCAACTTCTCGATCTCCCCTGGCAGGGGGTCCTTCAAGACACCGCGTCCACGGCCACCCTCTGTGCTCTTCTTTCGGCGAGGGAGCACGCAGCACCCGTGAATGCGCAGGGGTCCAAGGCCTTATCACACGCTCTCGTGTGTTACGTGAGCGACCAAGGTCATTCTTCCATACTGAAAGCGGCGCGCATCGCAGGCATTGGCGACGAAAACGTACGCATGGTTCCAAGCCGAAAAGGCACCCACGACGTGGACGTCGACGCTTTGTCGGCCGCCATGATGGCGGATGTCGCAGCAAACCGCGTTCCTTTCTTCGTTACGGCAAGTGTGGGGACCACCGCAACCACAGCCGTCGACGACGTGGTGGCCCTTTCGGCGGTTTGCAAAAAGCACGGCGCGTGGCTCCATGTCGATGCCGCTCTCGCCGGAAGCGCAGCCATTCTTCCCGAAATGCGTTGGCTCATGGCCGGCGTCGCCGATGCCGATTCCTTTGTCTTCAACCCGCACAAGTGGCTCTTCACGAATTTCGACTGCACCGCCTATTTTTGCAAAGACCCCGACAAGCTGAAAGCTGCGCTGGCTCTGACCCCCGAATACTTAAAAACCTCGAGCGATGGCGTGGCAGAAAACTTCCGCGACTGGGGCATCCCCTTGGGACGTCGGTTTCGAGCACTCAAACTCTGGTTTGTCCTGCGTTCCTTCGGAGTCGACGGACTTCAAGAAAAACTGAGGCTCCACCTCGCTATGGCGAAAGAGTGCGCGGCGCGCGTGGAAGCGCATCCACGTCTGACGCTTGCAGCCCCCGTGCGTCTCAATACGGTCACTTTTTTCCTGGAGTCCGACGCCGCCACGAAGCTTTTCCATGAAACTCTCAACGCAACAGGCGAGGTCTTTCTCACACATGCCCGGGTTGAGGAGCGTTACGTCATTCGAGTTTCGTTTGGCCAAACGCGCTCGGACTGGAGCACCCTTGAATCGTTGTGGGCGCTCATAGAACAGGTGCTCAAGCAGAGTCCCTTCACACCGGTCGTTTGACTCAAGGAGACGGGAAAGAATTCACCGTCTTTTGGGCTGCGGCGAAAACAGTTCGGAACGGCTCTCCGTTTTGAGTTGAAGCCTGCTCCTGTGAAAGCAGAGTCAAGATCCAACCGAGCGCCGTAGGGGCATCCACCGAGGCATCGATGGTTTTCGTGCCGTCCGAAAGCTCGAGCGTCGCCTCAAGAGGCGCTTTCGTCTTGTCGTCTCGTTTCGTAATTTTCACTCCGTTCGTCAGCACCGCCTGCAGAGCTTTCACACGTGCGCTGGCTGCATCAATAAGCGCCACAAGGCTCTGAACCTGAGCGGGAAGGAGCCTGCCCGGTGCGGCCACCTCGCTTTGCATGCGCGCGCTTTGAACGTGGGACTTCAGAGCCGCCAGCTGCTCCAACGTGCCGGCCTGATTCACAACGAGCAATTCTTCCACCATTTTTGGAGGCTTCGTGAAGGCCGAGATCTCGTACCAAATTTTGTGCACACCACCGAGGGTGCCTTGGCTCAGTCTGTCGAGCACCACATGCACAAGGCTCAAATAGGTTGTGGGCAAAGGGTATGCCACAGGTTTGCCTGTGCTGGAGGCCCTTGCAAGGGACTCGTAAAGAGTGTCCGAATATAGGTCCCGCAGCGCCGCGGCCCCCGCGCCAAAGGCATCGTCGGGAAGGAATACGGTCGTCACCTTGTTCCAGTATCCGGCGTCAGGCCCATTGTGAAACAACGCGATGGAAAGAATTTCTTTCAGCGCAGCATCGCTATAAACACCCTTGGTGTGAAGTTCCAAGGCATCTGCCATGCCAGGAAATTCATGCATCCAATTCGCAAGAATAGGTTTTTGCGCAAAGTGAGCGCGTAGGGTGTCGTTCCCTATTGCTGCATTAGGATTCAGCAGCCAAAGACCTTTGAAGCCGGCCTCAGAAAGAACTTGCTCGAGCACCTTCCCGCCGGACTCGCGAGAAAAGCCACGCACTGTATTGAACAGGCGTTCCGATTTCCCGTTGTCGTCGCCGGGAGTCAATGGAGGTTTCAAGAGCAATTTGTACTGGCTCAACTTGCCCTTGTCGGTGTCAGCCACTCCACAAAGAAACACAGCTTCAATAGCTTTTTCTGCCGAGAGGCTTTTGTCCAGGCTTTTGCCGAACTCAGGAGCGGAGAGCTTTGCCATATTCACCACATGGCCAAAGTAGTCTCTATTCTCTTTCTCTCGCACAAGACGCAGGAGGTCTTGCTGGTGCCGCGCCGACAGGACTTCCGCTGCAGCAGGGCCGGAGCCGATGTTTGACTCGCCCTCTTTGGAGGCTGAAGCGAGAAAAGACTCGGCAACCTTCGCGGCTTGGGCCACAGTTTTCGGGTTGAATTCTTTAAAAAGCGCGCTTGTCGGATGCGTCGACCAAACCCCTTCGTCTGCGGAACTGGCGGCAGAACTTTTGTCTGCGTTGAAGCCGCGCTGTTTGCAGGCAATGAATCCGCCCCACAAGACCCCCATGCTCAACCCGGCCCCAGCGAATGCCATGAAACCTGCCTTCGAATTCATCTGAATCTTTCCTCCTAGAGGTGCTTCACCGTCTTTTCCATAGGGTTTTCGCACCGCTCACCAAAATCGACGATGCCGTCGCGCAGCTGCGCGACACTCTTGGCCTTCGTCGTCATCTTCCAGAAAGAATGACCGAATTGGAACCAGCGCGCACCCGTGGCGGCAAAGAAACGGAACTTGTCGAGGACGTCGACCTCGCACGGAAAATCTTCCTGCATGAACTCCAAGTGTTTTAAGCAGGCCTGCACGTACTCGCGGCCTTCTTCCTCGGGCGTTTCCGGGCACCTTTGGCCTTCACGGCCAGGTGGAGCTTCAAAGAGGCCGAGTCGACGAGCAATTTGCCACAAGATCCAAGGCCGCGCAGTGGCTGCGCGCGCAATCATAACCCCGTCGGATTCAAAGGCTTCGTACGTCGCAAGGGCGTCATCGGCATTCTGAACATTCCCGTTGCCCACCACGGGAACAGAGCGCGCACGTCGAACGGCTTGCACCAATTCCCAGTTCGCATCGCCTTTGTGTCGTTGAGCGCGGGGACGCGGATGCACGGTGAGCCAGTCGACGCCTGCGGATTCCAACGCCTCCGTGAACTTGAGCAGAAAGTCGAGGTCTTCCACCTCGCCATTGCCGCCCCGAAGTTTCACACTCACCGGCAGTGGAGAAGCCCTTTTGCATATGCGCACAACTTCGGCCGCGTAAGCCGTATCACCCATCAACCGCACGCCCCAATTGTGTTTCAGGGTGTGCGCCACTGGACAACCCATGTTGATGTCGAACCCAAAGGGATTCAGGGTCAACAATTTCGCAACACTGGGCGCAATGTACTTTTCTTCATTGCCCAAGAGTTGAGGAACGAAGTGTGTTTCCCCTGGCGCTGTTTTGAGTTCGTTTGTTGTTTCCAAGCGTTCGTTCGGAATTTTACGCGTCGAGAGCATTTCCGTGAACAGCAGGGCACGTGCAGACGACGGCGTATACGACCTCACCAACCGACGAAACGAAACGTGAGACAGCCCAACCATGGGGGCAATGAGAAACGGAAAATCGATCCCAAGCGACGAGAGTCGCGAGGGCCGCAAAACAACGTGACTCAAAAAGGCACCCCTTTGCTAAAAACAAAGCACGACGGTGCCACAATGCTCGGCATTTTGTAAAATGCGCCTCGGGAGCCCACTAGGGGTGCTCGGTCACATGTCCGGGAGCCCCGCCTAAAAGCTCGCCCCCACGCCCACATAGAACGCCCCCGGAACTGTCAGCACCCCGAAGAGCTTGTCGTCTTCACGCCTTTTAACGCACTCGGGAGCATTTCCTCCTCGGGTCGTCGCTTCGCCCAAAGTCTGGCAGCCCGTGCGCCTTTCAGCCGGGTCGTACAGGGGGAACCCCCAGTCGATGTTGATAGAAGCAAGGTTGGGAATGATGATGCGCACACCTGCGCCACTCGAAATGTAGCTCCGGTTCAAATACTGCTCGACCACCGAGGTGTCTTTAATCGTAATGGCGTCGTTGCCGACAAGTTTCGCCCCTTTAATGACGCAGCTGTTGGAAGCGGTGTCCTCGTCTTTCGCTGCGCTCGCATTGAAGGCTTCGAGGCGAGACGAAATGGCACGCTCTTCATTTGCTGTGAAGTAGGACGTTCCCGAGTCCATAAAAAGCGCGAACCCCAACATTTCGTCGAACCATGCGGAGCGGTACCGGGCCTCTGTCTTCAAGTAAATGACGTTCGTTGCACCAATGGCACGAAGAAGGGGAGAGCAATTGAGGTCGGGGTTTGCTCTGGGGGCGCGAAGATCAAGCCATATCAAAGGGCCGAGTCCTGCCCCACCATCTGGAAACCCGCGGACTTGCGCACGGCCAGACAGAGAATTGCGTCGCGACCCCGGAGCTGTCACCGTTTCACGCTTCTCGTTCACAATGTTGGAGATGCGAGAAATGCCTCCCCCTATGGCTCCTGAAAAGCGCCCATAGACCGGGAAGTACTGCGACATGTCGAACCCCACGCGATCGTACTGAACCTCCGAGTAAAGTCCGAAGCGCGCATGGCTCGAAGAAAGATCGATGAGACTCCCCGACGTGGGCCACTCCACGTTGTTGCGGGTGTCGACGCTCACACCCGCAACAATTTCGTGGATGCGGAGGGTGGGCCTGTCGAGCGCTTCAATCGGCTCTAGTCCCGAACCAATGACTTTCGACCACTCATGCGCAAACTTCCCATAGAAGTTCCACGACACGTCCCAAAAGTAGGGCTTGTACGACAGCCCGACTTCGAACGTTTCAAAAAAACGATTGGAAAGCGCCTGCGAGGCGACTTCAAGACCGCTCACCGTACTGACATCGAAAGGCGACACCCACTGACCAACCCGCGCCAGGGGCTCCACCACGCCCACCGAAATTTTTCGACCCAACAGCTGCCGAGTGTCGTTGAATGCTCGTTGCTGTTTTTCCTGCGACACGACAGCCGACGAAGTCAGGCGCAAACCGTCGCGTGTTAGGTTGTTTCTCGCGAAGTCGATGGCGAATCGGTAGCCATTGCGGGTGCCGTAGCCTGGTCCAAGTCCGAGTGAATATCCGGCACGCTGCTGTGTTCGCACCACAACATCAATCACCTGCTTCTTTTCCGCGAGGGCCCCAGGGTCGAGGGGTTCCACCTGAACGTTGCCGAAGAGGTCATGCTTCAAGACGCGAAGCCGCCCTTGGTCTAAATTGTCGGGAGTAAAGAGGTCTCCGGTCTCGAGACCAGTCTCTGAGATAACCCGATCTCCTTTTCCGTAGAGCTCACCTTCGGCGTAGACTTTTCCTATGGTCACCACCGGTCCTGAGTCTATGGTCAACAAAATCTGCACGTGCCGCGAGGCTTCCGTGCCTCCCATCACGTTGGGTTCCGCCTTCACCGTCGCATAGGCGTAACCGAGCTTCATAAGTTCAATGCGAGTGTCATCTTCAAGAATCCGCAGGCGGCCTTTGCTCACAGGAGCGCCCAGGCCAAGATTTTCTTTCAAAATTCCGCCTTCCGGGTCGAACTCGGAAGGCTTGCCCAGCACGGTGAGGTCTCGCACAACGTAACGAGGACCAGGCTGAACGCGAAAGACAAGATTCGCCTGCCGGCCATCGGTGGAAAACGACACCGATGGGCCTTCGACTTTGGCGTCGGCAAACCCTTCGTCGTAATAAATCGCCAACAGTTTTTCACGGGTGCGAGACATCTCTGCTTCCACAAAGCTCACCCGAGACGAGAAAAGACTCGGTGCAAGACCGAGCTTTTCAATTACCTCGGCTCGCGCAAGAGGCAGGTCGCCGCGAAAATCAATGCGCCCCACGAACACTTGAATTCCCGGCTGAACAAAGTATCGAAACACGTTTTCGTCGCCCTGGGCCGTGTATTTATTGGGGCCTGTCACAACAGCCGATGCATACCCACGCTTTAAGTATCCCGATTGAATTTCCGATCGCAGCTCCTCTTCGGAAAGATACACGAGCTCTGCGGGCGAGAGCCCTCCGCGTCCCTGCAAACTTTCATCGCTCACAGCTCCTGTGGCCGCGTTGACGACTTCAATGCGCGTACGGCGTCCCCTGTCGACGCGCAGACGAACGACGGCGCGCTCTTGATCCGACGTGTACCGAATGGAAACCAGGCGAAGATCGGCGTCAAGAAAGCCTTCCGACCGCAACTTCGACTTCGCACGCTCGAGAGAGTCTTCGATGCCAATGACGTCACACAAAGATCCAGGCTCGACGGGCGAGGTGATGAAGTCGAAAACACTGGCATCGGGTTCCACCGTGATTTCGGCAACTCGGCAGGGCCGTTCCCGCTCCACGTCGAAGGAGATTCGGACATCGTCTTGTTCGCTCGTTTCCGTAACAGGAGTGTTCACCTTCGCATTCAAATAGCCGCGATCCGCGAGCCGACGTTTCAGACGACTGACGTCTTCCAAAAGATCCTCTTCAACGAACGGCGCACCCACGCGAGACTTCAAGATACGTTTGTATTGCGAGTCCTCAAGAAATCCGAGGCCCGAGAGATTGACGTCACTCACGCGCCTCTGCCGCAAAGCATCAACGCGAAACGCGGGACGTCCCTCCGGCCCCGCTGCGGACGCACGCACGGAGATGTTTCGAAATCGACCCGTTGCCGCAACCGCCAACACGACCTCGTTGGGGTACTGCTCTGCCGAGACGCCCACGAGACGCGCAAGCGCATCGGGAGGGAGAGCTTGCTCCTTTCCCTCCACAAAGAAAGAAACCGAGGCCGAGGCCGATGGTCCCTCAGGCAACCCTTGGGCGAAGGCAGTGCCAGACAACGAGACAAAAACCAAAACAAAGACAAAGAGACAGGAAAAAAGGAACAGACTGCCGCGGCTTTCAACGCCGCAGCGCCGACGTGAGAGCACAAAACACCGTCGTGTTCTATCGACTGCTTCCAAACTGGAACCTCAGACCACCTGACAGCTCATAATACTGCTCGCTCTGTTCCGACTTCCTATCGAACCCACCCAGCAGATTGACACTGTCGTTGATGAACACCGTACCATTGAGGGATTGGTTGTTCACGGCTTGCCCCTGTTCGATGTCAAGGCCAAGACTCAGACGCTCGCCCAGTGAACGGCTCACCCGTGCTTTCCAGCGGGTCTGTCCGTTTTCTATCACAGGCTGCAGCTGCACACTGTCCACGAATCCACCCGTGAGCCTTTGCGCTGCCTGGGTCAGGGAGTCGTCGAGAGCAAGGATGCTTGTTCCGTAGGCCGCTGCCTGGACAACGAGGGCTTGGCCCTGGGTCCCGGCCCGATTCGGCGGCTGGCCCGTGGAGAGCATGCGAAAGATGTCAGGACGACCCAGGGTGGCTCCGTCCGGAGTATTGGGCGGGTCGACCCAAAGATTCGTGCGTCGCCTAGACAATGTACCGTCGATCTGGACAAAAACCGTGTACGTCTCGATGCGTGAATTCAGCTGGATGTCGATCCGAGGGTCGAGGCGCACGGGGTTGTCGAATACGAACTCGGCTCGTTGGATCGTGAAGTTTGATTTTAAAAACGAAACTGTGCCGCTGCTCTCTGCATCTACAACCCCCGAAAGAAGGGGAGCGTCGGTTGTCCCTGTCACTTTCACGTTCGCCGAAAGACGAGTCTTCACGCAGGCGGTTTGAATATAGATACCCTTGTCCGACAGAACCTGAACGTTCAAATTCGCGAATGCTTGCGACCCGATCCGGAGCTCCTCCACACGAGGGCCTGCCTCTTCGGCCAAGAGGTCTTGGCACGTTTTGTCTCGAAAACTTGCCGCACGCTTCACACGCAAATTCCCTGCGAGAGTGTAGGG
Source organism: Silvanigrellales bacterium (assembly GCA_020247005.1). Taxonomy (GTDB): domain Bacteria; phylum Bdellovibrionota_B; class Oligoflexia; order Silvanigrellales; family Silvanigrellaceae; genus JADCJN01. The sequence goes on from JADCJN010000223.1 coordinate 11,025, forward strand.
ACGCTCGGAACCAAAGAGTTCCAGGGAACCGTCGAGCGTTGTGTCGAAGAATTCCAAATAGGGCGTAGGGATCCGCACCTGGGCGTCACGCGCGCGCATCCGCATCGCGATGATGGGCGCGCGTGACGCGTCTTCCATCCAAGGCGTGAAGGTCACACTCCCGGCAATCTCGACATCTCCAGTCCCTTTCTTGGCACGAAGCGACCGAATTTCGATGCTGTCTTCGCCGAAAAGAAAGGTCCCTTCGATGTCGGTGAAAGGAGGAGGATAGTCGCGCAAGGCAATGCTGCCCCCTTCCAGTTTGGCATCGCCAGTAACCGACAGCTCTGGAACAACCCCTTCCATGCGAACATCGATGACAAAATTCCCGTCCGCATCTCCTACTTTTCCGAAGAGGTCTTCCAGAATTCCAAGTTTCACGCTTGCGTCGACGTCAGCCTCCACTTCGGCGCTCCGAAAATCATAGGCACCCGCCATTTCGACAAACCCGGCGGGGGCCACAAGACGCAGCTGTGGAGCAGAGAGACGACCGTCTTTGAGCCTGAAAGAAGAAGGCTTTTCGAGAGCGAATCGAAGCTGCCTCGTTTGAAACAGCGCGCGGGTCAATGACCCTTGCGCCTCCCAACGAGACAACCAGCTTGCGCCTTCGACTTCTTGGGGCGTGAGCGGAGCGGGGCCATTGAACAGCACTTCGCCGTCAACCTGAGTAAAGAGATTGTGTTTGGCTACGGTTGCCATCGGCAACAGAAACCCGAGGTCGAGTCCGCGGGTTCTCGCATAAAGCGTGGAAGGACCCGACAAAGAATGAGGCATGCGCAAGCGCAAAGAGATTTGCTGGTAACGGGCGTAAGCAACGACATTTATCTCTTTCGCGCCCGCACTGTACCCCGATACCGTGACACTGCCGAGTTCCTGCTCACCCAAACGCAAAGCATCTGCTGACAGTTGGAATGAACCTTCCCAAGACTTCCATGGCCCGAGGACATCAGCGCGAGCATCCACAACGCCCTGAACAGGGTAACGCTCGCCAAAGGGAACACGAAACGGAAGCGACCGAACCACTGCTCGCACATTCACGAAGGTTTCAGAAAGCTCTTTGACATCCGCAAGAAGATAACTCGAACTCGACGCGGGAAGACGCATTCCACTCGGACTCATTTCAGAAATCTTTTCGGCAAACACCTTGCTGTTTTTGCAAAGCCCGCCTGCACACGACAAAAAAATCTTTCCTTCCTCGGCCCGAAATCCGAACATTTCGAGTCCTGCAACCACGCCGTCTACATGGAGTGTCCACCGGGAAGGCTTCAGGAGCGGACCTTCCAAAAACACGGACGTCTTTTTGAGCGACCCGTTCACGGCCGGAAAAGCCTTCGGCAGATGGCTGTTCATGGCGGTGAATCCCGCAGCAAGGGAGCCCTCTAACCGCCCGCGAAAAAGGCTTTTTGTGGTGTCATCGAATCCAACCCAGAATTCATCGAGATCCACCCGAGCGCCGGGGCTTTGCGAACCATCGAGAGGGGCAACGAGTCCAACAAGTTCCTGTCCAAAAACTTTTTCGGCATCGACGCCCCAAACCCCTTCCACTGAAGTGTATTCGACTCCGTAGAGGAGAACGTCACGGGCCTTGGTGCGTGCTCGAAACACCACGGACTCACCAGGGCCCGAGGTCACCGCGCCTTCAATGTCGGCAATTCCCTCGGTCGGAAAGTTTGTAAAATAGGTCGCCGCCGAGAGATCTGCTCCCGTGTATTTGAAGCGGATATCGGTTTTTCCATCGGCGTACCGAACGGCGCCTTTTTCAACAGTGGCTCTATCGACGTCGGAGTTCGCACAAGAAAGCGTCGTGCCTTTCAGTTCCAACCCCTTGTCGTCGGTAAAAAACCGCACGTCTGCCTCGCAGTTGGGCAACGGCGCTCGCGCTCGCTTTCCACCTTCGAGCGCTGGCACGCGCAATCCGCTCGCACGCACGGCCCCAGCCACTTCGAGTCGAAAAGCACTCGCGTCGTTTCGGAAGAGAGAACCGTCCACGGAAACATCGTCGCCCGCAAGAAGAAACTCGAACGCTTCCGACGGTGCGCCAAGACCGGCAAGAAGCTCCAAAAAAGGAAGGGATTCTATTTTCACATTATTCGCAAAAATGAAGTCGCCAAAAAGCTCCATGCGGCCTTCCGCACGAAGCACACCCCCTCGTGGGGTTCGAATGGTGGCGTTGCTGTAGTCGATGGCGCGGCTGTTGAGCTTTGTTACGGCCGAACCTTCATAGAGCGCGAAGCCTTCGAGCATGGCCGCCCTCCAGGAAACTTCTCCTTCGAAGCGAGGAACTACCGGGTCTTTGGGATCGGCCCACACCGCACCTTCCACCGAAACACGCCCCGCGCCCTTGAGTTCGACGAGAGCCATGGCGGCGCCAAAATCGACATCGGTTTTCAGTGCAAGCCGGTAGTCAAGCGCACGCCCGTCGAAAGGCGGCGTTACAATGCCTTTCGCCTCCACGTGGCCCAAGTTCGTGATGGCTTCGAGCGCCTCGATTCGGAGTTCGAGAGCATTCGTCGCCTGCAGAGCAAGCGTTGCCGAAGACAAGGTGACGTCTTGGGGCAGTGCCGGCACTCGCACGCGACTAGGCCCCAATTCTGCTTCGACAACAAGAGGAACAAGGTCGAGGTCTTGTTTCCGATTCGACAGCTCAAAAGTTTTTAGGACGATGCTCTGAAAGTAACGTCCCTGCTCGCTTCCGAGCGTCGCCGTGGCATTCGTCAATTGAAGTTCCGAAGGCAAAAAGCTCCGAACTTGGCGCACAAGGTCTTCTACCCGAGTGGTGTTGTTGTCGTCGGTTGGGAAGGGTAAAACGAGATTTCCCTGCGCGTCGTAAGCCATTTTGAGGAACAGACCGTCGATGGACGCTCGGTTCACCACAAGCTCCTTGCGCATCCACGAGGTCAAAAGGTCGACACCCACTTCCACGGTGCCAGCTCCCAGCTCAAAATCCTGAGCTTCTCCTGTGAACGCTTCGTCGCCCCGTGCACTCTCGACGACGCGCACGCGCAGGTCTTGAACCACGATGGAGGACGACAGGACCTTCACTGCAAGGGAGCCAAGGGACAATTCCAAGCCACGCGGGGTCAAAGCTTCCCTGTTCACCCACCCCACAAGAGCGCGTTGCACGGGCGGACTGTTCAAAACAACCCAACTCACCACGTTGATGCAAACAAAAAGCGCAACAACGAGGAAGACAAGACGCTTGGCGATTTTCCAGACGACCTTCATGGGAGCCTCTAGTCTGCCTTGCCAAGGGCGCGGGCACGTTTCGCATAGGGCGCGAGGAGTTCAAGGTAACGCTCACGCGCCTTGGTGCTTGGCGGCGACCCGTCAACCCGCTCTTTCACCCAAGAAACAGCTTGTTCCACGTCTTCCACATGCCCCGAGAAAATAAGGTAGTGGCAGAAATGCACAAGCCCCACAACGGAATGGCTGGAATTCAAAAACTCGGCAGCCACAGCCAAGTGGCCTTCCGAGACTTCACAATGCGAGAGAAGGGAACGGCACAGATCTCTTTCGCCTTCGCTCGGTTTTGCTTTGCGAACGCGAGGAAGAAGAGAGCGAGGGACTTTTCCAAAAGCGTCTGGAGTCTTGTCGAGCACGGGCGGGGGGCCCTCTTTCTTCATGTAACCACGCACGACATCCGCGGCATCCCGCCGGCCTCTCCTTTCAAAAAGGCTCACGAGGGTGCGAAGAACGAGCGGATTCTGGGGCGCCAATTTGAAGGCCGATTCGATGTAATCGAAGGCTCCCGCGGCGTCGACCGACGCCACAGCGTGCGCGAGGCTGGCAAAGGCCTCTGCCTTCACGTCGGCATTTTTTTCCTGGGTCACCAAAAGAAGGTAGGCGCCTCTCTTCTCGGCATCTCGCGGACTGCCTTCGATGCTCTTCAGAGCTTTTTCAAACCCCATCTCGCCCCCTCCCCACTGCTGATGATGGCGACACATATTACAAAGATCGCACCTTGTGCGCACTTTGATCGTTCTTGGGCCGAACGAGTGCCCTTCCAGCCTAACACCCGACGGCCGTGCCCGATGGGCAAGAAAGGTCGAGTTTTGACCTTCTCCCCGTGGCTCTGATAGATCCTGCTCTCCCCGGGGTCTCAGGACAGGAGGCGTGGGGGCAAGCTTGGGAGGATCCATGGGCTGGCTGACGCGTGAACCTGCCAGGTTGCAAGAGGCATCGGAAAAAAAATCGATGCCAAGTGGCGTCTGGGAAAAATGCCCTGAATGCAGCGAGGTCGTCTTGGCCTCCGAACTGCAAGAGAATTTGCGCGTGTGCCCGCAGTGCGGTTATCACAACCGCCTGCCGGGCGAAGAGCGCGTGGAACTGCTTATCGACACCGACACCTTTTTTGAGTGGGATCACGACGTCGCAAGCACCGACCCGCTTCATTTCAACGATGGGCGCAGCTACGCCGAACGGCTCAAGAGCCTCTGGAAAAAAACGGGCCGATACGATGCCATCATTACGGGGGCTGGCCTCTTGAAAGGGCGCCCGGTGGGGCTTGGCGTCTTGGACTTCTTTTGGATGGGCGGCAGCATGGGCACCGTTGTGGGTGAACGCATCGCACGCTTGTTCGCTCGCGCCCGCGAAAACAACATGCCCGTTATCCTCGTGAGCGGCTCCGGCGGAGCGCGTATGCACGAAGGCCTTCTTTCTCTCATGCAAATGGCCAAAACCTGCGCCGCTGTCGCAAAGCACCGAGAAGCCTCTTTGCCGTTTGTTTCCGTGCTGTCCGATCCCACCACCGGAGGCGTCGCCGCAAGTTTTGCCATGCTGGGCGACCTCAACTTCGCCGAGCCCAAAGCGACCATTGGGTTCGCTGGACGCCGTGTCATTGAAAACACGATTCGGCAGAAGCTTCCCGACGACTTCCAAACAGCTGAGTTTTTGCTTAACCACGGCATGGTGGACGCCATCGTGAAGCGCAATGAAATGAAGGACACCATTGGACGCGCCCTCGACATCCTCTGCCCACCCAAAAGCTCAAGTGGATCCTAATTTCTCGGCCACGGCGCAGCCGCTGAAGTCACACAGCAGCGCCCTGGCGCCTTATTTTTCCCGCACTCGGGGAGACATCCGACCTGGAGTCTTCCGCATGCGCCGTCTGCTTGAGGCGTGCGGCTTGCCGTTTCTTTCCTCAAAACCGCGCGTCCTTGTGACGGGAACCAACGGAAAGGGAACCACCTGTGCCTTTCTCGAGTCCGCACTTCGGCAGGCGGGCTTCAAAACAGGGCTCTACACATCGCCACATCTCGTTCATCCCGGAGAACGTGTGCGGATCTCGGGAATCCCCGCGACGGAAGAGCAGCTCGAAAGGCTCGTCTCGAAGGCCGACGCGGCTTCTCAACACGCACTTCCCGACGCCACCTTCTTTGAGCTTCTGACGGCCGTGGCTTTTGTAGCATTCGAGGAGGCTGGCACCGACATCGACGTCGTTGAAGTGGGACTGGGAGGGCGTTTCGACTCCACAAACGTCTTGCCGCCCACGGTCAGCATTCTCACTTCCGTGGGCCTCGATCACACGGAATTCCTTGGGCCCACTACGGAAGCCATTGCCAGCGACAAAGCGTGGATCTCTCGCCGCAGCCGACCTTTTGTTGCCGGAGATCTCGATGACGGTGCGACGAAGGGAGTGAGCGCCACACTGTTGCGCACAGGCGGACTCCTCATCGATTCCCGCGACAAAAACGTGTTAGGTGAGCGCGGCCTTGCCCTTGTTAAGGCCAGCGGACGCAGGCTTGACGTCAATCTTGCCTGTGCCATTGCCGGCCTTTTCGCTCTCGAGAAGGAAACGGGTGTTTCCTTTGCCGACGGCGCCTTGGCTCAAGGACTTCAAAGTGCGTTTTGGCCCGGACGTTTCGATAGCCGGCAGGTCCAAGGGGTCGAGGTGATTTTCGATGCGGCGCACAATGCGCATGGTTTTTCGTACTTCGAAAACCAGTGGCGTCTGCGCAAAGGCAGCACAGAGCGCCCTATCGTTGTTTACGGTTCATTGTCCGACAAAAACTGGAGTGAAATTGTGGCGAATCTGGGAGGCTTTGGACGTCACATTGTCTTTACAAGCCCTCACTCCCCGCGCGCCGTTCCCGCCGAAACTCTCGCTTCGACCTACGCGTCGCTTCCTGCGCATTCCACTCACCCCTCTCAGGCCACGTGCGAAACCGAACCGACCCTCGCTGAAGCTCTGCTCAAAGCTCTCGCCGCGGCAAGGCGAGACGGCCTTCCCTGTGTCGTGATAGGCTCCATCGCTCTCATTGGGGAAGCCATGGAACGGCTGGAGGTCAATCCTTTCGATGCGCAACGTTGAGAAGCCGCACAACGTCTCCCTCGGTGCGCTTCACAGTGCCGAACTTCGTTTTCACGCGCTCGTGTGCGGCATCGCCTGGGCATTCTCTTCACTCGTCTGCGCGCCTCTGTTCGCACAAGAATTGCCACCAGACGACGCGAACCCGCTCGTCTATTACGACGCCGACGATGTTCAATTGAACCGTGAAAGCGGTGAAATTCTGGCGCAGGGCAACGTTTTCTTTCTTCTGGGCGACGCCTATATTTCCGCACAGCGGATCCGCTACGGACGCAAAACACAGCTCCTTGTCGCGGAAGGCGATGTCAAGGTTCTCCGCGGTAAGGAACGCATTCAAGCCTCGCGCGTGGTGTTCGATCAGCGCTCGCGCGAAGGGCGCATGGACAACGTGCAGGTGGCGGTCGATCCGACCTTGGAAGACGCCCGACTTTCGAAAGACCTCTTAGGATTTACGACTGCGGAACTTGCGTTTGAAACTTCGCGCTCCGAACGCACGAAAGAAATGGAGTCGGAGCTACGCCGGCTGAGGGAACGCTACGTTTCTCTGCGAAACCTTTCGAGGGTCCGCAAGGAACCCGGAGGCGAGGAAGCAAAGGAGGCCGAGCAACTCGTCAGGCGGTATGGCCAAATTCTCGAGCGCCTTGCACGCACACGCTTTCAGCCGAATCTGGTGCTAGACGCATTGCCCAAAGACGAGCGCGAACGGTACCAACGACGACGCGAAATGGCACAAGGCTTTGCGGCGAAAAATGAGGCCCTCGCGAAGCGGGTGGCAGGACTTTCTTCGGCACCAGGCTACGTTCGAATACGTGCCAGGGAGCTCTATCAGACTCCTGAAGGTTCGTACGAGGTGAAAGACGCCAACGTCACCCCCTGTCGGTGTGATGCTGACGACATTCCCTTGTGGGGGCTTTCCGCACGTGAAGCACTCATTGAACCAGACGAATACGTGACTTTGCGCGGCGCCACAGCCGACATCGCGAGCATTCCTGTTGGCTACACACCGTGGCTGAAATTCCCCATCAAAACAAAACGACAAACGGGTTTCCTGCTCCCTTCTTTCTATGCCAGTCGTTCCGGAGAAGTGTTTTCCATTCCGTTTTTCCTCACACTTGGTGAACACGCGGATGCCACGGTCTCTTTCAACCAATTTTCAAGCCGCGGACAACGGTACGACGGCGAACTCCGTGCCCAACTCCTGCCCGAAAGCCGGCTTCGGCTCTACGGCGAGTACATCGCCGATGAGAGGTACGTAAAAGACTACGACAAGAACGCAGAAGTCATTTCTGAGGAGCGCAGCGACGCGCTGAAGGCAGCCGCAGGCAAGCCCCTGACAACGGAACAGGAAGACGACTTCACGCGCAGGCTGGGCCAGCAACGGAGCTTCCGCTACTACTCACAAGACTCGCTCAACGTTCCTGTCACGGCCTGGGGCGCCGCGAAGGCGGACGGCGAGTTCGTGAGTGACAACCGCTACCTCACTGACTTTGGCAAAGAAGTCGGAACGACCCAAGACCTCTTCAGCCCAAACCAAACAGCCCGGCGGTTCCTCAGTCAGGAAGCCGCAGCGGAATACTACGGAAACGACGTCGCGCTTTCCCTCAGAGCGCAAGGCATGCGTGACACTTTCGCCAACGAAACACGCGACACCCCCGTCCGCGTCCCAAGAGTTGAGTTCTCGCTTCTTCCCAAGCGCTTCTTCAACGGACCCGTGGCCGTGGACGCCAACGGTACATGGGAACGCGTGCGTCGGCTCGGCGGCAAGCCCTTCGCCGACGTCGATGGTGGCTCCATCTTGGCTCCCGTCGGTGACGCCGATGAAACGCTCACACCAGGCAGGAATGGGCGCCGCGACCCGGTAGAACCCTATTTGGAAGGAGAACGATCGAACCTGGAAGGGCGACTTTCGGTCCCACTTCCCGCGAACGACTACGTGAACGCCTATGCGGGGGTCCGTGGCGTCACCACGCAATACGAGTTTCCCTTCACGCAAGGCTGGGGCACGCCGAAACCCTACCAAACCTATATTGCCTATGAATCCCGGCTTGAATTGCCCATGTACGGCCTCGCCACTTTGCGAGACGACAAAAGCAACGTTCCTTATGCGAACGTGCGCGAAGATTTCCTTCCCGCCGTGGGGTTCACATACATTCCCGAAGTCGTCCGTTCCGCAACGTATCCCAAAACCTACCAGCTCTTTTACGAACAAGACGACGTTTCGAGTAAGCAGGAACTGGAGCTGTCGTTTTCCACTTCGTGGACAGTGTCGCGCCTTGAGTTTTCGAAAACGAATGTCGAGTTGGAACGCCTGCCCGACGTCGCACGCCGCGAGGTTGCGAGTCAGGCACTCTTCGACGAGATTCTCGAAAAAAGGCGCGTCTCGATAGAGTCTTCACCTGAAGACATCTTTAATCTTTCCGCTTCGAGCGAGTCGCACGCTATTTTCATGGACTGGGCAGGGCTTGAACTCGCGCGTTACGAAGAAACGGTCCTTCAGTGGGAATTCGGGAAACCCTATGTTTGGCCCGAACCGGCCACGTTCCGACGGGGCGACAGCTGGGTGATGAAACCACTCTCGCTCGCCATAAAAACGACTTACAATTTTCAATCCGAAAAAACCGCCAACGAGAAGAACGAAAAGCTGCGTCCTGGCGACAAGCGATTTCCGGTGGAGCCTTGGGGCGACATTGTGGGCACGGCAGGCTGGAGCCTCAATCCGTTTGTTCCCCTCAGCGGCGCCTTGTCGGGCACATGGAGGCGCCCTTGGGATCGCTTCCAGGCCGCGAGCGCGAGTGTCTCGACGACGCTTCCCTACGGCTTTCAAGCCACATTCTCGAACAGTTACACGGTGACAGAAGTCGAGAGAGGCACCGAAAAAGCCTACCCCATGGAGCGCATCATCGGCACCGACTTAAGCTGGCAACCGCTCAATTGGTTCCGCGCTCAGTACCAACGCAAGGTCAGCCTTCTTCCCAACCGCGCCGACGAAGGAGAGCTTGAGTACAGCGCGCTGCAAAAGCTTTCTTTCTTGCAGCTGCAAGACTGCCTCGATATCACCCTCCAACGTTTCAAAGACATCGGGGTCCGAGAACGCTACGCGGTGTGGTCGGTGGGGCTCAATCTCCGTTTCCTCGGGCAAGAGCGCAATTTCGACAACGCGGGAGCCACGGTGAACAACACGCTGCAAGAGAGAGCGCGTCGAAAAGACACCACCCGACCCCCCGGCTGAGGAGCAACAAGGAGGCTATGTGACTCGGAGCATCGAAGACCTAAGGAACGAGATCGATGCGCTCGACGACGCTCTTGTTGAGCTTCTCACGCAGCGCGCTGTGTGCGCCCGTGACATCGGCCGTTTGAAAAAAGCAGCCTCCTTGTCGATGCATGTTCCCGAGCGCGAACGGCAGGTCGTAGAACGTCTGAGCAAGAAAGCGACGCCTGAACTTCCTCCAGACGCTATTTCGAGCGTGTTTCGAGAAATTATGAGCGTGTGCCTGCGCTTAGAAGAGCCCTTGCGCATCTCTTGTCTTGGTCCTGGCACGACCTTTTCTCACATGGCGATGCAGCGCATCTTCGGTGTCGGAGCTGTGCCCGTGTCTGAACCCACTCTCGACCTCGTTTTTGACGCCGCCGAGCGCGGCCAAGCTCACTATGCTGTCGTGCCGTTCGAAAACAGCACGGAGGGCAGTGTGAACGCAACGCTGCGCAGACTCGTTTCCACTCCGCTCCAGGTCAGTGCGCAGTGCTTTCTGCGGGTCGAGCACAACCTGGCGTCACGCGCAGCGAGCCTCGCGGAGGTCCGTATCGTCTATTCACACCCCCAAGCCCTGGGGCAAGCACGGCGCTGGCTTGCCGAACACCTGTCCCACGCCGAACTCCGCGAAACCCAAAGCACGTCAGGTGCGTGTCAATTGGCCGCTCAAAACCCGGAAGCCGCCGCACTTTGCTCGGTTTCAGCGGCTCTTGAATGCGGACTGCCGTTTCTCGCCAGAAATGTTCACGACACTGCAGGGAACGAAACACGTTTTCTGGTTTTGTCTCCGGCTCCTTTGTTTTCCCCTCGAGAAAGCGATGTCACAAGCCTTGTGTTTGCTGTTCGCGACAGCTTCGGGAGCCTTGCCGCGGCCCTCGCGGTGTTCACTCGACACGGAGTGAACCTCCGAAAACTCCAGAGCGTGCCCGATGCCACCAAGCCTTGGACGGCTCTTTTCTGGCTCGACGCCGAGTGCCCTGCCCACGACAGCAGGATGGTGGCTGCGCTTGCGGAATTGGCTGACCTCACAGCCTCCTTGCGTGTGTTGGGAAGTTATCCCTCACTTCCCGCCGGAAACCTTTAACCACTCAAATGAGTCGCTCAAATGAGCCGCTCAGGCGTCTACAAGTGAAATGTCAGCACCCATGGCCTGAAGTTTAGGCACAATATTGTCGTACTTTCGCTGCAGTTCTTGAATGTTCGAAAGTCGTGTTGTTCCGCTAGCCACAAGGCCGGCAATCACCAGACACATGCCCGCCCGGATGTCGGTGGGAAGAACAAAGGTGCCTCCGCTCAAGGGCGTGGGTCCTTGGATGATGGCTGAGTGGACATGATTCTTGCCCTTGAATCGGCATGTGGCTTCACCAAGACACGATGAAAAGAGCGAAATGTTCGCCCCCATTTGATTCAGGAACTTGGTGTAGCCGAGCCTGTCTTCAAAAATAGTTTCGTGCAGAACACTCAAACCTTCCGCCTGTGTAAACAGAATCATGAAAGGTTGTTGCCAGTCGGTCATGAAACCGGGGTGCACCTCCACTTCCATGTGGCTTGCCTTAAGCGGACGCCCTTTGGGAGCGCAAACCCAAACACCCTCCGAGTTCACCCGGAATTCAGCGCCCATGCGCTGTATGTAGTTGAGGAAGCTATAGACAGGATCGTGGGGAACTTTTTCAAGGAGAACATCTCCCCCTGTTGCCAGCGCCGCTGCCGCAAACGAAACGGCCTGGTTGCGATCGGGCATACAGCGAAGCTCACAACCGCTGAGCTTCTCGACGCCCGTAATGACGTAGGTGCGATTGGCGTTCATCATGATGTCCGCGCCCATTTTTTGAAGCATCTTCACAAGCTCGATGACTTCCGGCTCAATGGCGGCGTTTTCAAGAATCGTACGGCCTTTTGCGCGTGACGCCGCAATAATGAGATTCTCGGTGGTCATGACGCTGGGAAAGGGAAGCACGAGGTGCGCACCATGAAGGCCCTCGGCTCCCAGTGTCATTTCGTAACACCCATCGACGAGGGTAACCTCGGCACCCATTTCCTGAAGGCCACGAATGTGAAAATCAACAGGGCGTTTGCCTATTTTATCGCCACCCAGCGAGCCGTGGATGCGCGCCTTTCCGAAACGGTGCAACAGCGGGCCGGCAGCCAATATGGAAATGCGGTTGCGGCGGCAGATTTCCAGAGGAATTTCTTCCGTGTCGACGCTCTTTGCCGTCAAGCGCAAGGTGTGTTCGTCGAGGATTTCTACCTTTCCGCCGACGGCAGCAAAAAGTTCCTCCACAATTTTGCGCTCGTTCACATCGGGCGCCCCCTTTATGAGGACGGGTTCGTCGGTGAGCAAAGCCGCAATGATACACTTCGTGACCTGATTCGAGCTGCCCGCTATCGAGACGCGTCCCCCCGAAAGCTTCTTTCCGCCACGGATTTCAATCAACTGTTCCTTGCTCAAAGTCGCATCCTTTTTGTTCGAGCGTACCGAACGTTCAACGGCACGTGCCGACACCCTCAAGAGGTCGACGTCACGGCGCTCCATCACGACACCCCGTAACGGGCATGGTTGGAAAAATCATCGCATCCGCATATCGCATCCGCAAATCGAAAGCGCCCCGTGGCGACATGAAAACACACCTGCGAGCACCGCAAACGAAACGCCCCTCTAGCCGAGCCATTCCATTGACGCCAAGGGAATCGCACTCGCCCCCACTGCACCAGGCGCCGACCACGAGCCCATGGTCGCTTGCAATGCGGCAACAACAATTTGGGCGCAGGCGGTGGCATCTGAAGTTGCGTCGTGGTGCCGAAGAGAAAGGCCCAGATGGCGACACACGTCTGGCAGCCGGGCAGGGCTCAAGCGCCACGTCGCGCGCGCAAGCTTCACTGTGCAACGCCACGGCGGCAGAGCGGAAGACACGCCGTACCATTCGCAAAGCCCACGCATCACCGAAGCATCGAACGACGCATTATGGGCTGCAAGAAATGCGGCGCCCTCGAGCCGCCCTAAAATTTCATGATGCACTTCAGCATAGGAAGGTGCATGAGCCACATCTTGCGCCGCAATACCGTGAATAAAGGTGAATTAGAATCGTCCGCGGGGCGGCTTGATGAGCGAGGCAAACGTGTCCACAATTTTGCCTTCTTCCACAACGACGAGCGCAACAGCGCATGCACTTTCTCGGTGCGAATTCGCGGTCTCGAAATCGAGAGCCGCAAACCTCCGTGGCACCTCCCACGGACGCGCCCACGAAAGAGCATTTGCGAGTGCGCTTTTCTCGCCCGTTTCCGAAAAAGAATGCGCCCGGCAAAGCGCCTTTACAGACGCAAGCGGAAGTGCAGCCAGAAAGTGGGGCGTGTTTGCACGGGCAACGCCTTGCACAAACGCCCGCACGCTTTCAGAGCAGGGTTTCGCGCGCATGTTTTCGCGCTGAAAACCCAAACTCGCCGCAACTTTCAGAAGCGAAGCAGGAGTCAACTGTGCGACGACAGACTCGGGAGTGGCAAGCATGATGTCTCATTGAATGGGGGAAGAACTCAGAAGCCGTGCATACGCATGAGCCCTGTACCCTATTCCAGCGGACGCCTGCGTGCAAAGTCTGGCCTCCCCTGCCCAAAAGAAGTCATTGAGAGCACGAAACAAGAGGAATGCGGATTTTGACTTCCACAGGGGCGCGGGTTCCAAACGCCGAACGTCCGCCTTCGCCAGTCACCTGCCCTATGGCGGAAAGGGTCGACTGGAAGAGGCCCTCCACAGCTCCTCCTTGGCACCACATCGAAGCCGGGGCGAGGTCCGCGAGGCTTGTGTTTCCTTGGAGCTGCACTCGGGCGAAGTCAAAAACGTCACCGGACATGTACGAGCGCTCCTCTTGAGGAAGGTCGATGCCTAGCATGCGAGTGAAAAGAGAAAACGCGAGGGTTGCTCCCTGCCGGGTCTTGCCGGCAAAGAAATCGGCGGTGGCCACGATGCGTTCCGGCTTCCAACCCTCGGGGACAACGAGTTTTGCCGTCAGGCGGCAAAAGCGCGAGGCCGACGAAGGATTGGAATCCAAATCAAACGAAAGGCTTCCTGGCGACCACTCGATGCCATGTTTCATCGCCTTGATAAATCCCTCGTCGGAAGGACAGCCGTTGCCCGCAAGCTTTGCTTCAGACCACTGCAAAGCATCGGGCTTAAAAGACTCATTGGGCAAAGAACGATTTTTCTCTGCCCCTAAGGCAGAGAATGGCACGAACGACAAAAAACACGGAACGATGGCGACTCGGCAAAAGGCCGTTGTCAGACTCATGGGACGTCCTCCTCTTCAGTCGGGAGCGTGATTTCACCACAGGCAGACGCCGGGAACGTACCACCACCCAGAGGCCCCACAAAGCCATAAAACCCCTAATTCACAACAACATCTCTTGAGCTTGTTTGAAGCGCAGACTCGACACTCAGAAAGAATGCGAAGGTGCCAATAGGTGTCAGAGTGAAGGCCTGCAACGCCACCTCGCCAAGCGAGAGCTTCGGGCGCAAGGGCATTTTCTGCCAATAAAACTGTGCGCCAATCCAAGCAATGAGAGACACAAGATTCAAAACCGGAATGAACAAGGCAATGAGTCCAAAACCATTGCCGAGTGCGAATCCTTTCGCCGCCTCACTGTCGAGCACTCGAACCCCAGACCCTCGTTGTGTAAAAGCGACGCTCTAGAGTTCGGAAAGCTGCACGTACTCGAGGGTTGCTTCAATCTCTATCCCTGAGTGACGGCAGTCGATAGCAGGATCGTTGTCGCCCGTGACCCAAAGGGCCGACGTGAGTTCACCTTCTTGCAGGGCTTTGAACGCGATCTCTGAAAAGGCCTCCGGATTGAGCGTGAGCTCTAAGACACCGGGCTTTTGGGTCACGGGTAGGAGACAACGCGTGGCTGGGCCGACACCGTAACAGTACTGCGAATCTTCGTTTCCTTGGGTGTTGAAAAGCTTCAGGGACGTCAGTGTGTTCCAGTCGAACAGGAAGCCCGAGCCAAATTCCGGCATAATCGGCTCCTCCCGGGAGGCTGCCTTCATCCACAGATATTCGTGCTGGCTCGTGGCAACCAAGACATCGTTCAGAGTAAAGATGACTTCGTCGTCGAAGCTCCATGGCGCACTGGCGCCGACACCAGACTGGGCATCAAAGCTTCCGCCGCACACAACGGCGTTCTTGGGAAGCGCTACCGTGGCAACCTGTTTGCGAATTCCACGAATGACGTCATCCGTTCCTGGAAAAGCGTTGGAGCAGACCTCCCCAATGACATCGCGCGTCGAAGGAAAATTCAGCTTGGCTGTCAGGGTCTGTTTTGTTCCCGCGTCGCAGGCCGCAATGACGTCAGCGCCGCCGCGGATGTCGGACATGCGGTGAACGAGCAAACCCGATTGATCGTCGGAGGCCCGAGCCTTGCTTCCATAGTCGAACTCCGAAGCGACGCCGGGTTCTCTTCTCAGCGGCGTTTTCTTCGGAGCAGAATCCTTCGTTGTGACTTCAACGAAGGCCGGTCCCGTTCCGCACGCTGAAAGACCAAGCATGGCCAACGAGGCCAAGATGTATTGTGTCATTTGGGTCACATTTTTCTCCTGCATCATCGGCCCTGTATCGGCACGGACTCCCGCGGCTTGACGCCGGGTTTTTGGCGCAGGTGGTCACAATCAGGAGGGCAGACTGGAACATCACGGGGAAAGAAGGAGAGCCTCGGCTCCTGTCACTTGGGTCCGTAGGCGACTTTCACTTCCTGATGGTGCGCCCTTGGCTCTTTTCGCTGAAGAGAGGGCTCGGCATAACAGGACGAGAATTGAACAATTGAAAAAGATAAGAGTATTGGAGCCGTAGACTCCCCCTTCCGAAAGTGAATCCTTGATGTTCGTGTGTTGAGGCACACGCAAGCGATCGATCCGATCCACAAAAAGAGCGACTTTTGTGTTGCAACTATTGGGCATTCCGAGAAGGAAATCGGCTAGACGAAAAAGACCCCATTGATGTATTTCTGTCGGCGACCAAGCACGCCAAAAACACGTCAATGAGGCTAACGGCGATTATCAATACTGAATCCACCAAGCAAACTCTTTCCTGCTTCGGCGGCCTCCTGCTCACGCAGCGAGTGATTCAAGGCTCAGGAATCAAGGAATTGATTGAGCCGTTTTTGCTAAAGTGAATCCTCGATGACCCTTCAGTAGTTTCCGCGCAAGCGATCGTTCTGATCCGGAAAAAGGGCAACTTTTGTGTTGCACCCATTGCGTGAGGCATCCAGGAAGTCGTCTAGACGAAAAAGACCCCA
>JADCJN010000224.1 GCA_020247005.1 Silvanigrellales bacterium
CCTCATGTCGTTCGTCCTCATGGAACGCGGCGACGACTGGGGCAGCTCAAAGCGTTACGTAACCTTCAACTGATCGACAGCAGAGGAGCAGAGAAATTACAGACGCGAGGTTGCACTATCCAGCAGTCCGCAGTTTTCGCTCGCAGCAGGCACATATCAGACAGCTCAAAGCGTTTCGTTGACAGGGGTGCCGTCCGGAACCGTCATACGCTATTCGCTCGATGGAACGACGCCTTCTGAAGCCAGCTTATTGTACGAGACGCCCTTGTCGCTTGCTGACGAGGGCGTGACAACCATCAAAGCAAGAGCATGGCTGCCTGGGCTCATGCCAAGCGTCGAATCGAGCAGAACATTTGTCGTTGACCTCAACAACCCCGTTGCGGGAGGGGGTGGAACACTGAGTATTGGCGACGTCCTCTCGACGTCGGCAACACTCAGTTGGACACAGGCCAGCGATACTGTGACAACAAATCCCTCGCTGCTGAGTTACCGAGTGGTGTCGGGTGCAGCCTCTACGGACATCAACAGTGCAGAGGAAATTGAAGCACAGTCCGGTGGCACTTTGGTCGCCGACTGGAGCCAAGGCATCACTTCTCAGGGGCTTTCGGGAGCCACGCCGGGCTCCAGCCGATGGTTTGCCGTGGGCGTGCGCGACGAAGCCGGTCGCGTTTCGGCCTACACGCCTCGGAAGATCGATTTTCCGCCCAATGTGCCTGCTTTGCCTCAAGGCGAAGCGCTTTCGAAATACGCCATTCAAGTTAGTTTTACCCCGGCAACAGGCGCGCAATCGTACTCCATTTTGCACAGGGAGAATCAGATTGATGCGCCTCAGTCGTTTTCTTGTGCGGCAAGTCCCTGTGTTTTGTCGGGACTTTCTGCTGGCTCCACTCGTTTTTTTCGTGTCGTGGCGGTGAGTGCGGCGGGAGCACAGAGCGCGCCTTCGGCTGAAATTCAAGTGTCCACTCCAGCAGCCTTGACTCGCCACACGGTCTTCGTGACTTCAACACTCCACAACGGAAACCTCGGCGGCGCCGCAGGCGCCGACGCCATTTGCCAGACCCGTGCCGAGGCTGCTGGGCTTGCTGGATTGTGGAAGGCGGTGTTGAATGTTGCCAGTGGTCAAAGCACCGCCGAGCGCATTGTGATTGAAGCCCCTCTTTACGACACCAAACCCGATGCCCCAGGGCCACAGCTCATTGCCGCGAACGCCAATGACTTTTGGACGGCCATGAGTGTTGCGCCTCGGTACACGGAACTGGGTGTGCATTTGCCGGATGTCGACGACGAGAACCACAACATGTGGACGGGTCGGGCAACATCAGACAATTGCTTAGGCTTTACATCGGAAAGCGGCGGCGACAGTGGCGAGGTGGGGTCGTCGCACGCCCTGCCGAACGGTTGGGGTACCGAGTCGGTTTTTCGCTGCGGCACGGAGGCCTGCAATACCGCCCGACGGCTCATGTGCATCGATCAATGACTGTTGAACGAGAGACCATTCTCAAAGCGGACTCGGTGATTTCGAAAAGAATGGAGTGCGCGACGGCACAGGTGCTTTCATCCGCAATCGGCATGAAGTAAAGGTCAAGTGGCGGCCGCCCCCATTTGAACCGAGGACACCCGTGAAGACTCCTGAAAGGCTCCTGCCTCTTGTTGAAGCCGAAATCATCGACGAAGTTGTCTTTCGCCTTATGAGCGGTAAAGAGGCCGATGTGTTCGTCGTCCGCTCGGGCGGAGAAACAAGATGCGCCAAGGTTTACAAGGAAGCGCAGAACCGCTCTTTCCAAAAGATGTCCGACTACACGGAAGGCCGCTCGGTTCGCAACAGCCGAAACGCACGTGCCATCAAGTCGAAGAGCCGCTTCGGAAAAAAGGAACACGAGGCCGAATGGCAGCGCACAGAAGTCGATGCCCTCGCCACGCTCGCAAGCGCCGGAGTTCGGGTTCCAAAAACCTATTCCTTCCTCGACGGCGTCCTTGTCATGGAACTCATTCTCGACGCCAACGGCGATCCAGCCCCTCGGCTCAATGATGTGGAACCCACGGCCACGGAAGCGGCGGCCTACCATGCCTCCCTCGTGCGCGACGTGGTGCGCATGCTCTGCGCGGGCCTCATTCATGGTGACCTTTCTGAGTTCAATGTGCTTCTGGCCCACGATGGCCCCGTCATCATCGACCTTCCTCAGGCCGTTCAATCGACGGCCAACAACGCGGGCGCCATGCTCACCCGCGACGTGCGCAGACTCGCGACTTTCTTTGGAAGCTTCCACCCGCCTCTGTTGCAATCCCGTTACGCAGAGGAAATTTGGAGGCACTACACACGCGGCACTTTGACGCCAGATTCGCCGCTGACGGGCAAGTTCGTGGACGATGGCAAGAAGGCCAACGTCCGCGACGTTCTTGCGTCCATCGAAGGCGCATTGGAAGACGAAGCTGAGAAACGCGCGTCACGGAATTGACGAACCGGGCAGGGTTGAATGCGTTGTTCCCTTACGCTCTTCTGGTTGGAAAGCCGGGGGACGAATGTACGAAAAACATGTCCGGAAAAAGACGGCGACCACGCCCCGCAAGGTTGTTGTGGCGGCGTTTTGCGCTTGCTTCTTGCCGGGCTGCATTTCGGTTTACCACTATCAGCCGCTCCAGGGTCTCCACCGCTCCTATGCGCTTTCCTATAAGGAAGCGAATTTCGCCGGCCTGACCCTGAACCTTTCGTGCATCGCGAACACGTTTGTCAGCGAGTCGGCGGCAGGCGTCCTGTGCGACAAACTTCGAACCGTTTTCGAGGGCCAAGGGGCCAAGGTCCTTGACGCCGAGAGCGGCGACGCCGCTTTCGACTATGGCCTCGAATTCGAGGCGACCCAAACCTACCACCATCAAAATGCGTGGATGTGGCCTGTCAGCATTCTGCTCTTCACGCTTTTCCCCGTGGAACAGGAATACGCCTTCAAGCAAACGGTGACTCTGACCAGGGGCTCCGATGGAAGCCCTCTGCGCAGGGAATCGTTCGAGGCGAGGTTTCTTTGGTTTTGGGGGGCGGGCTATTGGGGCCTGAATAAACTCTTCAATGTCACGGTCCGCAATGACTCTGAAAAGGTCGACGACGCCAGTATGCGCCGCGACTTCAGTCGCGATTTTTACAGCCAGGTCAGCCAGCTCGTTTACAACGCACGCACACGGGACGCCTTTCGGAACGCGAAGGTTGAAGCTCAATGACTGTGCTCATTCCGTTGCTTCCGTTTCTTCTTCTGTTTCTTTTCGGTCGCTCAGGAGACCCCGCCCCCGGACTCTTCACCTCGAAAAGCGACGCCGCAAGGTACGAGTGTGTGCGCACCACGCGTGAGGCCGTATCCCGTGAAAAACCAGGTGCGTTAAAGGAACGCGCGCCTCGTGGCGACTTTTTGGAAGAAGAGCTTTTTCGCTGCGACGCGCCTCTGTTCGCGCGGGGCGACAGGCCCGCTCAGGGAGACGCACTCCTCGACACCCTTTCGGAACAAATCAACGAGATTGTGGCGGGAGCTGAGGTTGCTGTCCCAAACGCGCCCGCTTGGAGTGCGCTGGCGCATCATGGCGACGACGTGCTCGCCCGGAAAATCCGCTTCGCTCTGGAAGTCGCCTTGAGATCACGTGAAAAAGCCGTCGAAAGCGAACTGCCTCACCTGTCGGCTGCCGACATCGTCGCATTGTCGCAAAAGCCTCCCCAGGAAAGTTATCCGTTGCTTTGCGCAAAGCTTCCTTCGCGCAACAAGGCCTGGCTCGCGGCCTTTAGCGTGGATGCCAAGGAAACCGTGTTGCACGCAGGCGTTTGCCACGACGAGGTGTGGACATGGCTCCTTTGAGACGCCTCGGGCTTTCTCTCGCCTTCGCCGCTTTTGGGCTTTTCGGGAGTTTGGCCTCGTGCACGACACCTCGTGCGCTCGCGCAAAACAGCCTCGATGCCAACTACGAGGCGCTCGCAACGGCGGAGAGTCTTCGCACTCAGGTCGCGTCGCAAATTCAACTCGTGGCCTCTGGTCTGCTCGACGAACTCATTTTTCAATGGAGTGAAGCGCCCCCTTTCGAAGCGGCCACACCTCTTGTTGTGGGAGGCCTCTCTGTTCCCTACGGACTGGGCACGGGTCTCTCGTCACTGCTTGAAAATCACCTCTTCACTCTTTTGCTCGGAAATCCCAGGGCTCACTTGACCCCTGTGCATTGTCCCGCCTGCACATCTCTTTTTGTTGTGGCAAGCCCAAGCGGCACAACACTCGGGCGCGGCCTTGAAACTCCCGAAAAAATTTCGGATTTGGCCGCTGCTTCCGGCGTCAGGCATGCCTTGTTTCTCGACTTCGAGGCCGAGGGAGCCAGTCTGGTGCTGAGGGCAAAAATCACAGGACTCCAAAAGGGACTTCCTATTGTCGCAGCCAAGACGATAAGCACTTCGTCCTCGTCGCCAGCGCTCCTGCGCGACGCACGTCCTCTGCGTTCCGCGGCAGACGCCCGCAAAGAATACCTCGACCTTTTGGCCGGAAGAGATCGTTTCTTTTTCCCGCTCCGGGCGATTACGCGCATTTACGCAGCGGCCTCGGGAGCCGCCACCGTCGCGCCCTTCGTCTGGTTTGAAGTGGGCGCGGAGTCGTTCTTTACTCAAGAGCAGCTCTGGGGCGGCGGTGTTTCCTTAGGAATCACCTCGCTTCGCGGGCTCCACGAAGGGTGGAGCGCAAATGCCCGCCTGATGCGACTTGTTTCCGGACGCACGCGAAGCCTCACGCGCCCCGACGTGTACCTCTTCGCAGGAGGAGGAGTCTTAGACATCCGAGGCGAAAACGCGCGTCCCTTTCAAAGGTCTCCATCGTCTCAGGCCGACTTGGTGCGCGAGCTCGACGGAAAGGAACCCCGAGCCTCCGTGGCCACCTGGCGCCTGGGCGCCGAGGTGCGCATCAAGAACCGATTCAGCGCTGGGTTATTCGGCGAGGCGGTGCCTTCCGCTCCCACCGCACGTATTGGAAGTTACGTGGACCTCGGCGTCCTGAGCATCCGGTGCGCAGGGCTGGAGGTGGGGTTATGGTTTTGAGACACACCTGCCCAGGCCCTTTCGCAATCCTATTTCGAGGCTTTGCGCTGAGCATGGCTCTGTGCCTTGGCTTCTTTGTGAATTCCAGAGCCTTCGCGCAAATCGCCGAAACAAGAGAAGCGCTTTCTCGCGTCGAGGAGCTCATTCAAATAAAACTCGAAGACGGTTCCCTCGACGGAAAAGCCCTGACGCCTCTTCTCGTGGTTTCTGCCGAACCCCATTTCCAGCTTTCAAAAGCCGGGTATGGTTCCACTGTTCTTGCTCTTCTTTCGAGGATTTTTAACACCAGCCTCGTGCGTGTTTGCGTCGCGTGCAACCGACCGTCGGTGGACGCGCGTGCAGGACGTCTTGAAACCCGATCGGGTCTCTTGTCACTCGATGAAGTCCGCGCAGAAGACGCAAGAATTCGAGGCGAAGCCGCCCCCGCAAAAGCCGCCATTTGGGTTGACGAAACGCCCGATGGAGGTGTTTCGTTGCGCATCGTTTCGCTTGCGGATGGCCGGGTTCTTGCGGCCGACTTGGTGACTTCCGACCTTGCTTGGTCGGAGAAAAGCCGCAAAAACTTTTCCATCGCTCGCGATCTCCAGCGCCGAGGCCGGGGCGAGAGCCTCACACACGCCTTTTTCGACCTGGGCCTCTACCCGTCCCAACACATCGCCATCGACTGGATGGAGCAGTGGGGCGAAAGCAACCGCAACCTTTCGGGCCTCTCACTTTCACTCTTCACGCCGGTGCTTGGCCTTGGCCCCACGTATGCGCGTGTGTTTCCACACCTGTTCAACACATTGATTGGCGGCAAAGCCCTGCTCTCGATACCCACGGCACTTGTTCGAAACATTTCCAACGGAAGCAGCGGAGACCTCATCGATCCTCTGCTTTCAGGCATCGCTTACGCGCGCGTTCCCATACCGCTACTTTCGGGAAACTACTCTGGATTCCTCTTCGCTCAAATCCCCCAAGGGCGCGTTGGCATCGGTCTATCGGCAAACAACATGTCACTTCTGCCACTCCTTCCCTAAGGGGCCTACTTCCGTGAACACAGCAGACAAGAAAGGAAACAGGCACGTGAAGCCAACAGCTTTCGGAGTGGCATGCGCCTTCGTGTTCCTTGCGCTGGCGACGGGCTGCGCAAGCCGAAATTACACGAATTTCTTGCTCGATGAACCCATTGAGCGCAGTGCTTCCCTCGAAGAAAATGGGCCGGCGCTGAAGCCTGAGGTGTTCGCGGGCCAAGGCGTCATGAAAGTTCGCTGGAACGATGGCCGGGTCTTTACCGAAGTCGATGTTCCTCTCTTCGCCTCGGGGCAGCGGATTGTTGTGGAACATTCGGGAGCTGTGTCGCAAGACGCCTCGGCGGCTCAGAAACCTAAAACCGTTGTCGCTCCCCCTCCCGCAGCCGCCGACAAAACGCTTTCAGAAGCCTACCGAGACAGAGGCTTGAAAGAGAATGCTCAGGCGCCTGACGTCAGCATCTCGCGCACGCGAGGGCTCATGCAAGACGCCATTCGGCTTGGCAACTATACGCTCGCGCTCGAGTACTGCGAGGCTGTTTTGGCCAGATACCCAAGCCACCCTGAATTCCTGCGTGCCAAAGGAAGCATTTTATTGCTTGTTGGAGAGCGTGAAAAGGCCATGGAAACCTACGAGAAGGCCGAGGAAGTAGAATCGGATCCGAAGGTCAAGGCCAAGCTTCAAGAGCTCCGCAAGAACGCCAATTAAACTCACTCATTCACATTGTCGGCAACTTCTTTGAAGAGGGAAACCCATGCAGGTCTTCGGAGCAGCCATCCTCCTGTTCGTTATTTGGCTTGGTTTCATGGACCGTGACATGAGCGAAGTGAAACTGTTCGATGCCCATGCGCTCGCCATCATTTTGCTCGGAAGCTCAGGCGCGGTGCTTCTCGGCTCGCGTTCGAAAGCTGCCTGGCAAACCCTCACTGTGCTGCGCGAAATTGTTCCGGGGCTCAAACGCATGACAAATGAAACCAACGCGATGGAAGACGAACGGCGTCGAATTGCGGAACACTGGAAGGCCGGAGAGCGGGCACGCGCCGTCGACGTCGCTGAAAAATCGCGATTTGAGTCGTCGAAAGAAATCATTGCCGTGCTTCTTCGTCGCGGGGCCGATTCCAGTGCGCTCAAACACTTTCAAGAACTCCGCCATGCCGAAATGACTCTGTTGCAACCCGCTATGCTCAATTGGGAACTTCTTTCGAAGCTCGGGCCTTCCTTCGGCATGATTGGCACCATTACGGGCATGATTCAGCTCTTTCGGGGCATGGGTGCCGACAATGCGAACATGGGCGCGGCCATGTCGCTTGCGCTGACAGCCACGCTCTACGGCGTCGCCTTTGGAGCCGGGCTCGCCGGACCCATAGGCCATTACCTGGGCGGACTCCTGGATGAACGCCTCGGCGTGCTGGATCGTTGCGAGGCCACTGTGAAAGACCTCGTTTCGTCTTTGGAAGGGTAACAGCATGCGCCGACGCAAGGGCACTTCGGAAGAAGGTTGGCTGTTGAGCTATGCCGACCTCATCACAAACCTTCTCATTTTCTTTGTCATGATCCTTTCGGCCTCCAGTATTTCCACCGTAAAACTCCAGAAAATGAGCCAAAGCTTGTCGGGAAAAACGTCGTCAACCTCCCTCGACCAAATAAAGAAACGCGTGGACGAAAAGATCCGCGAAGACAAACTCGAGGGCATGGTGAGCACGCGCCTTACCGACGAGGGACTCGAGCTCTCTTTAAATTCCGGCATCGTCTTTGACATCGGAAGCGCCGTTGTTCGCTCGGAGTGGGATCCCGTGCTCGCAAAACTCCTTGGCCGTGTGGCGCAGTCGGTGGACCGCTACAAGCTTGCCGTGGAAGGGCACACGGACAGCCTTCCCATGACCTCCACGCGCTTCCCTTCGAACTGGGAGCTTTCGAGCGCACGCGCCATGGAAGTCCGCCAGCGCTTGGAGGGCGTGGGCATTGAGGACAACCGCATCCGCGTGGAAGCCTACGCCGATACGAAGCCGCCTCCCGCGGAAGAAACAAAGGGGCTTTCGCCCGAGGAAGTCAACAGCCGCATGCGGCGCGTCGTCGTGAGGATTTTCTGATGAACAGCCCTCGGTTCGCACCCTTCTTTTCTGTGCTGCTTCTTGTTCTGCCCCAAACACTCGAATTTCACCTCGGGTTTGCGCAAGGGCCCACTGCCGCTGGGTCGTCGGTGCCCCGTGCGCAATTGCCCCCCACAGTGCAAGCCGCACTTAAGTCGTTTGAAAACCAATTCGAGCTCACCCTGGCGCAAGACTGTCCAGCGGAACGGTGCTTCTCGCGCGGATGCACGTACGTTTCACACGAAACAGTCGACCGCGCCCGAAACGCCTCCCTTCCGGGACTCGGCGAGCCGGAGGCGGCTCCCGGCGCGGCGGGCCCCGCACAGGAATACCTGACAGCCGCCCGGTGTGAGTTTGCGTATGAAAACACACTGCCTGCCAAAGACATCGCAACGCTTGTGAAACGACTCGAGCAAAAGCTCGCGCGCGGCTACACAACCTTGAGCGTGGAAGCCAAGCCTCTTCCGGCCCTGCCCGCAACCCTCCGGCAAACACCTGCGCCCCCGGCCAATTCTCCTGAAGTGAATGCGACACCCGGTGTTCTGGCAACACCCGATGGACTGTCTCAAGCGCTTGCCATGGGCCCAGCCGATGTGAATCCGAATTGGTTACGGGAACTTTGGAAGGCTCTTTTGCCCCACGTTTCTTGGATGATAGCCATATTGCTTGGCACCACCGCGCTCCTCATTCTCATTTGGGCGTTTCGACGTTTGGGGCGCCAGAGTCCCGAAGAGCTTGCAGAAGAGAAAGCGCTCCTTGCCGCACTCGACGAAGAGGGTGCGAGTGGCGAATCGAGCCCCAAAGAACCCGCATCGGAAAAGCCGGATGCCGACAAAGAGTCTTCCGACGAAGAGCACGCTGCCACGGAAGGCGCACTGGACGAAAGAAAAGGCTTGGGGTCCTCGCAGGCGGGCCTCGACGACGCGCATGCCAAACTTCATAGGGGGCCAAGCTCCGACGCCATTTTGAAGGCGTATGGAACGCCAGGCGTCTGGAAGGCGCGCATGCAATCGGAGCCTGGCGTGTTCGAAGGCGTGGTGCGTCGGTGGCTGCGCGAAAAGGACTTCGGCTCCATCGCGAAGCTCGCACTCGGCAGCCAAGAAGAGTTCCGCCGCGTCCTTCCCTCGGGCGAAGAATTTGCGC
>JADCJN010000225.1 GCA_020247005.1 Silvanigrellales bacterium
AAGTCCCTGGGCAAGGCCCTGGGCAAGGCCCTGGGCAAGGCCCTCCTCAAATCCGAGGGCGTGGCCCTGGGCAGACGTCTCGTCACGTCGCGTGCCTGGCGCAGGCTCGCCAGGCAGAGGCGAAGAAGTGCGTTCGGCGGTGCTCGAAGGAGCGGGTGCAGAGGCAGTTTCAGGGTCTGGCGCAGACACCTCGGTCGATGTCGATTCCTCGCCGCTGGCGGCTGCAGAGCCCCGTTTGCTCCAAGCCCCGTCGACTTCACCTCCCTGTCCGTTGAGGTCCGCAAGTTCGAGGTTGAAAAGCTCGTCCTCATCGAGCATCCGTTTGCGCTTTCGCAAGAAAATTTCCTGCTGGCTTCTTTGGTATTCGTCGGTCAAATCGGTGGGAAGAAGGATGCGCGACTTGGGCCCCATGGGGCGTTCGAAGTTGGCGGGCGTGCGCACCTTCTCTGCTATTTCCTCGCTTGTGTGGAACCTCGCATGAACCACACTTTTGCGGGGATTGTCGGTAAAAAGAATGCCGTCTTCCACGAAGTCGAGCCAAGGGTATTCCTGGATCTCCAGGTACCCCTTTTCGCCAAGGCTTTTTTTCTTTACGAGGCGACCGACATCGTCCGCCATTGTCTTCCCTTCCTTCCGTGGCCACGGGCCCTGTACGTAAAGTTACACGAGCGCGTTCTCGCCCGAAGTCGAGATGACGATTTTGCCTTCCTCGTTCAATCGCCGCGCGACTTGTACGATAGCAAACTGAGCCGCCTCGACGTCGGTTAGTTTGGCGGGGGCGGCGTTTTGCATTTCCTCTCGCATGTTCTCCGCCGCACGCTGAGACATGTTTCGGAAAATGAGGTCTTTGACTCCCTCGCTCGACGTCTTGAGCGCCAGCTTCAGGCTGTCGGGTTTGACTTCGCGAAGAATCGCTTGAATTCCGCGATCGTCGATTTTCACAAGGTCGTCGAACACGAACATAAGCTTGCGGATCTGCTCGGCCATGTCCGGATCGCGTTCTTCGAGGCGATCGAGGATGTTTTCTTCCGTGGCCTTGTCGAGAAGGTTGAGCATCTCGACGATAGGCTCGACGCCACCGAGCTTTTGCTGCGAGACGTTGCCCATTCTCTGAATTTCGTTGCGCAACACGTCATCGATTTCGTCGATGATTTCTGGGCTCACCGACTCCAAATGCGCAATGCGCAAAATGAGTTCTGTGTGCATCGAATCGGGAAGAAGCTTGAGAGTTTCCCCGAATTTCTTCGGCTCGAGGTGCGCCAGAATGAGCGAAATGGTTTGAGGATGTTCGGCGCGCAGAAAGTTTGCCAGGGTCTTTGGGTCGATGAGTTCAAGAGACTCAAGAGTGGCCGAAGACTCCAGAGCGAGATCTTCCACCATTTTTGAGGCGTTGTCGCCCTGAAAGGCTTGCTCTATGAGCTTCTTGGTGAATTCGTTGCCGCCAAGAAAGTACTTCTTGTTACTTTGGAGAAGGACGTAGAACTCCTCCATCACCTCGTCGATGATCTCGGAGTCGATGCGCCCAAGGCGGCTCATGGCCGAACCAATGCGCTTGATTTCGAATTCCGTCATCTGCTTAAAGATCTCCGCAGAGATCTCCTCGCCGAAGGCGAGCAGCAAGATAGCGGCTTTTTGTGGTCCCGAGTACTTGTTCGCCAAAGAGCAACTCCCCCGCCGACGTCCTCGCTCCATTGTGAACGGGAGCGCCAGTTCGCCGGGGCGCGCACCTTGCCCAGCGTCAGGTTCCCGGCAGGCGGAGAGTGCCTGCCTCCTTCGCTCGGAAGCTTCTTGCCCTGCGTCGGCGCATTGGCTACAACCTTGCCAATCGCACGCGGACTCGCGCGTGCATCCGAAACCGGAGGAATTCATGAGCTTTTTGAGCGCCGTCGTCTCGTTAGAATGGAACCGCAACAATCTTGTTCTGAAGCGTGGCGACAGTGTCCTTCTGATTGACGCCGAAAAAATTCAGTCTCTCCGTGTGCTGAAGGAAGCCAAGGAATTCGAGGAGTTCTGGCGTACGCAGGCCCTTCAAAACCGCGAAGCCCGCAGGGTTTTTGAGGCCTGGGAACGCAAAGACGCTGAGCTCATGTCCAAGGTGCACAAGGAGGTCATCGCCTGAGCGTCGTCAACCTCGCCTTCTACAAGTTCGTTGCCATCCAAGACCCCTCCTCTCTTCAAGCCGAGCTTCTCGCGTTTTGCGAAAACTTGGGCCTGAAGGGGACCATCTTGCTGGCCAGCGAAGGCATCAACGGAACCATCGCTGCACCCACTTCCGAGGCGGCCGATGCGTTTCTCGCACACATGCGGCGCGACCAGCGCTTTTCTGACATCGACTTCAAGCCCTCCGGCAGCGAGAAGGTTCCTTTCCATCGCATGCACGTGAAGGTGAAACGTGAAATTGTGACCATGGGTAAGGAAGGCATCGACCCTGCGCACTTCACGGGAAAGTACGTGGAGCCTCTTGAACTGAAGGCCTGGCTCGACGCCGGCGAAGATGTCGTCCTCGTGGACACGCGCAACGACTACGAAGTGCGTCTGGGGACCTTTCGCGGAGCCCTTGACCCCGGAATCCGAACGTTCCGCACATTCCCTCGGTGGGTTGAAGACACTTTGGGCTCGCGCAAAGACGCTCGCATCGTGACGTTTTGCACCGGCGGAATTCGCTGCGAAAAGGCGACCGCTTTTATGCGGCAGCAAGGCTTCGAAGACGTCTGGCAACTCCATGGTGGCATTTTGAAATACTTCGAAGACGTTGCGCGCCCGCTGACGACGGAAACGCCATCTCTACACTCTGCAGAAACCGAAGACGCGCCAGGCAAGAGGCAAAATGCGGCTCCTGAGGGGACGCAAGATGTGCGTGACACCCATTACGACGGCCACTGCTTCGTTTTCGACTATCGGGTTGCCGTCGACCAAACTCTGGCCCCCTCCAACGAACACGCTCTCTGTTACGCTTGCCGTGCGCCGCTTTCGAGCCTCGACCTCACGTCACCCCTGTATGTTTTCGAACGTCAGTGCCCTTACTGCGCCGAAGAGGTGCAGGCTCGGGAAGTGGCAGAAGCCCTTCGGAAAGAACAAAGCCGCGTCGAGGCCCAAGCCCGCAGGCAAGAGCGGCGCGCGAGAGCGAAAGCCCTTCGGATTCAAGGCGGCAGGACACAGGTGCCGGTGGCGTCGGAAAGCGAAGTTCCCGTCGGGCATTTGCACACCGACCCCTGACGCGTGGCGCCAATGGCGCACCCGCATTTGTTTTGAGAATTCACCACACCACCATGCCCGTTTTCGAACACCTCGGGAATGGACACGTTGTGTGAAATGGTGACGTCGCCCTCAACGGTGAGCTCCATGCGGCCCGTTTCCGCAGAGCAGAAAACGGGAGGATTGTTGGCCACGTCGGGGTGAAGGTCTCCTGTGCACTCACTCCTGCAAGCGCCAATAGTCACCTTCATTTCTATGGGGTAACTCGCCTTTTTCGCAGGGTGATCGAGAATGTCGAAATTCACGATGGCCTCGCTGCTGCCATCCGCCTTCGACAAAAGACGTTTGCTCGCCTCCCGAAGGCCATCGTAGGGCTGAGTAGAGAAGTGCGCCGTAACATCACGCGGACCGATTCTCGCTTTTTCAACATCCACAACGTAATTTGCCGATATTTTTTTGCCACCAGGCAAGGGGTTTCCACATTTGTCTTGCGCGTGAAAGTAAAGGTACTGGGACATTCCGATGGGGGATGTGTCCGATGTCTCGATAGTCGTTCCTCGTCCAAACAGCTGTGTGTCATTGGACGACAAGATTCTCGTGCCGTAGCCAGCCGTATTGAGAGACTGCAAAAAGGCGAGGTAATTGGTCCACTCGGTTGTGGGTGTGTAGTCGTTCACGGTGGAAGAAATGCGACTGTGCTGCAGAGAATAGGCGGTTGCGCCAAGGTTCAAAGGCAAAACGACGCTTTTCCAGATGTAGGCATCGGTGTCGTACTTTTTGTTGGGCTCTGAGTACTTGTCGCCAATGAGCGGCTCGCCTCCGTCGTATTGGCCGTTTTCATTGGCATCGACAAAGGGGCCGGGGAGATCGATGAACCAATCGTCTACAGAAGGGTTGAAGGAGGCTTGAGTTCGGTTCGCCGGCACAAAAGTGATTTGGTCGATGCTCTGGTTGTTTACAAAATTGCCGTCATAAACACCGTTCTGGTTGACGTCCCAGATGCCGAAGGCTTTTGTGGCATCAAACACCCCTGCCGTGTTATTTACTCGCGCAAATTCGGCGCCACGAATATAGTAAACAAGTGTCGATCGCCAATTTTCAGCCAGCGTGAAGAAAGGAATGGGGCCTGTGGACGAAAAGCGCAGAGGGTCACACGCGCTGTAGCCCGAGTCGACATTGTACTGAAGATCGGGGAGCGTGGGGTGTTTAGCGAAAGGGCGCTGACCACTCAAGTTGAGGGCTTCATATTTGAATTTCACTTCGCCGGCGTCATTGGGAAAGCCATTTCCTTCCACGAGCACTTTGCCCATTTCAGCAACTGCGGAAAGTGGGTAGCTCTTTATAATGGCTCCGTCGTTCAAAGTGCCCAGGCGAGCAATGAACGCAAGAATTTTTTGGGTGTTGGTAAAGGTATCAGCGGAAACGACGCGGGAGTTCAGGGCATCAAAGGTGAGCGAAAGGAACCCGTAGTTGGCCACCCCGCCCGACATCACTATGAGAGGCGATTTCGTGTCGTGGACACGCCCGTCGCTTTCCAGATAGGAAGCCGACAGCTGAATGTTGCCAGGCAGCGTGCCCGAGCATACCGGCACCTGAAAAACACCGTCGGCATTGCTCGTAGCTTCGTAATAGGCATACGACTTGCCGCTGACAGGGTTGTCTTTGGTCAAACCCGTGCCTTCCCGCACGGCCAGTTTCACACCGACAGGGAACTCTTCCTGCGTCGCAAACGCAATTTTTTCGCCGGATACGGCGAGCCCGTCGCGGGTGAGTTCAAACTCGACTTGTGTACAATCGTTCGAACTCCCCCGAAGCGACAAAGGAATGGGTTTCGCAGCGTCGGTGTCTTCAGGCGATGAGGACAGAAGTTCAGTCAGTTTTTCACTGGAAGATTTCACTTCTCGAGCACGCTGAGCGAACGACTTCGACTTCCTATCTTTCCACGAAAATCGGTAAGCGGGGACAGACGTCACCTTAATTTCGGCAGTGTTGGCGCTCGAAGCCCCCGCCACCGCTTTCACCACAATTTCACCTTCCTCTTTGCCGGAACAGTATTTCGATGAGGCAGTGCCTTTTTCATCGGTTCTGGCCTTGGCAGGGTTCGCCTCACCTTTGTCTTTCTGACCGTCTGTCGCAACGGCCTCAAAAGTCACCTCCACATCGACAGCGGGCTTGCCTGCCGCCGTCAAGGTGGCCGTCAGGTCGGTGCACTCATTCACACCCGTACCAAACGTTCGCAAGTCCACAGAGGCGGCCTTTACCGACACCGTATAGTTTGCGCCCGCAGTGGGCTTCGCCGTCCCGGTTGTGGTCGCACCCACGGTGGCTGTCGGGGGAGGAACCAAGCCTGATCCCCCGTTAAAGCCTTTCCGTGCGGCGCTTTCTCCGCAGGCCGCAACCATCCCAAATCCCACGACGAAACAACTGCCTACGCAAATCGAGAGCCACCGGAATTGGCGTAAGTTCCCAAGAAGCTGTTCTTTTGGCATGTCCCCTCCGGCGACGTCGCCACCTCACCAAGCACGCATGGGAGCAAACCAAGGCGAACCCCGGACTCCACACGCGCTTTTCGGCTCTCGGGGACAACTCTTGAGATTCAACTTTCAACTCGCTCGATCCGATACCGCCCTATGCATTTTCCGGAGGATGGGATGGCAACCAAGAAAAAGACACCTGTTTCGTGGAACCGAACGCAAGACACTCTGGCATGGAAGAAGGCCGTTCTTGCAGGCTCCGCGCTGGGAAGTGCTCTTTTGGCTTCCGGGTGTAAAAGGCCGGGAAGCGATGGCTCGAGCACTCAATTCGCCTCGGGTTTTCACATTGACACCCTGCAACCCGCCCCTTCGAATCTCGACCGCGACTTCACTTGCCCCACCTCGGCCAAAAGCCTCGAAGCCGACGTCGGCGGTCGGCGTTTCACCTACCAAAGAGCGGGCTCCCCCACGCCTGCCGAAAGCTGGAACGCGCTCTCTTCCCTTCTGGCTCCCATCGCCTCGGCCGACGACCTCAAACTCACGGCGATTCTGGTGCGCCGAATCAATGGCGTCCCGCATTACCTCTCGGTGAGCAACGGAACACAGGCCCATGTGTTTCAGCCTTGGAGCAGCAGCAAGCACATGGCCTTCGCAGCACTCGCGTCAACGCTCCGGGCGCACTCCAACGGTGCAGTTGGACTCGACTCCGAGGTGTCGGATCCCAATGGAGGCCGGGTGCACGTTGGCGACCTGGTGACCGAAGCAACAAGTTATGAATTCAGTTGTTGGGATCCGCGTTACTGCAAGGGCGCGAGACACATTCCTCACCTGAGTTCCAACAACGTTTCTATTTGGGCGAAGAACCTCGCGGGACGTCAGTTCGCCAACGACCTCATCACAAAGTTTCTCGGCCGCACAGGGGAACGCTTTGATGGTGGATACGATAAAACCATGACCGGAAGCGGGTGGGGATCTCAGTTCACAGATGCCAACGGAGACAAGCTGACCCTTTCACGAAGCTCCGTGCCTACGGGAGCGGCCAATCTCCTTTCCACACAGACGATGGCGGAATTCCTTCGCAGAATGGTGATGCTGCGTGAGGACCCGCAGACAGCCATTCCAAACGCGCAGTGGAACGACATGGCCACCATTTTTTATGGCGCACCCCAATCGAAGTCGAAATACTTTCCCCACTACAAAGCGGGAGGCATGCTTGGGGGCGCGGGCGATTACATTCAAAATGCTGTGAGTGGCTCGAACATCAAGGCGCTCGAGGACTCCACACTCGGCCAGTGGCGAAGCTTTGCGAAGGTCGGATGGGGTCCTGGGAGTTCCTCGGGTAACGACTTTGCATGGCATGGCTATGGATGCATTCCCCGATTCGACCCCGTGACCATGAAGGCTCTTCCTTCTGGGAAGGAATTCATCATTTCGGCAGCATTAAAAGGGAAACCAGGCGCCAGTGATGCCTCGCGCGATGCCCTTCTGGCGAGGGCGGTGAAGGCCGTGGTGCTGAAAATTATGGATGGCACGCTCGACAGGACGCCTTCTTTGTCGACTTCAGTCGTCATGCCGACAGAAATTCCGACAGAAATTCCGACGGGAACGCCGACAGAAACTCCGACAGCGACGCCCATGGAAACCCCCACCATAACGCCGATGGTCAGTCCCACGCCTGATGAACCCTCCTGCAATCCGTTCCTTTCCTTGTGCTGACGGTGCGAATTCTGTTCTCGCGCATCGCCAGAAGATCCCTTTATGCCTCATACCGCGGAGAATACGCCAAGCCCAAGCTATCGATGTGGTCGTTGGTCGAAGCACCAATGACTGCGGACGAAGCAGACGAGTGTTCGAAGAGCGAGCAGAGCGCCGCCTCCACAGGAATCTGTCCCATGGCCAGAACATGCATGGCAAGAAACGGAAGCCCTCTTCGCGTGACCCAGTCTTGCTGAGAAGCGGCATCTGGGACTATTCAAAAGCCACAGAGG
>JADCJN010000226.1 GCA_020247005.1 Silvanigrellales bacterium
CATCTTTCACCGTTCGGCGCAGATTTGGCGAAATGCGAAAAAATCGCATTTTCCGAATCAAGCCGCTCGGGGGCTCTGGGAGCAAATTACAGAAACGGGGTTACACCAATTCAACAACTTTTTGAAGTCAAAGAATTCAGGTCTTCGTGCAGATCTTGTTCCCCAACTTCGCCTTGTGGCGAACCCGTTCTGCATCGGCCAATTTCATGATGCCGCGCTGCATTTGATCTATAGCATCGCACCTTCTAAAGATGTTTTCGACAAAGTGACTCAATCGGCCGGTGTCTTTGTTTCACAAGCCAAAGGCGGCAAAGGAAAAGAAGCTGCCTTAGCTCTGGAAGAGCATGCAAAAGTCCTTGCGAGCAAAGAGTATCAAGACTTCCGTCGCGGATTCATTCAAGAGATTTTCCCTCTGGTTTCGGTCCGGAGGTCGCTTGGCGACGCTGCATACGCTGATCTCAATACAAAGATTCTCCCGTTCTTGAGCGGCGAACCCCCTCTGTTTTTGAACACAAGCATGATGGATGGCATGGACTCTGCGTCAGGCTCGCAGCCGAGAGCTGCGAGCCCTGGGTTTGGCGCGCCGACTTCGGCAGGTCGTCTGGCACTCGGGACTATTTTGAAAAAGCATGCGGTGCAAAGCAAACTTGCTGGCATTGCGATGTTCGCTGTGACTCGGCCTGGCATCTGGATTTTTGCCGCTACCAACAGTGCGGGCGAGCCCAAGCTGCTGCAGTCGGTGGGATTCAAAGTGACAGGGGACAGCGTTGAGTTGCTGCCACTGCACAACCAGGGATTTTACGGGTTGGGAGGGGGCACTCCTGAATTGCGCGACGTGACGTCAAAAGCGGTTGAGAATTTGGAGCTCCTTCAAGAGTACGATGTTTACACCGACGTCGATTCGAAATCCGACATGGGAGTTTATTTCGATAAGCAGCAAAAAGAGTTCAACGCGAAAATTCCCACTTTGCTCAACGTGGAAAAAACGACTGGGACGACCTCCACGTGTGCTTCCTGTCACATGATGTCGGAAATGAGAAAGATGCCCAATGGCACTTTCTCGAGTGCAGGAATGGAGCCTGAATCCAATTTGCACGTCTCCACCTTCATGGGCAAGGGGCCCTTGCTGTCTGCGCGCATGGTCAGTGAAGTCGTTCATGAATCGGCTTCCATGAATGAAGAAATGCGGCAACTCGGCATCACCTTCGTGGCAAGTGCGGCCTCATTAGCACCCGTGGCAGCTCCAGCTCAAGCGTCGGCTCCGGCCGTTGCCTCCGTCTTCTGCCGGGTCAATTCCCCCGTCGACGGGTTCATGAACGTCCGGGCCGCTCCCAACAGCGCGGGCGCTGAAATTGGAAAAGCCCAGCACGGCACCGGCTTCAACAAAATTGGCCAGTCGGGCCGCTGGATTAAGGTCGAAATCCGCCTGGGCGGCACCCTTCAAGGCAACCCAGGTTCACCGTTCAAAGACGCCTACATTTTTGAAGACGGCGTCAAATGTTGAACCTGGGTGCCCTGCGCTGAATCACTTCTTCGCGTCGGCAATTTGCGCGGCCACTTCGGTGGCGAAGTCCACCGATTTTTTCTCGACGCCTTCACCCAGCTCAAGGCGAATAAAGTTCACAACGCGGAGGTCAGCGATGCCAAGGCTCTTGCCTGTGGACGTCACGTGAGCCGCAACGTTTTTGCCGTCGTCCTTCACAAAAGGTTGCTCAACCAAGCAGGCTTCCTTGTACCAGGTTTCCACTCGGCTCAGCACGATCTTTGGAATGATGTTCTCGGGCTTGCCTTGGTTGCGGTACTGGGTGGCAAACACTTCTTTCTCGGATTCGAGCGCTGCGGCGGGAATGCCTTCACGCGAGAGGTAGCCTGGCTTCATGGCGGCCACCTGGAGGGCGACATCTTTCGCCACTTCCACAAGAGCGGGGTTCGTGCGTTGCTTCGCAATGCCCTCGCCGGCAAGTTCCACAAGAACGCCTACGCGGCCGCCTGCATGCACGTAGGAAGTCACGAGGGTGGTCGCGCTTCCCAGGGTGCCGAACCGGCGAACCATGATGTTCTCGCCGATTTTCGCGACGAGATTCTTCGCCGCTTCTTCGAGCGTTCCACCCTTGGAAGAGGGGAGGGCGTGGAGTGCCGCAAGGTCGGCAGGTTGCTTGGTTTCGATGGTTTTCGAAATTTCCGCCACGAATGCTTGGAAGTCATCGTTGCGGGTCACGAAGTCGGTTTCGCAATTCACTTCGACAAGGAAGCCCTTGCTGTTGTCGGCGTTCACAACCGACGCCACGACGCCTTCGCTTGCAGCGCGGCCGGCTTTTTTGGCGGCCGACGCAAGTCCGCGTTCGCGCAGAATCACAACGGCTTTTTCCATGTCGCCTTGCGCTTCGTCGAGGGCCTTCTTGCAGTCGGCCATGCCCGCGAGTGTCGACTCGCGAAGTTCTTTCACCATTTGAGGAGTGACTGTTGCCATTTCCGAATCTCCCGTGTTCCGTTCAACGATTTCAAATCGGCGTGTTTCGGTTGGCGTCGTTGAAAAAGACGCCAAAAAAACCTCACTCGCCCGCTTCGTCGTCTTCGCGTGTCTTCAATCGCTTGACCTTCACGCCAGCGCGGCCTTCTGTCGAAGTGATGCTTTCGCGCCCTTCTTCTGAATGACGCTTTTGCTTTCCGGAGATGGCGGCGTCCGCAATAAGCTGTGCGTAAAGCTTAATGGCCTTCAGGGAGTCGTCATT
Organism: Silvanigrellales bacterium; assembly: GCA_020247005.1. Classification (GTDB taxonomy): domain Bacteria; phylum Bdellovibrionota_B; class Oligoflexia; order Silvanigrellales; family Silvanigrellaceae; genus JADCJN01. The sequence continues at coordinate 2,733 of JADCJN010000226.1, forward strand.
GCCGGGAATCACGAAGTCAACGCCCGAGGGGTCGGAGTTCGTATCGGTGACAGCCACGACGGGAATGCCCAGACGGTTTGCTTCCGCAATGGCGGTTGCTTCCTTTTTGGCGTCGATAACGAAGATCAGGGAAGGGAGACCTGGCATGTTCTTGATGCCGCCGAGGCTGCGCTCGAGCTTTTCACGAAGACGTTCCTTCAGCGAAACTTCCTTCTTAGTGATGGAGTCATAGGTGCCGTCGGCCGCCATTTTTTCAATTTTCTTGAGCTTGGCCACAGAAAGCTTGGCTGTCTGGAAGTTCGTCAGCATGCCGCCGAGCCAGCGGTGGTGCACGTGGAACATGCCCGCACGAGCGGCCTCTTCCTTGATGATGTCTTGCGCTTGCTTCTTCGTGGCAACGAAGAGCACGTGGCCGCCTTCAGCAACCGTGCGCTCGATGGTGTCGAGAGCGTGCTTGAAAAGCTTTTGCGTCTTTTGAAGATCGACGATGTGGATGCCATTGCGCTCGCCGTAAATGAACGGACGCATTTTGGGATTCCAACGACGAACCTGGTGACCGAAGTGGACGCCCGCGTCGAGAAGGTCTTTGAGCTGGACTTCAACTGACATGTGAAAACTCCTTGCTTCCGGTTTCGTGGATTCACCCTTCGCGCGCCCAAGGCCCATGGCCACCGGAAACATGCGGGTCGCGCGGAGAACCTTCGTGTCCGAAGTGCCGGGAGTTAAATCATCGCGCTGTGGAAAAGGCAAGATTCATTGGTCGTCCCATGCCGCGTTGTCGGAAGGAGTGTCGTCTTCGGCCACAGTCGCATTTGGGAAAGCGAGTTCAGAGGGCGTGGGAGGCTCTTCGGGGTCTGCTGTGCCATCGAGGTCGGCCAGGGCCTGGGCCACTTGCTTGGAATCATCGGGATTCATTTGGAGGGAACGCAGAGAGGGGAGATCTTTGAGGCCCGCGAGGCCAAAAACCTCTAGGAATCTTTGGGTGGTGCGGAACTCCAAAGGGCTGCCCACCTCTTTGCGTTGGCCTGACACTAATATCAGGTCTTTTTCCTTTAAAGCCGCAACGATAGACGCACTATCAATGCCGCGCGCCGCATTGATTTCCGCGCGGGTGCAAGGCTGCTTGTAGGCGATAATGGCCAAGGTTTCGATGGCAGCCTTCGAAAGATTCCGAGGTTTGGTGGAAAACTGCCGGCTCACAATGTCGGCGAATTCGGGACGGGTGCGGAGTTGGTAGCGGCCACCCGACTCGAAAAGGAAGAACGACCTTTCGGCGTATTCACGTCCAAGGGTCTTCAAGGCGCCGCGGACGTCTTCTCTTGCCACTTCACCCAGGCAGGCGCGAATTTCCGTAAGATCAAGGGGAGCTTCGGCGGCGAAGAGAATGGCCTCTATCTGACGCTTGAGCACGTCCTCAGGCGCAATGGCCATGGCTCCCTGGAGCTTCCACGCATCGTCTGGGGCGTTCTTGTTCTCCGCCAAAGGGGGCCTCCGCTCGCTTTCCATTAGGGGACTCACTATTCTAGGGCGGGTTGTTCACAGGGGCAAATGCAGCGAGAGGGGCTCGACACTCGTGGTTTTAAAGTGCCCGTCTCCATTGGCTCTCTGCTTTTCAAGTGTTCTCGCGCCCTGGGCTCTTGGTGTTTTCTTGGGGGTGGCTCCGGTCGGGGAAGCGCGAGGCGCCGAGGGCACTCTGCCCGTCGCGCGCGGAAGCCTCCGCTTTGACGCAGCCTATGCTCGGTTTGAAGGCGAAATGGAATGGGAGCTTCGCCCCGGCTCGGGTGACCTTGCGCTCTTTCTCTATTTAAATCGTTACCTCACGGCAACGAATCGAGAGGAAAGGGAGATTGTCGAGGCCTACGGAAGCGAATCTGCCGCAGTCGATCGCAGTCAGGCGCGTCGGCACGGCGCTCTCCTGGTGCGGCGGGCCACCGCCCGCCACTACGAGGGGAAACCCTGTCGCGCGGTGGTGGGGAAGGGTGTTGCGCCCACGTCGGAAAAGGAGGCACCCACAACCTTCAATGCCACTGAAACTCTTTTGAGCACCAGCGCTCCCGCTCCGAAGGCCTCGGCAGAATCGGGATGCCACACGTTCCGACTCACTTTCACTTCGCATCCTCCCGCATCGTTGGGGAATTTTGGCGTCCAGAGCGATGGCGACGTCATGAAATTTGCAGGCCCCCTCTTTCCTGTGGCTCAAAACACTCTTTTTGAAACAGAAATGCACTACGAGGGCATTTCTCTGACCTGCGCCGATTGCCGCTTAGAAACATCCCAGAACTCTGTTCAGGTGACCAAAACCTTTCCAGCGCCTATTTTGAAAGCGCCTGCAACGTCCCCCGAGCGCGTGATGTTCGTCAGGGGGCTCCGCGTCGAATTTGTGGGCAAGTCTGACCCGGAAACGGAAGCCCAGATCACGAAGATGTTGGAGCGCGTCGTGTTGGAAGGGCCCTTCCTTGCGAGCGCTGCCACCGAATCGAGCCGTCGTTTGGTGCGCATTCACATGGGCGTTCTTCTGAAGAATCTCGCCTCGCGGCAACACGGCGAGATTCAACTCGGAACAGGGTTCCTGAAGGTGTCACCGCTTTTTCGAAAGTACCATGAGGCGGCGTTCTTGAGAGCTCTTTTTCAAGAGCTCACCTTCCAGGCGCTTGTGCGTCATGTTCCTCCAGGAAACATGGAAGAGCTGCGCATCCTCAATTCGCTTGCCCGCATGGCTGGGGAAGAACGCGTTGCAAGTTGGTTCTCGAGTCTCGATGAAATCCGAGCGTGGTCGGAGAACTTTCGATTCATCCCGTTCTTCAACGACATCTTGCAGGGCAGGGCGCTTGTGAACAACGACGTCTTTTTGGGCTCGGAAGAAAGACCCAATCCCGTCGACACCCTTCCCTTCGACGCTATGTTCCCCACGTTTCGCGGTCAGGAGCTCGCCGAGCGCTTGGCATGGTGCCATTCCGTTGAAGAAGAGTCCGCCTTCCGCAAGGAGGCTTCGGAGCTTCAAAAAGGCGAACGTCCCGCGCCTGATTTTGTGAAACGCTGGCGAGACCTTGGCAAAGGACGCTGCGCCGAACCTTTCCGCCGTTACCTTTTCGAGGCGTCGGAGCCCGAGAGCATCACCCTGCGATACGGCCTGGTCGACGAAAGAGGGGGGCGCGTTCAATTTCAACGAAGCGATGTGCCCGTGTTGCCGCGTTCACTTTTTCGAGTCCCAGGGGCGTCGCCGCTCCGAGACACTCTTTCCATTGGGGTTTTTGCAGGCAAAAGCAACCCGCAAAGATCTTACAGGGCCTCCTCTTCCGGTGCGGGCGACCGCCAAACCGTGGTGGTCGAGGAGCCCGAAGACGGGGTTTCGGCTCGCATTGAAGGGCCCAACACCGAAGGCAATAAGGACGTTCAAGTTCTTCCCCG
>JADCJN010000227.1 GCA_020247005.1 Silvanigrellales bacterium
CGCTCTTCCGATCTGGAGGGTATTATAGAAAGGCTTGAAGGAGATCGACATGCGCCTGGCGTTCTTTGTTGCCGTCCTCTCGCTGGCGTCCTGTTCCCCGCCGTCTGTGAGCGACACAGACGAAACAAAGGCTCCAGGTCAGCCTATTTCCGCGGACCCTGGCGCCGATGTTGGTGCCGCGTCGACGGCCGCGCAAAGCCTTGCGTCTGCTTTTCGCCAAAGCGTCGGTCTGGCGGAGGTTCGCGACGCCGCAGGCAAAACAAAGGTCGCTTGCAGCGCCTTGGCATTGGGCACCGATCTCGCTCTCACGTCGTCGCTGTGTGCCGTCGATTGCGTGCGCACGCGCTTTCGGTTTCTTTCCAGCGCGACCGCCGCCGCGTCGACTCGGCAGGCGCCTGCGCGGGTTTCTCATTGTTCCTCGGTCGAGGTGCAAGACACGCAAGAAGGGCAGGGGTTCGTGCTCATGCGCCTCACTCTTGTCGACGAAACCGATGGCTTTCCCGCCTCCAAAATTGTGCTCGACGAGTCGAAACCCACGCGCACTCAGGCTTCGGTCGTCCTTGTGACTGCGTCCCTGGTGAAAGGCGAGATCGTCGTGGGCGTTTCGCCTGCCTGCGCTCTCCGGTACGCCCCGAGCCCCAAGACGTTTTCCACCCATAATTGCACTGCTGCGGGCACTGCCGCCGGCGTGGGAGCGTCTGCTCCCGGAGGGCTCCTTGTTGACCTCGTCACCAAAGACGCGTTGGGCATTTTCGACCGCACCCTTTCGGGTGCCAGTCTTGTGACGACATCCGCGGCCATTCTCTCGAAGTAGGGTGCTTATACGCGGCAATTAGTCTTGGCTGCGAAGAGCGTATGCGAAGGGCGAGAAGTTAAAGTCGCCGTAAGAAAATATGGCGCGCTCGTGTGTAAATGCTTGGTTGTCTATCACCCACCCTGTCTTGGCCGCGCGGTCTTTCCACGAGTGAAACATGTAAGTGTGAAGAGGCGTGTTTGTGGGGTCTGATTCCTCACCTACAGTGAACACGATGTCACCCGGTTGAAGCTCGGTGTGCGAATTTACCCGCACCCAGCCCTTATTCCGCAGGAATGCGCTGAAAGACGCCGTCCATGTGGAAACAGAGTAGCCGTCGAGAACGGCATTCTGAGGGATGGGGAAGCCAACCTGCCGCAAGGCTGTGGACATGAAGGCCACGCAGCCGTTCGTACGCGTGCCAAACCAGCTAAAAACGTTGGCCGTGACACGCTCATAATTGGCCTTTGTCGAGTAGTAATTGAGGGTCTTTTTATTCCAAGTCGCGCGTGGAGCGTTTCCTGTGGGTGAGACGAACGAGGCGTGCCACCGCATGGTTTCGCAAACAGCGCCTCCGCCTTTTTTCTGGCATGCGTCCACTTTCATGCGCGCGAAGGGGCCGTAAACTCTGGTGCCGTCGGAGCATTCGCCGAGCGAGGCATCGAGCCAGGTGCCCTCTGGACATTGCATTGTTCCCCTCAAATTGCGAGCGAACGTGCGATCCCAGTTGGCCTCCAAGCAGCTTTTACCACCCCCAAACTTCTGGCAATTCGCAACAAGGGCGGCGGGAAATGGCCCCAGAGCCAGAGTGGCTGACTCGCACAGACGGTGGGTTGCATTGAAAGCGAACCCCGTTGGGCACCACGCATCGCTGGCTGTGGTCAATGAAAAAGTGGCCACCTGCGAGCCAGGGGCTGCAGACTCGCGTGTCGTTGTCTCCACAGCAGGTGCCTCGGATGACTTTTGACCGCCAACAGGGAGTTCCGCTTGGCCGCAGCCTATGGTCAGGGCTGCAACCCCAAGAGCACTGCAAGCAAACCAAGCCTTCATGAAACATGCAGAAGTGCATGCGTTCTTGGAAAAGTGAAATGGAGTGTGCATGAGATCGGTCTCCTCGACGTGTGGTCCGTGGCAGGACTTCCATCGGGAGAGACGGGCAGACTTTGAGTCTGTTTATGAAAAATTCCGTTTCCGAAACTCAGGAAACGGAATGTGGAAAAGCCCGCATTCGAGCTTATTCAGCGGTTTGATTGAAAAAAGAGAACACGCGACCACCGGTGAAATGTCGGCGTTTCAGGCCTGCACAAACCGCTTGAAGGCAACGCAGCCGTTGGTGCCACCAAAGCCGAAGGAATTTGAAATGGCGACGCGCAAAGGCCGTTCCACGGCTTTGTTCGGGGTGTAGTCGAGGTCACACGCGGGGTCCGGGGTCTCGTAGTTGATGGTGGGTGGAATGATGCCAGTTTTGAGAGCCATGACAGTGAAAACGGCCTCTACGCCCCCTGCAGCACCCAGAAGGTGGCCGGTCATGCTTTTTGTGGAACTGATGGCCACCTTGCGAGCGTGCGAGCCAAGCAATGTTTTTAAGGCGGCCGTTTCCGTGGCGTCGTTGGCTTCGGTCGAGGTGCCGTGGGCATTCACGTAGTCCACGTCTTCGGGGGCCACGAATGCGGTGCGGAGGGCTTGCCTCATGCACCGCACGGCACCTTCACCGCCGGGCGAAGGTGAGGTCATGTGGTGAGCGTCCGAACTCATGCCGTACCCTGCGAGTTCGCAGTATATTTTGGCACCGCGTGCGAGCGCCGACTCGAGCTCTTCAAGCACGAGAATCCCCGCGCCTTCTCCCATCACAAACCCGGAGCGGTGAGCGTCGAACGGACGTGAGGCACGTTCTGGCTCGTCGTTGCGGTCGGCACAAAGTGCCTTCATTTTCGCAAAGCCTGCATAGGGCACATGCGACAGAGCGGCCTCGGCGCCGCCCGCTATCATTGCTTTTGCACGGCCCGTTTGGATAAGCATCAGCGCTTCTCCAAGAGCGTGGGTGCCGCTCGTGCACGCCGTGGTAGGGCAGATGTTTGGACCCTGTGCACCCGTTTCAATACTCACCATGCCGGCGGCCATGTTGGCGATAAATCCGGGGATGGTGAAGGGAGAGACGCGGGAAGGCCCCTTGGAGAGCATGATGCCCACCTGTTCTTCCAGGTAACCCATGCCGCCCACGCCCACACCAATGGAGACGCCGACGTCAGGCTTATTTTCGTCGGTGAGCACCAGGCCAGCGTCATCGAGTGCCATGCGCGAGGCCGCACAGGCGAATTGGACAAAGCGTTGGGAGCGGCGTGCTTCCTTGTCGCTCATGTACAAGGACGCATCGAAATTCTTGACCTCTCCACCAATTTTCACGGTGTCGAGCGTGAGGTCGATGCTCGTGACGCGGCCAATGCCACTGCGTCCTCGGATGACGCTGTCCCAGCACTCTTCCAAGGTATTTCCGACAGGCGAGACGATGCCGAGGCCCGTGACGACGACGCGCTTCATGGATTCCCTTCCTCCAGTGGGTCAGCCTTTGTAGGCTCTTTCCGTTCAACTGGGCCGCATGATACGTTCGGCTCGCTCAAGGAAGCAAGGCCCCCGATGGGTTCATTGGTTCCTCCACCTCGTGTCATTTTGGAGTCGCGCCGCATGAGCTTTTCCGTCGACGTGCTGTCTGGAAAAACCGCGTTCGTTTGGGACTTCGATGGGAGCTTCTGCGACACCGAGCAGCTCCACTACCGGGCCTATGCGGCCGCATTTGCGGAGTGGGGACACGAACTGAAGGAAGATGGCTACTATCTGCGCTTCACGCATCTCGGAGAAGGCGCGCGCAAGGAGCTCGCCGAGTGCGGGATGAGCATTCCCTTGGAGGCGCTCCTGGCAGCCAAGAAGCGTCACTACATGCGCCTGATATCTTCTGAGCCCCTTCCTCTTTTTGAGCACATTGAAACCATTTTGACACGCCTTCTGGAGCGCGGGCGCATCGCCATCGCGAGCAATTCTCCTCGCGACGAAATCGACCTCATTCTGGAACGAACGGGCCTTGGGCACTTCCCTTCCCTCGTTGTCGGGCGTGAGGGCGAACTCCGCAAGAAACCCTTTCCCGACATCTTTCAGGCGGCCTACGCCAGGCTGGGCGTCACTCCTCATGAGGTCCTTGTTTTCGAAGATTCTGAGCGGGGGCTTCTTGCGGCGGCAGCATCGGGGGCCCAAAGCGTCCTCCTCCTCACGCCTTTCAACCGAACACTCTCTTTTCAGGCGCCCTACGCACTGGCCTGTTCCCACGAAGAATTCGTCGGCGTGTTGACTCGCGCTCAGGCTACTTGAATGTGGATGGACGAATGGGTTTTGAATGCCCCCGAAGAGGCTTTACGAGGCAGGGTGCTCTTTCGTTTTTTCGAAACCCGGCGCCGTGTCGTCGTGCTTTCGAGCTCCAACAAACCTGAAATCGAAACCAACACGACTGCCTGCGAGGCCGATGGAATTCCCATTCTGCGACGCAAGGGCGGTGGTGGTACGGTGGTTCTCGGCCCTGGCTGTGTCGTGCTGACGTTGGCATTCCGGGCGCGGGAGCTTTTCAATAACGCGGCCTACTTTCGACAAGTGAACGCCCTTTGGATTGAGGCATTGGGAACGCTTGGCGGATTCGACGCCACCGAGCTCGCCACGCGCGGCATTTCCGATATTGCCGCTGGCGATAAAAAAATTGCCGGAACAAGCGTGTTTAGAAGAAAGCATCTTTTTGTTTATCAGGGCAGTCTCCTGGTCGACCCCAACTTCGACGCCGTATCGCGTTACCTTGCGCATCCTTCAAAGGAGCCTGATTACCGCGCAGGACGCGACCACCGTTCGTTTCTAACCTCGTTAAGGGAACTCGGTTGCCCGCTGTCTGCAAGCGACGTTGCCTCCGCCTGCAACGCACACTTTCGCGCGCGTGCTGCTTCGCATTTTGAAGATGCATTGCTGCCTCATTCAGAATGAGGCCACTCCCCGGGTGAGGGCATGAATGGGCTCGATCGTGCGAATGTTCTGTTTCCGTAAGTGACGGCTTCAAGCGTCGAGACGATCTTTGACTTCCTGCAAAGGGACGTCGAGGTGGAGCACTCCGCGCACCGTGTAGGCATCGAGCGCCGACAAGAGGATGCCTTTTGTTTCCAGCATCACCTTCAGGCACGTCTTCGCTTCCTCTGGAGTTTGGAAACGCGCCAGAACAATGTTGGTTTCGGGTGCAACAACGTGCGCATTGGAAAAAGCGTTCGCCACGTATTTTGCCAGCTCCCGCGCCGCGGCGTGGTCGTCGTCGAGCCTGGAGAAGTGATGTTCCAGGCAAAAGCTGGCCGCGGCCGCGAGCATGCCGCACTGCCGCATCGATCCGCCCATCATCTTGCGGACTTTTTTCGACGCCTCAATGGTCTCTTTTGAACCCAGCAAAGCGCTTCCCACAGGTGCGCCGAGACCCTTCGAGAAACAAACCGAAAGGGTGTCAGCAACCTCACCATAGCGGACCAGGGATGTGAGACTCGCTCCTTCCACACGGGCTGCGTGCCAGATACGAGCCCCATCGACGTGAAGTGGCAACCCCAGCGCCGCGCACGCTTTTTTAAGCCTCTGCAGCCGCGCAAGAGGATAGACGCGTCCACCCGCCCGCAAATGCGTGTTTTCGACTGCCACGACGGCGGATGTTGGAGCGTGCCTCAGGGAGCGCGAAACAAAGACTTCAGGCAGTTTTTCTTCATCAACAAGGAATCCCGACGCATCGAGCGGAACAGGCATGTGCTGCAGGCCATTGATGCCTGAAAGAGCGCCTGTTTCGTATTGAACAATGTGGTTGTCGGGTGAGCAGAGAACAGCTTCCCCCGCCCGGGCGTGCAAGCGCAGGGCCACCTGGTTGCTCATGGTTCCCGAGGGCATGAACGCGGCGGCTTCTTTTCCAAACAGCTTTGCCACGCCGAGTTCCAGCGCTGTGACAGAAGGGTCTTCCTCGTAATAGGCATCGCCCACCTCGGCTGATGCCATGACGGCGCGGAGTGCGGGAGTGGGTTTCGTCAGCGTGTCACTTCTGCAGTCGAGCACGACTCGAATCATCGGGCTTCCGTTCCCTTTCTTCGCATGATTCACCTTAGCGAGCGGAGGCTCCTAAGCGCAGGCTGGTTCCAGTGACCGAGGCCCGTGAGTCTGTGGTGTCTTCGGGTTCAGAGCGCAGCCGCAACAATAGCTCTTCGAGGGTGTGTCGAAGGGACTCGTCGATTTGGAGAATGTTGAGGAGGAAGCCTGCGTCCGAGGGTGACTGCCCTTCGACGTGTTTGACCTCTTTCACAACCTTCGCCAAGAATTCGAAAGCGACGAAGTCGACGGGAGTGCCTTCCCCCGTGAGCAGCTGCTTTGGAACGAACAAGCGCGCTTGAATAATGGTCGAACCTGCTTTGAAAAAGGTCCGCGAGAAGTCTTGGCAGCGGATGTGCAAAGCGTGCGAGGTGAGCTCGCCGGTTTCGAACCGGAAGCCACGGTCGGAGCCGAGAGTGCGTCCCGAAAAAGGCCAATGGACCCGAGCGGCAAAACCGGAAGGGTCGACTTCACGCAGGGGAGAGGGCCTTGCACTTTCGGACGGCTTTGCAAGGGAAGCCCTCAGTTCCTCTTGAATGGTTTGGATGTCGGCAGGGCCCGTGGGCGAAAGGAACCCGGGGGCCAGCGCAGGGGACCCGGACGACAAGTCGAGTGCGGGCGGGGGAGGCAGTGTCGGTTCAGTCATGCGGGGGTCCGATCGTGCTGGCGTGGGACAGTGTTCCCTTGTCCTCCCGTCAGGCCCCCGGCGTCAATGGCTTTTCGGCGTTGTCGCGGCAAAATGGCAGGCGAGGTAGGCGTGCGCGTCTTCCAAATTCACAAAGTGCGGCCCCTTCAGCCTTGAAACCATCATGCGCTCGGTGAGAGTGAGAATGGCGTCCGCTTTGCGATGAATCCAAAGGGCTTCGAGTCCGGCTGCCTGAGCACCCAGAGCATCATCAAAAAGGGAGTCGCCTACGTGGAGGCAGTCTCGAGGGGGCACACCAAGCAGACGGCAGGCAAGGTGAAAGATTTCGGCATGGGGTTTGGCATCGTGGACGTCGTCTGCGCACACCACGGCATCGAAGCAGTCGGCGATGCCCAGATTCTCGAGCATGCGGTTCACGCGATGTCCCCAATTCGTAACAAGAGCTGTGCGCAAAGGAACATCGCCAAGGAGTCGGCGACGGCAGACCCCCAAAAGCCTCACGGCATCGGGAAAAATATCGACACCGAGAACCGCACCTGGGCATGCACGCAAAAGGGTGCCCGAGGCGTCGAAAAGCAGGCCCCGTATCGCACGGGGCGGTGTCGGGGGGGCGGGAGTCTGGAGACGCCGTTCAGAGGTGGCCAGAGAGTCGGAAGGTTCGGGCATGGCAGCGGAAACGAGCCTCCTCTCTTCATTCAGCAGAGTTCAGCGGAGGCCTTTGGCCTCCCCTAAAGGACAGTGGAGGCAATGATTTCCTCCACGATGGATGTGGCTCCCCGCCGCGCCGTATGTGCTCGAAACCCGGTGACGACGCGGTGACGGAGAACCGAGGGAGCTATAGTGCGGATATGCTCCCAAGTCACCTCAGATTCGCCGCGGAGCAGGGCAAGCGCCTTGCTCGCCAAGGCAAGAGCCTGAGACGCACGTGGTGAGGCACCAAAGTCGAGAAATTCCTTCGTAATGGCAAGATTCGTGCTTTCTGGGCGGGTTTCACGAACAAGCCGGACAATGGCCTCCAGAAGTGTTTGCGACATGCGAACCGACTCGACAGCCTGACGGCTCGTCATGAGGGTTTCGGGTGTGGCCATGGCAGGGAGATCTTCCATGGTGGCAGGAAGCGATGCCACCTTCACTTCGGCCTCAAACGCAGGATACGGCACTTCGATGTTCAGAAGAAAACGGTCGAGTTGGGCCTCTGGAAGTGGAAAGGTGCCTTCGTTTTCAATGGGGTTTTGGGTTGCGAAAACATAAAAGGGACGCGGCAAAGGCCGAGTCACACCGCCATGGCTCACCTGGCGCTCTTGCATGGCTTCCAGGAGAGCCGCCTGCGTTCGGGGGGAGGCGCGGTTGATTTCGTCGGCCAAAAGGAAGCTTGAAAATATCGGGCCCGGCTGAAACACGACGCGTCTGGCATCGGAGCCAGACTCATCGAATTTCAACATGTCTCCCCCCAAAATGTCGTATGGGGTCAGATCGGGCGTGAACTGGACGCGCTTGTAGCCGCATCCAAGTGCCGAGGCGAGATTTCGAACGAGTGTCGTTTTCGCCACGCCGGGTGAGCCCGTCAGCAGCGCGTGTCCATTGCACAGAACGGTGACGACGACCTCCTCCACGACCTTTTCCTGGCCCAGGACTTTGCTTTCGAGGGCGGCGACAAGGGCCTTCGCGAACTGTGCGAACTCGGGTCTGCTCATGCGTGAGTGGCCTCCCGCCAAAAATGATGTTCTGGAACGTTCCGGGATGTTCCGGGATGTTCCTTGGCGCTCCGAGAGGATACAGGAGTCGCCTAGCGTCTGTGAAGGTTGGCAGGGAAGGCTCGCGAAGTCTGATTTTGCGGGTGCGTTGATGGAACCCTCCGAGCTCCCTATAGTGGCCGCTCTTTGGACTTCACCTTTGGAGGCGCCGTTTTCATGCACGCGAATCAGCAGAAACTCTGGAATGGCACGCAGGCACGGGTGGCCGTGGTGGGTGCCGGGGCGTTTGGCACGGCTTTGGCTCAGTGCATTGCTGTGGGCGGCTGTGAAGTCGTTCTTCTGGGGCGGCAAGGCGACATCGCCTCTGTTTCCTCGACTCCTTCCGGGGTGACGTTAGGCGCCGTAAAAGGCTTGACCCTTGTGTCCATGGAAACCTTCGCGGCGTCTTCGCCGTTGAGCTTGCCTGATTTTCACCTCATTCTCTTGGCGGTGCCCTGTCAGGCGCTTCGCGATGTCGCGAAGTGGGTGACGTCTCATTCCCAAGGGGTTTCCCCGGGGGCGCCGCTGCAAGTCCTTTCCGCAGCAAAAGGAATTGAAAGGGGCACCTTGGCTCTGCCCACGTCCATTTTGCGTGAGACCCTTCCGGAAGGAACCTGCGTGGGTGCGCTCAGCGGCCCAAGCTTCGCAAAAGAGCTCTCAGCTGGACTCCCGACCGCCGTGGTGGTGGCCACGGCTTCCGACGACTTGGCTGCCCGTGCGGAACATCTTCTTCACCGGAGTTTTTTTCGTGTCTACCGATCGCGCGACGTTGTGGGCACAGAAACAGCCGGAGCGCTCAAAAACGTGATTGCAATGGTGGCGGGCGCAGTGGATGGGCTGGGCCTTGGC
>JADCJN010000228.1 GCA_020247005.1 Silvanigrellales bacterium
CAGCGCCTCTCCCGCTCGTGCACGGCCACTCACCCGATGGCGGCGTCAAGAGTTCGGGCTCAGAAGACGAAGCGTCAGCGTCTTCGCCAAAACCCGCGCTCGTTTGTATTGAAGTCGATGAGGCCTCAGAAACGATAAAATCTCTTGAGGACATCCCTGAAAAATTCTGGGGCGCAACGTGTCCAAATGAGAAGAAGCAAGGCACTTTCGTTTTTGGCATCGTCGACGTCGATACGACCGGAAAAATTGAAAACGTTTCGAAAGTTGTCGTTACAAAGAGAACCAATAACGTCTCAACCTGGCAGCAACTTTCCCCGGGCCTCATTCTATTCACAGGCAACATGAGCTGTGAAACGCTGCCTCAAGTGCCACTCGAGAGCGCTTCAGCTTTGCGCAAAGAAATCATGTCCAATGTCGGGAAGCCCAGCAGCACGCTGGCAGGAAGACTCGAAACGAAGTCGCTTAGCATGACGGAGGATGTAGGCAATAAAGCAGGCCCCATCTCCAATTATAAAGTCAAAGACATTTCTCCAATTTTTGTAAATTCCGATGGCGCAATGTGCGTCGAGGCTCACCTCAGCGACAACAAAGTCTCGTATATGAGATGGGGAGGTGACGAGGAAGAGGTGGGGAATGAAATCACAACTTCTCAATCCATTTGGGACGCAAATCAGCTTCTTGATGAGGACGATGGAGCTTACTCTAGAAAATATGGAATTATTGAAAAACGGTCGAGGTCAGGTGCAAATCCAAGCAATATGTATCGCACGAATCCAAGCAACACGGAACCCGATGAAGACCTTTGAACCGCGAAGCCTCTTGCTCGCATTCCTTTTTCACATTGTTCGGTAACGAGAGCCTTGAAAAACTGCAGCATCGCGTCGCGCAGCAAGACGACGCCAAACAAGAATAAGAAAAACACAAGCAATTTCTTCTTATTTATTTTTACAAAGCTCTGTGGCGTCTCTTCTTTTACATCAAAAAGAAAAATAACTTAACTCCGACTTGAACAAGACAATCTTCACTGGCCAATCAACCATCGAATTATCCCTCATCTAAACCCTGTTTTTGTAAACCGAAATCAGATGCGCCACTTGCGATCGCTTCGTAAGTGGCGCATGTTCATTTTAGAAAAACACAGGAGTAATTTAAATATGACGTCACATTTCATTCGTAAATTCAGCACACCCACACTTCTCACCCTTTCATTAATGGCTATTGCATGTCAGTCCACGGCAAAATACGCCGACCGCTCCGCGGAAATTGCGGCACTCGAAAAACAAAGGTCCCAGTTCGTCACCGAACAGGAAGATGTTCTTGCGCCCGAGCAATTCAGCGCCTTCAAAGATTCCCTCGAAAAAGCCAAAGCACTGAACGCGAAACAAGCGGACGCCGATGAAGATGTTGCGACGGCCCGCAAGCATGCGGCAGCCGTCACTGACAAAAGCATGCCGAGCAAAGCAGTTTTGGCCGAAGCTTTGAAGGCCCGCCGCCTTGCGCTGACAGCAGGCGCTGCGGGGACAGAAACCTTCAAGAAGGTCGACAACGACCTGCGTGCTGCCACACAAGAGGCTGCAGGCGGTGACATCGACACCATCCAGAAGGAAAGCGCGGAGTTCAAAAACCGCTACTTGAACGCCGAAGGAGATGCCATCGTGTTCAAGACGATGGGTTCAGAACAGGTGCGCTTCTCGCAGCTCAAGAACGGAGAGGCCGCGGCCGTTGCGCCCCAAACGTTCCAACGCACCGAAGCCAAACTCGCAGACGCCGAGCGCTCCATCCGTGCCTCGCGCTACGATGCCACAGCTCTGGCGGCTTCGACTGCGATCTCGAAAGCAGAGATTGCACGCCTTGCGAAAATTTCGAGCGACGCCAAGCGACTCAAGAGCGAAACAGCCGCCATTGAGATCTTCGAAAAAGAGCAAGCCACCCTTGCAATGCAAAAATCCATGGGCTCGCAGAACACCGCTCTTGCGAACCAAAATTCTCAATTGCAAAACTCGCTGAGCAACGCCACTTCCGACCAAAGCTCAACGGCGGCTGAACTTTCGGCCACGCAAGGGGCACTTTCGGCGGCCAATGACGATGCGTCCAAAAGGCAAGCCTTCGAACTCAACTACACAAATGCGCGCAAAATGTTCAATCCTGCGGAAGCAGAAGTGTACAAGGATGGCGACAACCTTATTATCCGACTGAAGGGCTTGAATTTCGCGAAAGGGCAGGGCGCGTTGCCAGCAGAAAGCGCAGCGCTCCTGAAAAAACTTGGCACGGCGGTGTCGCAATTTGGATCCCCACGGGTCCGCGTCGAAGGCCACACCGACTCCACAGGTTCGGTGGAAACCAACTCGAAGCTCTCTCAAGAACGCGCTGGCATTGTGAAAGACTATCTCGTGTCGCAGCGCATCGTGCGAGCCGACGATGTGGTGGCGCAGGGACGCGGCGAAGAAGGGCCTTTGGCAACCAATGAAACAGCAGCAGGCCGTGCACAGAACCGCCGGGTCGACGTCATCGTCCAGCCGACTTACTGAGCCATTGCTTTCGCCGGACGACTCATCGTCACGGGGCTCAAGGGAGCCTGGCGAGGAAGTCTTGAAATCCGGCGAGGCTTTGAGTGCGAGCCCCGTCGGGGTTGCCTCCACGTGGGCACACCGCGCCCAAGAGCCCTGCACTTTGGAACAAAACGTCCAGGTGCCCTGAGTCGTCAATGTCGACTCGCTCTGCAGCCTGTGCTCCCAGACGCTCCGCAAAAAAGCCGGAGCCATAGGCCGGAGTGACACAGGGTGTTCCGGTGAATCCGGGCCGCTCACCCAGCTCTGTGCTCAAAATGCGGAGCACTGCGGGTTTGCGGGCGGCGTCGGGAGCCGTGCTCAGAGTTCGCCACGCGGCATCGGCTTCGTCGAGAAAAACGGGAAACCGCTCGCTCGGACGACTGCCAGGAGGCGGGCCATCGACAGGGTCGAGAAGGAACATGCCTTCCACGGGGGTGTCTTGTGCAATACGAGCGGCGAACTTCGCACCACTGCTGAACGCAAAAAACCCGAGTTGTGGCACTTTGCCTGACGCTCGTTGTTCCCGCTCCAGCTCCCTTGCGATGGCTTCGCGCATGCGCTCGAGGTCACGTGCATGGTTGGCCGTGAACGGGTTCGTGTTGGGCACAACGACAGTGGTCGCAAACCCCAGGGATTCCGCGGCCTGCACATAGCCCGAAAGGCTTGCCGCCGAGCAAAGGGCGCCACAAAAAAAGACGATGAGCATGGGACCTCCTGGCGCAGTACGAACGCTCTTCACGCGGTCCACCTCCTAAGTCACGCCGCACCGCCGCGACAATTCAATGTCCGAATCCTTCCCGGACAAGGTCGCTTGAGCGAAGTCAGCCCAGGGCTCCCAAAACATATCGGCTGGCGGGTCCGCGCCGTTTCAAACGGACAAGACCGAGGTGCACGAGCCGCTTCAGCCAAGGGTGGACAGTTTGCCGGGTCACGCCCAAACGCTCACAAATGTCGCTCGTCGCGAGGGAGCCCTGTTCAGCAATGAGAGCCAACACAAGGGCTTCTTTCGCAGAAAGGCGCGAGGCCCCTGCGCTGTCGGGCACGAATTCGACGGCAACAAGCGGCGCGACCGAGCGAACAACGTAACGAGACCCCGCACCCACCCCCAGAGCCTCTTCCCGCTGCGAAACGAGGGTGCAGCCCAAGGGTGCAAGGCGTGCACGAGCTCGCGAAACAATCATGCGCACCCGAGCCCCATGAGTTTCGGCGCGGAAGCGGACGTTTCGGTAGCTCAGCGCATGAATCTCTTCGGGAGTCGCGCCAACGCTGCCACGCGCAAACACAAGCGCGATAGCAGCTTCCACGGGCTGCGAAGTGTCGAGACGCAAAAGCCGGGGTGCCCCTTTCGCGGGATGGTAATGCAGTGCTTTTTCAATGGGCATCCAGTGAAGAACGTGCACACGACGCAAGTTCGCAAGCCAGACTTCAAGCGGCATCCATTCTGCCGCAACGAGTCCAAACCCAAGACGCGCCCTCCAGCCTGCGAAAAATCCATAGAACTTCAAATAATGGAACACTTCTCCGAAGGCTGCCAGCGAAGAGAGCGCTTCCAAAAGGGGAAGCACATTCGGACGATCCGCGTCCATGTTTTCCGAGGCAAAGCGGTGACACAAAGACTGAACACGAAGACCACATTCCTCTGCCAAAAGGCCTGCCTCCGCGAGAAAAAGACGAGCTTGCACACCCTTGCCTCGTTCCAGTGCGAGTGCCGATGCGTAAAAGAGAAGCCGGACCCGCGCCTTCCCGTAAGACTGCATCCGAGCCATGGCGAGCGCCTCGTCTATCTTGGTTGCAGCGGCATCCACATGCCCGGACAATCGGAGTGCGCGCGCTTCAAACATGAGCCCCAAGCACACTCCAACAACCTCACCCCGCTCCCGTGCGGCATTGACATGCTCCTTGAGTGAAGCCAAGGCCTCGCCATCGGCGTCGACTTGCCTCAGGGCGCGTTCGCAACGTTCCTCGACAAGGCTCAGCAAGGCCTGGGGAAGATCGGCATCGCGCACACAGCGTTCCATTTCAAGGAACGTTTCATCTACCGCCGCATCGTTGCCTTCCGTAATGAAGGCCCGCAATTGTTCTTGCAAAAGGAAGGCATATTCGGTGTGAAGATTTTCATTACGCGCGAAGGAGAGAGCATCGGGCAACAACGCGCGAGCCTCGTCGTATCTTTCACTCTCGAAAGCAAGTGAAATGCGGCGGCGTGTTTGGGTCGACTGCAAAGCCGCGCTGGGAAAGCGAGCCAAAAGACGTTGGGTGTCGGAAAGCACTTTCGCGCAGGCTTCATAGCGCCCCAGGGCCTGCAGCGTGGTTGCCAGGAGAAGTTCCACCCGCATCGTCCAGTAGGCAGAATAGCTTCTTATTTGTACAAGAAGAGCCTCTAGAGCGGACACGTTCGCCACAAAATGGCCGGTGCGCACACGTGCGCCAAGGCGTTCGAATTCTATAAGGAGGGGGATCCAGGGGTGTCCTCCACGCAAGGCATCCATGCGAAGGTCACGTTCAGAGCCCGCTTTTGAGGCTTCGTTTGGGCGACGACTCCAACACAAAAAGAGCAGGTAACGACGCTCTAGGTTCAGCGAATTCGAAGCTTCTGTGGGAACAGAAGGAAACACATTCGATTCGAGCGATGTTTCGAGTTCTTGCCAGTACGACCACCGAAAAGCGCAAACCTCGCGCAGAAACACACGGCCCGCCCAAGGGACGTGCAGCTCTTCGCACCGCGACTCGAGGGCGTCCGCAAGACGAGGAGTCGTGTCGCGCACCAAAGATCTGAGTGTTTCATCCGACCGCAGGAAAGGCGAGACCTCTGGAATGTCGACCACTTCCCAAGGGTAAAAGACGGCCGGGTAGGGCTTGGGCATGCGGTGGCTCCCGTTGCAACTCACGAAAACACCTGACGATCACTCAAACGAACCTGACGATTTAAATAATATCCCATTTTTTCAATGCATTACAAAAAAAAATTTGTAGCGAATTGAGACTGGTGTCAAACAAATGCAACGGCCTAGACTCTGTCAGACGTTGCCCAGCGTGTCTCCTTCCAGAAGCAGGACACCTGTAGAGAAGAGACGTGGGAAAAATCTCCCCGGCCCTTTCCGGGGCTCCCCCCTTGTTTCCATCAGGAGTGTGATCACATGACGAAATTGACTGTTTCCTTTGCCACCTTGGTAGCCTTATCCGCACTTTCTTCCGCTTCCGCCCTTGCGCAGAGCGGCAACTGTGGCTCTTTTTTGAGCACAAATGAAGTCTTCCAGTGCCTTGTCGATGAGCACAGCGCGGCCGACAAAGCCCTCAATGTGTCGTATAGCGCCATCCAAGACGTTCTGCGCTCGTATTCAACAACACGTTCGAAGGCGCTCGTGGCTGCACAGCGCGCGTGGATCTCTCTGCGCGACCTCGACTGCGCATCGGAAGGTCTCGCTTTCGAGGGAGGTTCACTTCAAAAAATCATTGTTCAGGGTTGCCTGACTCGCAAAACAAAAGAGCGGACGACTGAACTCGAAACTCAGTACGAACTGCAAGTGCACTGACTCTACTTGCTCAACTCAAGGCGTGCGCGGAGGTCGGGCTTTCAGCTTGAGCGAGGTCAGGGCCTTTACGCCGTCTTTGCCGTTGAGAGCCCAGTATTTGTTTCGGACCGCCGAAACAAGGCGAGCGTCTTGCGCCACAAGGGTGCCTCCCGAAAAAGTCCAACGCACCAGCCGGTGCGGGAATGCCTCTTCCACGAAGAATTCGGCCAATCCTCCCGACTGAGGCCGCACCCACTTGCGGTGCACACGCATCTTGCCGCCCTCCCAAGCGACCTCTTTGCTGCGGGCATCCACCCCAAACGTCGCAGTTTCCCAACGCGGGTCCTTATGCCGAAAGCGGTTTTCCATGGACGTCGTCAGGAGTTTCGCAACACGCTCTTCCCCTGCTGCCACGTTGGGTCCAGTGAACCCCCGAGACCAGTGAAATAGAGCATCGCCAAACACACCCCCTGTGGGGGCTTCCAGGGTGGTTTCTTTTTTTTCTTCGTCTTCAAAATACGACTGCACGCTGTGTTCAACGCGGCCGCCGCGCGGCACGAATTGTTCGAAAACGTGCCCACACCATTCCTGTGACGAAAACGTCGCTTTCGTCACAGCACCGACGGAAACACCGGCCGCGGCCGCGAGCGAAACAAACGTGCTCTGCATCACGTTGTAGTCGTAAACGCCCGTGGGAAAGTCGAGGATAAAATTGAGTTTCATGACGGGGAATTGGTCGGCGCTGCCAGAGGTGACCTTGTCCACTTTCACGCGCTTGGCGTTCGAAGTCGTTTCGGTCACGAAAATGAGCACGGCCGTGCCTTCGCGTCGTTCTTGGTACCTGTCCACGCTCACGTCATAGCTCGCGACTTCCGCCTGTCCGTCGTACCAATGCGATGCAAACGACGGGTGTGAGAGTGCCGAAGGGACGGCCATGAGGCTAGCATTTGCGTCCGCTTCTTGGGCAAACCCTCCAAGCCCGGCAAGAGCAAAGGCGCTGCTCAACACGAAAACACTTTTTCGCTGAAGGGAGAGAGACATGGGCAATTCCTCCAAGAAGACGATTCCCCGACGCTAAGCCATTTGCAAAGCAAAGGCACAGGTTCGCGTCACAGGAAACTCGGGCGGGGCTTGCCGAGGGCGCTGGCCAGCGGAGCGGGGGAGTGGTAGACAGTGGGCTTTTGCCAATGCGGCTCTCATGCTTGCCTTGGCTTCAGCCCACGCAGAGAGGTTCGCCCGCATGGCTCCGCGCTCCCATGGCCGCACAAACTCCCAGGCCCGCCCCGTGAAAATCACGCCCGACTTCACCCGCAACGCACTGGGCAGCGTGCTCGTTGAGTTTGGGGAAACAAAGGTCATTTGCACGGCCTCAGTGGAAGAATCAGTGCCCAACTGGATGCGCGGGCAACGCGGGCAAGGGTGGATCACCGGAGAGTACTCCTTGCTGCCCGGCTCCACGCAAGAACGCACACGCCGTGAGCGGCAAAACGTGTCGGGACGCACCCAGGAAATTCAGCGCCTCATTGGCCGCTGCCTGCGAGGTGTGGTGAACCTCAAACTCTTGGGCGAGCGCTCTATCACCGTCGACTGCGACGTCATTCAGGCTGACGGCGGCACACGGACAGCAGCCATCACGGGCGGCTATGTCGCTCTCAAAATCGCCATCGACAAGCTGATAAAAGCCGGCAAAATCAAAACCAATCCGTTTCACGATGCCGTGGCTGCGGTGTCAGTGGGCATCGTGGGCGGCGTGACGATGGTGGACCTCGACTACCCCGAGGATCTTCAAGCGGACGTTGACATGAATGTGGTGATGACAGCCTCCGGCACACTTCTGGAAGTTCAAGGCACTGCCGAGAAAGCTGCTTTCACGCGCGCCCAGCTCAATGAAATGCTCGATCTTGCGCAGGCGGCCATGGTCGACGTCTTTGCCGAACAGAACATCGCGCTTGCCTGAGTGGAGCACGCACGGCAAACCTGGGAAGGGAGGGTTCATGGAAGCAACGCTCGATGCCAGCCTGTTCGAAGTGGACTCGCTCACAAACACCTTCGGGCCGTGCACAAAGCCGACGCCCCTGAAGGAGTTCCTCGAACCTCGCAATTTCGTGCGCGACGGCGAGGAGCGCATTCTTGTCGACATTTCTCTTGCGGGCCTTTCTCAATCGGCCAAGGCGCAAGGCATGGGTGTCACCTTCATGCCGCCTTCGTTTGAACTCGCGGGCCCTCGCGAAAAGATCTTCTGGGACCCAGCCTCCGTGAAAGCGGCTATTGTCACGTGTGGAGGCCTCGCCCCAGGGCTCAACAACGTGATTCAAAGCATCGTTTCGGTGCTTTCCGACCGCTACAAGGTTCGCAATATTTACGGAGTTCCCTATGGGTACGGTGGATTCACCCACGACTCCGAAAGCAAACGGTTCCGGTTTGGTTGGAGGCGGCTCGACAGTCTTTCAGTTCAAAACCTCGACACCGAAGCAGGCTCCGTGCTGGGCAGCGGACGTGGGAATTCGAACCCGCAGTCGATAGTCGATGCCCTCACTCTGCGCGACATCAACATCCTCTTCACCATAGGGGGCGACGGCACCCTTGCAGGTGCAGGCGCCATTTATGAAGAGGCGAAGTCTCGCGGGATGCCTTTGTCCATTATCGGAATTCCCAAAACCATAGACAACGACGTCCTCTATGTGAACAAAACGTTCGGTTTCGAAACCGCGGTGCAGAAAGCCTCGGAAGCCATCCGTTGTGCTCAAACCGAAGCCCGGGGCGCCTTCAACGGCATTGGCCTTGTGAAGCTCATGGGGCGTCACTCAGGCTCGCTCGCGGCCACGGCGGCCTTCGCGACCAGCGACGTCGACTTTGTTCTCATTCCGGAAGTCGACCTCGTTCTCGATGGCCCCGGTGGGTTCCTCGCACGCCTCATGCGGCGCGTGGTCGACAAAGGCTATGCAACAGTGGTCGTGGCAGAAGGGGCGGGGCAGAACCTTGTTTCCGAGGCCAAAGAAGAGTTTGACGCCAGCGGCAATCGCAAACTTGCCGACATCGGTCGCTTTCTCAAAGTGCGCATTGTCGAGGAGTTCAAGAGCTCCGGCATTGAGGCGACTTTGAAATACATTGATCCGAGCTACATGGTGCGAGCTCTGCCCACCACTTCCGACGACTCCGTTTTCTGCGCCCACCTCGGACAGCATTCCGTTCACGCGGCCATGGCAGGAAAGACAGGTATGATGGTAGGTTATGCTCATGAGCGCTTCACGCACGTGCCCTTAAAGGCAGTGACGGCCGGCAAGAAGCATCTTGAGGTCACGAGCCCTTTGTGGTTGTCCATTCTGGCATCCACGGGCCAGCCGGCTCGTTGGGGCTGACCCGTGGATTGGAGTCGACGTGAAAAAGCTCGTACGCGGAGTTCTTCAGTTCCGCCGCACCCGACTTGAATCCTACCGTAGGGAATTTGCGCATTTGGCACTCGGACAAAAGCCCGATTCCCTCTTCATCGCCTGCGGCGATAGCCGCGTCGTTCCCAACACGTTTGCCTCGTGCGACCCAGGCGACCTTTTTGTGGTGCGCAATGTGGGGAACATCGTCACGCCCGCAGAGGGCCCTGACGGCCGCTTTCTTGAGAGCTCCGAGGCAGCGGCCATTCAATTTGCACTGGGCACACTGGGCGTGCGTGACATCATTGTGTGCGGCCATTCTTCTTGCGGAGCCATGAACACATTGCGCCGCGAGCGCGACGAGCCAGGAAGTTGCGACTGCAGCTCTGTTTCTCATTGGTTGCAATATGCGCGACCACTTCTCACCTGCAAGGTGGGACCAGAGCTTGAAGGCATGTCACCCAAACTCTCCGAGGTCGATGCTCTTTCGCAACGAAACGTTTTGCTTCAAATTGAACACCTCAAAACACATGGCATCGTGCGCGCACGTCTTGCCGAAGGCATACTCCGCATCCACGCTTGGTGGTTCGACCTCCAGAACGCCGACGTGCATGTTTACGATGTTCGCGAAAAAGCCTTCCGCCTTCTCGACGAGACGAGCGCAGCGGCGGTCCTCGAAGAGGGTGGAATTCAGGGCGTTTCCTACGCGGATCGCTTTTTTTTGGGAGCGACGTCTACCTGACAACTTTGCATGAGAGCATCGTCACTCTTCAATGAGTCGCCTGATCTCTTCACGCACCACTTCTTTGGCAAGAACAACGGCTTCTCGGGACATCCAGCCCTGAAGTTCGCGACGCACTTCGCTTTCAATGAGCCCTTGGAGGGCTGCGGTGAGGTCGTGACGCAGGGCGATGGCGACGTCCGCCTTCATGCGCTGTGCAACGTCAAGCGCCATGCGATTCCACTCTTGGTCGAATTTCGATTCGATTTTTGCAGGAACTGCACGTTCGAGAGAACGCATCAAAACATCATCGATGGTGGCTTCGATTTCAGCACGCGTGACACCACCAATTCCAAGCGAGTCGAAGGCGGAACGCGGTTTGTGGGGCGCGGGGTCGGGGCGAGTACCCTGAAAGGGGTTTGTAAACTCGCATGAGTCGCTTCCAGCCCTCAACGGTTGTGGCTGAGGGGACGGTACGCTGACAACGACGTCTTCAAGCTCCATGGGCTCGGTGGGAGGAACCCCAAGCTCGATGCCAAACGGCCCTTCCTCTGCGGCGCTCGCTTGAGGCACACGCTTCGCCGCAGCGCCATCGAACATTCCCGCGAAGGGGTTGGCCTCTGAGGTTTGAATCGTGTCTTCTTGGGCAATGCCGACGCTCTGGGTGCGGGCCCTGCTTGGGGCGTCCTGCGGCTCTGAGAAAGTGAGCGACAGTTCACCGCTCTCGGGCGCCGGAGGTGGTGACGTCACAACCGTGGCCTCGCTCGAGGAGCGTTGGGTCAGCGTGGCTCGGTAAGAACGCTCGAGCGATTCCACGTCCATGGTGATTTGAGGGATGTCCACCTGGGGCGCTGAGTCGTGAGAAGCGGCGTCATTCGAAAGGCGCGCGGCCGCACCGCTGTCAAAGGCGGGAGCTGGGGGGCGCACCGTGCGCGCCTGCCCAGGCGGAGGAGGAGGCGGGGGAGGCGGCGGGGGGGGCGAACGCAAAGGCGTGCGAACCGTGGCCGAGGAGTCTTCGGCGGTCACACGAGGCGGTGTCTTCGAGGCGACGGTGGGTTCATCGCGCATGCCTGAAAACTCTCGGCCTCGAACAGCCTCTTCTCCAACGGCCTTGCGGAGTTCTTCGGAGTGGAACGGCTTTTTCAAAAAACGATTGAAACCTCGAGACACGAAGCCCTGGACGTTTTCATTGCTTTCAGCAAGGACAACGATGTTCTTGCAAAAACTGCGCACCTCTTCGAAGAAATCGACAGTTTTTTCCTGGCAGAAGCGCGCATAGCCTATCACTACGTCAGGCTTCGTGTGAGCCAAAGCGGCGCGAGCTTCCGCTTCTGTCTTGGCGACGTCGACCTCCATTCCTGGAGTGCTTGCGAACGTCAGGCGGACGACCTTCAGTATGGTGAGGCTGTCATCGAGCAGCAAGACCCTGGTCATGTTCCCCTCGCGTGCGTTCTCTTTTCGAAAGCCAGAAGGCTCACTGGAATTCTGGAACCGAAAGTGTGGAGTCGTGTCGAGTTCGCATCATGTTGCGCACGCCCTCGACGCTATCGTTACTTTAGCAGGGCCTTCCCGGGTTTCGCCCCCTGCGGGTCACCCCGGTGACGGGGCAGTTCACGCCTCGCTGCAGGCTTTGCAGTCGCTTGCCTCGCAGAGAAAAGGACTCTAAATCCTGAGGATGGGGGAAGCGTGATGACTGCCGCAGGCAAAGCCGCTATCTATGCGGGGTCTTTCGACCCCTGGAGTTTCGGACACCAGTACGTTCTCGATGCGGGCCTCGAGGTGTTTGACGCTGTGCATGTGCTTGCCGCGGTGAACCCAGCCAAGCAAGGAACTCTTTCTCCGGAAACTCGAGCACGGCTCATTGCGCACTCCATCGACCCGTTCAAAGACTGGTCGCGGCGCGAACCCCCTTTTCACGTGGGACGCAACGTCATTGTTTCCGCCACAGCGGGACTCGTGGTCGACTACGCACGCGAGCAGGGCATCACACACCTTTTGCGCGGCCTCCGCTCCACGTCTGACTTTGAATCCGAATTCAATCTTTATTTTTCTAACCGCGCCATCGTTCCCAGCATTCAAACGTGGGCCATCATGTGCCCGCCCGACCTCCTCCATTGTTCGTCCACATACGTCCGCACCGTGGTGGGAAAGTCAGGTGTTGCTTTTGTGGGAACGTCGTTTCTTGCGCAGTGTGCGATGCTCCGCAAACCAGCCTTTGTGGGCGAGGTTTTCGACCTCGTGCAGGCCTGCAGTCGCGCGCGTTTCGAGAACGAGCCTGCGGATTTGGAGCCAGGCGACCTCAACGCGGGGCTCCAAGCCTTCTTTACAAGGTTCATGTCCGCAGGTGTGCTTCTGAACCCTTTGAACGACAGCCTTTCGCGCGAGTCGTTGCGGGCGTTTGTGCGCGGACGGGAAGGCGCTCTGCGCGAACTCCTTGCGGAAAAAAAATACCCGTCGGAAGATGTCGCCGAGCTGTGGGCCCTGCTCGTGAAAGCACTGTGCCGGAATTCGGCTGATGCCCGCGAAAATTGGGACGTCTTAGGTGCGGTGGAAGCCCTTGCGGGGAATTTGGGACGCACGCTCATTCCACTTCTTCCTCGCAAGGCTATAGAAGCAAAGCTCTGAATCTGGTGCGACGCTCTGAACGTGATGCGAAGCTCTGAGCCCAGGAGGCGCCATGGAACCCTTGCCCGCCGACTTTTTCCGCATCGAAGACACCTTTGCCCCTGAAGACGTCCTTGTGCAAAGCACAACGCGACGGTTCGTGCGGGAAGAATTCCTTCCCCGTGTGCAGGAATGCTACGAAGCAGGCACGTTTCCTTTGGAGCTCGTGCGGCGCATGGGAGACCTCGGTTTGCTGGGGTCGCAACTCGAAGGGTACGGCTGCGCGGGCGTGAGCTCCACCGCATACGGCCTCATTATGAAAGAGCTTGAACGGGGCGATTCCGGTTTGCGCAGTTTTGCCAGCGTGCAAGGCGCACTCGTCATGTATCCCATTCACTCCTTTGGAAGCGACGCGCAAAAAAACGCTTGGTTGCCCCGCCTGGCGTCAGGCCACGCCGTGGGCTGCTTCGGCCTCACCGAGCCCGACTTCGGATCGAACCCGGCCGGCATGAAAACATTCGCCACACGCACGGCCGAAGGGTGGGTGTTGAACGGCTCGAAAACCTGGATCACGAACGCTCCCATTGCCGATGTCGCTGTGGTGTGGGCGAAAACGGACGAGGGCATTCGGGGCTTCTTGGTGGAGCGAGGCACGCCCGGGTTTTCGACGCCGGAAATAAAGCACAAACTTTCGCTGCGAGCGTCGCTCACTGGCTCGCTTTATTTCGACAATTGCTTGTTACCCGATGCCAACCGGCTCCCGGGCACTTCGGGCCTCAAGAACGCACTCATGTGCCTTTCGCAAGCCCGTTACGGCATCGCCTGGGGCGCCCTGGGCGCCGCGGAAGATTGTCTCGACGAAGCGCTCGGCTACGCGAAAAACCGCATCATGTTCGACAAACCCCTGGCAGGCTTCCAGCTTGTCCAGGCGAAACTTGCCCACATGGCCACGCAGCTCGCCTTGGGTCACCTGTGCGCGGCGCGGTTGGCAGCGCTCAAAGACGCCGGCACTTTGCACCCTGCGCAAATCAGCATGGCAAAACAAAACAACGTAAAGATCGCCCTCGAAACCGCGCGCACGGCGCGCGACATTCTTGGCGCAAACGGAATCAGCCTTGAGCACCGGGCCATGCGCCACTCCTGCAATTTAGAGTCGGTGTCGACTTATGAAGGCACCAACGACATTCATGTTCTTGTGGTGGGCCAACAACTCACGGGCCTGGCGGCGTTCCAATGAGGGAAGGCCTACCTCTGCGACTCGTCGATACGCACTGCCACCTTGTGTCAGAAAAACTCAAGAACGACGTTGATGTTCTTGTCCAACGGGCGCGTGAAAACGGCGTGGAAAAAATCATCGACATCGCCTACGATCCGGCTTCGGTCGATTTGGCGTTGGAACAAGCGCGCGGGCGCGTGGGTGTTTACTGCGCCTTGGGCATTCAGCCCCATGACGCAAGCACCTTCACGGAAGCGGAGGCCTGTCGCATCGAAACACTCGCACGCAAGGAAGAAAAGGTTGTCGCCATCGGCGAAATTGGACTCGACGCCTACTACACGTTGTCGCCCATGGAGGTTCAACACGCCTGCTTCGAGCGCTTCCTGGAAGTGGCGCTGGCCGTGAATTTGCCCGTCGTGGTTCACGTGCGTGAAACACACACGGCTGTTCACGAGCGCCTTGCGCATTTCGCCAAGCGTGGCGGCCGTGGTGTCATTCATTGCTTCACGGGCACACGCGAAGAGGCGCGCGACTTCCTCGACATCGGCTTTTCTTTGAGCTTTTCTGGCATCGTGACCTTCAAGAACGCCGTCGAACTCAAAGAGGTGGCTAAAGCGGTGCCTTCCGATCGTTTCCTGGTGGAAACCGACAGCCCCTACCTCGCCCCGATTCCCCACCGCGGGAAAACAAACGAGCCTGGCTGGACGCGTGCGGTGTGCGAACACCTCGCTGAACTTCGCTCCACCACCCCCCAAGCCATTGCCGAGCAGACCTGGACCAATTCCCACGCTCTGTTCACAAAACTCGGCCCTGCCTGAACGGGCCGTGGTTCCACTGAAATGAAACACATGCGCAAAAGTCTTCCGACCCTTCCCGTCGACGCCGTTTTGGCCCAAGTCGTTCAAGAGGTCCGCGAACGGAACACCGTGATTATTGAAGCGGCACCGGGAGCCGGAAAAACAACGCGCGTGCCGCCCGCCCTTCTCGACGTCCTGGCCGGCGAAATTCTCGTGCTCGAACCCCGTCGTCTCGCGGCTCGCCTTTCAGCAGAGCGTGTGGCCTGGGAGAGGGAAGAACGCTGCGGCGAAACTGTAGGCTATCAAATTCGCTACGAGAAAGTGTCTGGCCCACGCACCCGGATTCGCTACATCACAGAGGGGCTTTTTCTCAGGCTGTTTCTTTCCGATCCTTCGCTTTCAAAAATCGGGTGCGTGGTTCTCGATGAATTTCACGAGCGCCACGTGCACACCGACGTCGCCCTTGGCCTCGCCCGCAGCGTTCAAGAACGCACGCGTGGCCGCGCAGGGGGCGACCTCCGCATCGTGGTGATGTCGGCCACACTCAATACCGCGCTTCTCCGGCAGGCCATTCCCGACGCGGGACTTGTCACCTCCGAAGGGCGCGTGTTTCCCGTGGACATTGAATACCTGGGGCAGGAGCCGACACGCCCCGTGGAAATACTGGTCGAAGACGCCGTGGGAGCCCTTCTGGAGGACTCCCGTTGCCCGGGGCACATTCTCGTGTTTCTTGCCGGCATAGCGGAAATTCGGCGTGCTGCCGCGCAGCTTGGCGACTTGGCGCGCAAAAAAGGCGCGCAGCTCTTGGAGCTCCGAGCAGACCTTCCTTTGGCCGAACAACAACGGGTGTTCGACGCGTCGCCCCAAAGGAAAATCATTTTGGCCACAAACGTGGCGGAAACCTCTGTAACCATCGACGGCGTGACCGGCGTGGTGGACACAGGCCTCGCAAAAATCGCAGGACACGCCGCATGGAGCGGGATGCCCACCTTGGAGCTTCGTAAAACCAGCCAGGCATCGGCCAACCAACGTGCTGGCCGTGCGGGGCGCACAGCCCCGGGCGTGTGCAAACGTCTTTTCACGAAGTTCGACTTCGGACTCCGCCCTGCCTTCGAAAAACCCGAAATTCAGCGTCTCGACCTCACGCAGGTTGTGTTGGAACTCAAAGCAGCAGGCGTCGAAGACGCCACTTTTCCGTGGCTCGAAAGGCCTGAAGCGTCCGCTGTGGCGGCATGCGAAGAGCTTTTGCGATGGCTTGGAGCCTGCGATGCCGCGGGACAACTGACAAAACGCGGACGTGAGCTGGTGGAGTATCCGCTGCATCCGCGGCTTTCACGCATTTTGGTGGAAGCCAAGGAGCGTGGATGCTTCGGAGCCCTGGTGGGGTGCGTGGCGCTGCTTTCCGAGGGAATGATCTTCCGGCGCAATGCCGATGCGCCCGACGACGCGCACAGCGACGTTGCCTACCAGAGGGCGGCTCTCCTCGGGAAACTGGGCAAAAGCGGACAACGGGGGGGCAGCTCCGGGGTCGCTGACGCCCTCATCGACCCTGCCGCCGTGCGACGCGTCGAGAACTTGGCGAGGCAGCTTTGCCAATCGGGCGGTGTGCCGTTCGAGGCGCTTTTCGAAAGCGTTTCCGACGACGACCTCGATGCGTGCCTTTTGTCAGGATTCCCCGACCGGGTGTGCAAGGTCAGGGAGTCCACCCGTGCAGCAACCACCAAGGGAACAAACGACAAATTAGAACTCGCGCTGTGCCTGGGAGGTCAGGCGACACTCGCACGCACGAGCGTTGCGCGAAACGCGTCCCTGCTTTTGGCCCTCGACGCGGAAGAAGGCAAAGGACAGGCGCCGACTCTTGTCAGAGTCGCCTCGGCCGTGGAGCCCGAGCTTCTTTTGCTTTCGGAAAGCCCCCTGCTTTCGACCCGAGACGAAGCCAATTGGGACGCGGCCGGCCAGCGCGTGCGGGTGAGCCGGCGCACTTACTATGGCCAAATCGTGCTGGAAGAAGTGTTTCGTTCGGCGCCAGAAACGGAACAGGAGTTCCTGCAAAAGAAACTGCGAGCCGACTGGCCGCTGCCCTTTGGCGCAGACGAAGCCAAAACGCTCGAGTACTTGAACGTCCGTCTGGCGCTCTTGAACGACGCTGGCGTCAAGGTGGAGGTTCCCAACTTCTCGAAAGGGGAGGACTTCGATTTCCTGCTCATGCATATTTGCGACGGCAAGCGTTCCTATGGCGAAATGGCACAACGTGAACTGTGGGACTACGTGGCCGACCTGTGTTCCCACGAGGCGCTCCGCGCGCTCGAAGACTTCGCCCCCGAAAAAATCACCATTGGAGCGGGGCGCAAAGTAAAGGTTCATTACGAACCCGGCAAACCTCCTTGGGTGGCCTCACGTCTTCAAGACTTCTTTGGCACCGTGCAGACGCCACGCATCGCTCGGGGACGCATTCCTGTGGTCACTCACCTGCTCGCGCCCAATGGGCAATCGGTGCAGGTCACCCAAGACCTCGCAGGCTTTTGGGACAGAGCCTACCAAGAAGTGCGTCGAGAACTTTCGCGTCGCTACCCTCGCCACTCTTGGCCCGAAGATCCTCGCACCGCCGAGCCTCCTCCCCTGCAAAGGCCAAGGCGTCCGCCGTCACGGTAACGTTTGCCCAGGCGTGCAGGCGGGAGTGAGCGAGGATCGCCCAGAGGGGTCCCCACCTGGGCCTCCGCCCTCGTTGGAGGGGGGACACACATGAGGGCAATGGCACGCAGTGCGGTTTTTGCAAGAAAGCTCCTCGAGCGCCTGCCGCTTGCGAAGATCCGATCACGCGTGTTCCGAGCACTCATCGCTTTCGCGCTCGTGCTGGTCACTTTTCTGTTTGTTTCTTTGCTGGAAAAGCAGAACGGCGCTTTGAACCCGAACAACATCCGACAGCGCCTGAAGTCGGAAGGTTTGGTTGTGGAAACCGTCGACTGGACGGCCCGCTTTTCCTTCTGCCAAACCACAGCCGACGGTGTGCGCGCATGCAATGCATTGGCAGACGATGCACTGGAAGGTGAAGCCCGGGGCACCCCCTCTGCGGGCACGCCTCTTACGTTTCCAGCCAAAGACATTGCCGAGCGGCTCTTCGCCAAGCACGACGGGAAAGTGAACAGTGTCGTGTTGCGTCACGAGTTGACGGAGGCCGACAAAACGCTTTTGAAAGACTACGGAATGGTTGCGCTTGTGATGCCGCGCAGCGTGCAGAACTGGGTGCGCCTTCGTTTGGGCGAGCAACGGCAAGAGGTTCATGGCGCCGGTCTCGACGTCCTGTTTTCGATCCGCTCCGACGACCTTTTGAGGCAAGGCGCAATTGAGCTCGAACTCGACTACGACGAGTTCCCCTGGTTTGGCCCGGCCGACCTTCCCATTGCTTTGGTGGAACGCGACGCGGTGGCCGAGTATGCGGCGCTCCCCCTTCGACAAATCTCTTCGTCGAACCTTTCTCGTCAAATGGAAATCGGATTTCCTCTGCTCCTTGCAGCCATGGCCATTGTGCTCGACCACTCGCTCGTGTTCGCCTACCTCTCGCTCTACGCGGGGGCGCGTGCGCTGCGTTCCTACATCCCGTTCCTTGTGGAAAACGGCACAGAATTGTCGCGGGCTATGGAATTGCTCACCTATGCCGTCAACGGTCTTACGTTCGCGTTCCTCATCATCTTTGCCCTCGACATCGCCGGATTTACACGTTTCAAGGCGCGCTGGAAAATTGCCCTCGTGGCCACCTCCGTTGTGGGTTTTTTGGCAGCGAGTTTCTTCGATCCCGTTTTTTGGGTGCGGGTCGACCTCTGGAGCGACTTCCTTGGTGCGGGCGTGGCGGTTCCGTTGTGTTTGGCGGGCCTTGCTCTTTCTTTTCGCAGCAAAAGAAAAAACGAGGGCAACAAGTCAGAAATCAAGGGAACAGATGTCGACGGGGGCGAAGCGCTCGTGTCACGCGCTTTGTTCACCGCACGCATCGTCCTTGTTCTTTTTGCTGTGGGCCTGCATGCCTGGGCAAACGGCACCGACCTCTTTCGGGTTTCAGCGGAAGCCTTCAAAAACACTCTCGACTGGAAACACACAGCACTTCTGCCTTGCTTGGTGACCGCTGCGCTCTTGGACGTCGGCTCAACCGCAAAAAAAATGCTCACCTTCGGCAAAGAAATGGCGGCCAAAGCGCTCATAGAACGTGAGCTTTCTGTTGGGAAGGAAGTTCAGCACCGCATGCTGCCCGTTCGGCGCAAGACTTCCGAACGGTGGGAATGGCGAAGCCTTTACTTCCCCGCACAAGCGCTCGCCGGCGACTGGTACGACGTGCGCGAACTGACCTTTGCCGACGGCCGCGTGCTTCTTGCGGCGTGTGTGGCCGATGTCACGGGTCATGGCGTGGGGTCGTCGCTTGCCACAAGCGTCATTTGTTCCCACTGGAGCCTTTGGTGCACAGACGCTTGCAAAATCTCAGCGCCGGCGGACAACAAGGCGCGCGAAAGCCTTCTCATTTCAGCGCCGCGTCGGGTAAACGACGGCCTTCTCGCCCTGCCTCAGAACGAGCAATGCACGGCCATTTTCGCGCTCATCGACGCCGAAGCGGGCATTATTTCGTTTTGTTCGGGTGGACACCCTGGTATTCTCGTCAGCGATGGCAAAGGACTTCGTTACCTGACAAGCTCGGGCGAACGGTTAGGGGCATCGGGGGTCGAGAATCCGGAGTGGCACGCCAAAACCGAGCCAATTGCTGCGGGCGAAGTCGTGTGTCTTTATTCCGACGGCATCATTCCACCGGGCGACACGGTGTCGAGCTACGCAGCAGGCCTTCGGCGCAAGCTTAAGAAAGAGCCCGCGCCCATTCTGCCCTTCCTTTGGAAGCAATTCCGATTGAACCGTCGGGTGTTTCGCGTCGATCACGAAATTGAAGACGACATGACGCTTTTGGCCATTGAACTCAAGGCACGCGGCGTGGGTGATTCGTCAGGGAGCACAGAGGTCTCGACGCCGGTGGCATCGTAAAGCTTGTGGCCGCGTCAAGAGAGACGTCTCTCGAAATGCGCCCTTCCACAAGGAGCTTCGACAAATGCTGGTCGAAGGCCTGCATGCCATAGGTGCTCGAACCCTCTTCTATGAAATTCTTTATCTGTGCAGTTTTTGCCGCATCACGGATGCAGTCGCCAAGCACGGCTGTGACGAACATGAGCTCCGCCGCAAGCACACGGCCTTTGCCGTCGGCGGAAAGGAGAAGCCTCTGCGAGATGCTAGCCTTCAAAGTGTCGGCCAACCGCAGGCGGATTTGCGGCTGAGCCTCAGGAGGAAACACCGAGTTCGAGGATCTGATGGACGATTTCACTGTTCATCGCGTATCTCTTGAAGCTCCATTTGAAGGGCGCGAGTGGCTTGCACACCCGCCTCCACCATTGTCCGCCATGGGGCCGCCCACGCAACGCGTGGCCTGGCCACGTTCGCCAGCCCTCTGGCATGGGTAAGAAGGAGCCGCACTCGCATGAAAATTTGGATCGACGCCGATGCCTGCCCTCGCGTGATCAAAGACATCCTGTTTCGTGCTTCGGAACGGACACGAACTGAAGTGAAAGTGGTAGCGAACAGCTCGCTTTGGGTGCCTCGCTCACCGCTTGTTGAATTCGTTTTGGTGGGCAAAGGCCTCGACGTTGCCGACACCCACATTGCCACCGAGTGCGCCGCAGGCGACATTGTTGTGACGGCCGACATTCCCCTCGCGGCTCTTATCGTTACT
Organism: Silvanigrellales bacterium; assembly: GCA_020247005.1. GTDB lineage: Bacteria > Bdellovibrionota_B > Oligoflexia > Silvanigrellales > Silvanigrellaceae > JADCJN01. The sequence goes on from JADCJN010000228.1 coordinate 20,523, forward strand.
AAAGGCGCACACGCCTTGAATCCACGGGGTGAGCTCTACACACCCGAAAACATCGCCGAACGGTTGTCTGTCCGAAATTTTTTACAGGGCATGCGAGACGCTGGCGAATCCACAGGCGGACCACCAGCCTTCCACGATCGCGACAAACAGAAATTCGCCAACGCCCTAGACGCCCTTTTGCGGAAGGCAGGACGCGGATGAAAACATTTGCGCACAGCGCCATTTTGGCTGCCGGATTTGCCGCAGCAAACGCCTCCCCCAAAAGCTTCGACGACCCCCTGTTCGTTTCACCCACCGACGCAGACGGGCTCGCGCCCCACTCCACCGTGTTTTTCGGATTGGGCGTGTTCCGTTCCTCCTCAGAAGGCTCAAGAAACGGGGCGGCCTTCAAGGCCCAGCGGCAAGACTTGGGCTTTTCTTCGGGAGCCCTCGTACGTTCGGAAAATTCCCCTCTCGAGTTTCGATACGGGCTCGGTGTGTCAGCGCTCTTTGGAACATCGCGACTCAATGCCGAGGGCCTGGTTTCTAATGCACGCGCCGTGGAGTCGGAGGTTCGCGCGCTGGGCATGGGCTCACTCGTGGCCACCGAGAGCGTTCACCTGGGTGCGGGCTTCGAATTCATGCGTGCCTCCATTGCCGAAGGGAGCGCGAGCAAAGCAAGCGTCTCGGGCGCACGCCCTGTGTTCGGGCTCGGACTCCGGCTGGCCGCCTTGACCATCGATTTCAGCGCCCTTTTTCCTCTGGAAAAAAAGAAGCAAGGCCAGGAAACAGATGGTGGAGAAGCCTCGACAGCGCGCCTCGACGAACCCATGCATCTTGCGGCAAAGGGAACATGGCGCACAAGCGAGGGGTTCACTTCGGGCCTCTTGCTGACGCACACGGCCTTGGAAAGCAAGGGAGGTGGAAGAAGGCCCACCGAAGCGGAAAAGTGGGCTGTGGGTGCCTTTGCAGAAATTGCCTTTGCCGATGGCCTGTCGTTGCGCCCTCTTGTCACTTCTCGCCGCCTCGCACCTGCGGGGAGTCCCCTGCAGGTGTGGGGAGGAAGCCTCCAAGGAGAAGCTCTCACACCCATTGGGGCCTTCACGCCTGAGCTGGGATTTTCGTATGGCAAGGGCGCCAGCGCCAAGGTTTCAGAGGCGCTGTGCCGCGTCTCGTGGCGTGCTCTGCTTTAATTCTCGCTGCAGAGCAAAGCGGAGGCGGCAGGGAGGCAGAGAGGGAGGCCCCGTGTCAAAACTCCACCGACGCACCAAGTCCCGCAGTCACCAGGGTTCTGCTCGTGGGAAGCGCCGCAAGTGCGTTTCGTTGGTCGGAAGGCACCCCAGGGGCATTCGCGGCAGTGGCATATTCCGCTGGCAGTCGGAAGCACAGCTCCCCGGCATCGCCGAAACATCGGCTCCCGTAGGCCTCCAGGGTTAGCTCGTTAAAGAGCGTCCATGTCGCTGTGAGGCGTGTCACGTTCGTCGCGTCCGAAATATTTTGCACGCTGTTTAAGAAAAAGGAAGTTTTGTTCCAGCTGCCAGGGCCCGGAACACGCACGTAGGCAGCCGCGTAGTGACGCCCGGCGTACAAGGGCTTCGACTGACCCAACAGAAACGCGTAAATTTCCAACTCCTTGTCTTGGTACCCAAGCTCATTAAACAGGTATTCTGCGCCCAAGGAAAAGCTGTCTTCATCGCTGTACTGCCAGGTTTTGTCGATGCCAACGACGCTTTGCGTAAACCAACGCTTCTCGGCGGAGTAGGCTTCGGGCAAACGCCCTGTGGCGGGGTCGAGAGTTCCACGGTAAAATGTTCGCTTCTGGCCCCTGCTGACAGCTGTTTCTACATGAACATCCACCGGGCCCACTGCACTCGAAACGTCGACGCCAAATTTCAAGGGCTGCGCGCGCCGGGTTTGAAAGCTGAGGGCAAGTTCACCCGCTCCCAAGAACGCAAATTCGCCCCTCAAGGCACCACCGACGTCTTCATTTTTATTCACATCGTTGAGCTGGGCAATGGCGTAGTAATTGAAGCCCTGCTTTTCCACGGGAAAATGCATCTTCACAAGCGTTTGCCCCAAGCGGCGGTCGAACAGCGCGAACGGGTCTCGGGTTTCCGACGCGGTGAAGTCGGTGGGATTCCAGAACCGTCCACTGCCCCACTTCAAATGCTGCTTTCCCACCGTAAAGAAAAGAGAGTCAGCCACATTCCACTTGAACCACAGTTCGTCTAATTCCGTGCGCAGGTCTTGGCGAGACGCTTCTTGCTGAGCACCCATGCCCGCAACACGTCCTGCGGGCGGGCGCCCCCCAGTCGACTCCGACAATCGAAACCGAAGAAAGGCACGAATGTCTTCGTTCGGCCGGGCATCAAAATAAAGGTCCGCTGTCTTGAGCCGCTCGAATGCGGCATCCGAAATTTTTTGCTTCTCTTCCTGGGCAGTGCTCGCTCGCAACTCGGCACGTCCACCCACCTGCAAGGTGTCGAGCAAAGAAGGCAACCCAGCAGCGATAGGAGCCTGGGGCGGGGGGGAAGACTCAGCCGTTGCCGCGGGCTCTCCAAAAATCTCTGCGTCTCGGGTGTCCTGAGCCCATGCGAAATTCAAATTGCAGGCACCGCCCAGGGCTATGAAAAGCAGAGGCACAAGGGTCCTTCTCACGCTCAACTTCTTCATCGGCTCTGACTTTCGAGCCAAGCTTTCGTGAAGATATTCGGGTCGAGCGGATCGAGTTTCACGTCCCGCAGCACCACGGTGGTTGCGTTCCCTTTTTCCACCTCGTCGAAAACGCGAATTTCCTTTGGCACGTAGACTTCGGCTTTCTTGGACTTGCTGAACATTTTTTCCCACGCCGGATAATAAATGGTGCGCAGGAGCTTTCCCGAGAGGGCCGATTCCTGGCGCTTCAAAATGTTCTTCGAGCTCTGGTCTATCCACAACTCGAGAAGCGGACTTCCCACTTCAATGCCCGGCTTCACGGAAAGCTTCACGCGGTGGACTTTGAACTTGCCCAGGGCTTCGTCGGCAACGAACTTCGCCGAGTATTCGTCGGCAAGGCGTGACTCGTCGAAGTCGTCCCGGCGGCTGTTCGTTCCGGCAATGCTTGCGCGTTCCGTTTGCCGCTCCCACTTTCCGAGCGAGGGTTCATAGAGGAAAAGGTTCTTCTCGAGGCGAAGGTATCCCTTGCCGGCTTCCGACTTCGGTTTCGTAAAAAGAAGCATCCACTTGTCGTCGGAATCTCTCCGGTAGACACGAGCCTCGAAAGCTTTGCTCGTGCCGTCTTTTTCTTTCTGGTCGATGAAAACCGTAGAGCCATAATCGCCTGTGTTTCGCTGTCTGCCGTCGACAAGCGCAATAAGTTCCCCTGTTTCTTTTTCCGAAAGCGCCAGGGCCTCACTCGAGACGGCTCCAAAGCCCACACCAACGGCAGATGCCGCCCAAATAAAGGGAGCGAACGTCAGACACGTGCATTTTAAACGCAGGAACATGGGGAACCTCACTTTCCGTGCATCAAGGCTTCCACGGGCTTCATGCGGGAGGCCTTCAGAGCAGGGTAGATGGTGGCCACGCAGGTGATGACCGAAAATAAAGCCAACGTCGCCAGAATCTGGCCGGCATCGACGCCCACTTTGAACGTGTTTGTCATGAGGAACAACCGAACACCGTCGTTGCGAATGGGAATGTGCAGGGCATTCAACGAGAGCAGAAGGAGGGTCGCCAGGGCCGCCCCCACTGCGGCCGCAAAGAGCCCCAAGAGAAAGGCCTCGGCAAGAAACATACGGACGATAAAACCCTTCTGCGCGCCAATGGCCCTCATCGTTCCGATTTCTTTCGTGCGCTCGCGCACGCTCATCCACATGGCGTTCGTGATGCCGCCAATAATAATAAAGGCAAGAACACCCACAACCAGGAACGACACGGCATCCAAGGCTGTGGTGATCCATAGGACAAAAGCAATTTCATCGCTCCACACGCTCAAGTCGAGCTGCTGGCCAAGCCAGTCTTCCCCCATGACCTTGTCGAACTTAATGAAGAAGGGCTGAGGGTCGTGTTCCATCAACGTATAGCCGCTAGCCGCGAGCGTCCCACGCAGACGCTCCATCACGCCCTGCGATTCGCTTGCGTGCTTTAAATAGACCTGAAAAACGCCGGTGGTGTTGTCGTTGAACCTGTAGAGGTCTAACACTGTCTGACGTGGAACAAAGAGACTGTAATTGCTCATGAAGCCGATGTCAGACGCAATGGCGCCAACCTCGAGGTCGACCGTGTTCGACTGACCGCCATTGCCCTCAATGACCAGTGTTACGGTGTCGCCTATGTCGACCTCAAGCTTCTTCGCCTGCGCCGCAAACAAGAGTGCTGTGTTGGGTTTTTTCAGGTTCTCCGCGCTCCCTCTTTCGAATTGGACGGAGTTGAAAAAGCGACCTTCGTTTTCCCACACGATGCCACTCACACCCGCATTCAGCGAAGACGCGGGGCTCACAATGCGGCCCCAACCGCGCCCCCTGTCGATGATGCCCACAGCCTCAGGCACCTTTTCTTTCAGCAACGCGGCGAGCTTGGCGCGCTCGTTGACAAGCGCGTCGGCGCCCCTTTTTCGGACTTTGTAGAACCCTCCCACGTTCACATGCCCCGACGACAACGTGGTGGCGGCTTCAATCATACGCGCGCTCACTGAGGCCGAAACAGAACGAAGAACAAGGAAAAGCATGGCGACAACGGCGATGGCGAAACCCAAAAGAAGGGTGCGCCGCTTTGCCTTCAACAAATTCCGAAAGGCCACCGTGACGAGGGTGAAAAGAGCCGCAAAATTGAATGCGGCAACGGGTCGTGATGCGGGCACACCATGGGACGAACGCATAGGGCTCACTCCTTTTCCTGCATGGCTTCCACCGGCTGCACCTTTGCGGCATGACGGGCGGCGTATACCGAAGTGAGGGTTGCCATGACGGCCATGGCCACGGGCGCACCCACCGCCACCGGCCACCGCACCGAAGGAAAAAGCCGTGGTCCGGAAAATAGGAACGTCACGATGTCGGACGTGGCCGGAATTCCCACCCGGCTCAAAGAAACAAGAAGCACCACAGCGCCCGCAGCGCCCAAAAAAGCCCCTATCAAACTTGTGATACCGGTTTCCGCGAGGAAGAGATTGAGCACGAACGACCGTTGGGCGCCAATGGCCCGCATGGTGCCAATTTCCTGAATGCGGTTAAATGTTCCCACGATGATGGAATTATTGATGATGACAAGAGCCACCACGAAGATGATGACGATGGCGAAAATCAACACTCCCCGTGTGATGTTCACGAACTGCCCCACGAGTCCAGAAGCCGTCTGCCAGTCGATGACCTTCGCTTCGAGCCCTGCGCTCTTGAGAGCAAGCGTCAGTTCTTCACGTGTCTTTTCGAGCTTCGAAAAATCTTTCAGCTTGATGGCTGCGTTCAATGCGAGCCCCGAACGCACCTCCTCGGGGTTGAAGCTCGTGGGCAGCACGGGCTTCACCACAAGCGTCTTCAACACGTCTCCCTTTTCCACGTCAGAGGGGGACGCAGGAACCTCGCTGGTTGCAGCGGACGAAGACTCCACAGAACCGCTGCTCCCTGAACCGAAAAGCGCATCCTCCGCTGTTTCGGCACTCACGTCTTTCACCCCAACCTGCGCGCGCATGGCCTCAAGTTCTGCACGGGAGGCCGCATTCATCTGCCCGTAAAGCTCCCGGAAGCTCACAAGATCAATAATGTTGGTCGCGCCGGCAAGGTCGGAATCTTCAATACCTTCAAACGAGAAAATACCATGAACCTTCATGGGAAGGCTTTTGATGTACCCACTCCGGGTGTAGCTGCGCAACGTCACGGTTTCGCCCGCATTGATTTGGTAAAGGCGAATGAGGGGGGCGACGTTCGCGTAGAACCACGTGCGGCGTTCATTGAGGTTCTCGTCATTCACCGTCAAAAACGCTTTCAATTGAGCTCCGAGCTTTGCCACGTCCCCTGAACCGGGCGCATCTTCACCACGGAATCCAGCCACCGACAGTTTTTCGGAAAGTGCCGCCGCGCGAGCCCTGTCGAGCTGCCCCACAATGGTCGAATATTGCCGAGGCAGGTCGGCTGCGGTCCGTTCGTTTTCGGCGTCGCCCGCAATGCGCACTCCCGACTTGTTCACTCGTTTGTCGAGCTTGTCGAACAGGCGCGCAGCCAAATTTTTCAGCTGAGTTTCGCGGATTTTTTGGCTCAACATGATGCCGCGTTCGCCCTGGGGAAGCCCTTCGCCTTCCACAATGCGGTATTTTTTAAAATTCGCAGTGTAGAGGCCCATATCGGTGCCCAAATACCCAAGATAAATAGGCATTTTTTCACCTGAGAGGGGAGCTATCTTGGTTTCAAGAAACTGCAGAAACGGCTCTGCTTCTCTTTCCGAAGGAACCGACAAGAGGTCATCGAAGGCACCGGGCGCGAGCATTCTCTCAACGTCCGCTTCCTGCGCGGCAGCGTCGGCATCGCCCGCAGAAATTTTGCGCCGCTCGGCAAGCTCCAACGAAAGCTGGCCCAGCTGAAAAACAACGGCATCCACACGATCGCGCACAAGCCTTTTGTCGCCTGTCGCAATGCCCGCTCGCAAGGCGTCGAGCACGTCGTCCATTTCGTTGCCGCGCCCTAAAATGGCGATGTCGAGGCCCATGGGAACAAACGCGTCCACGTTGGGGTGCTTCAAAATGACGTCGCGGTAGGGCGCAAAATCGGCAAACGAGCCGACGTCGGCGCGGCCGAAAAATTCTCCTCCAAACAGCGCAAGCGAGTCTTTCGCCTTCATCGACTGAATCTGCAGGTGGCCAGCCACACTTTCTATAATGCTTTCGCGCATCGACTTTTCAACATTGCTCAGAAGCGAAAGCCCGACGATGGCAAGAAAGGAACCCGCCGCAAGAAGGGCTCCAATAACGAGAGTCTTCACCTTGTACAGCCACAAGTTGCGGAGGGCGACCTGAAAAAGGAGGCTTGCGACCTCGGCCGACTTCATGCCTCCACCACAAGGCCATCTTTGAGTCGCACCACGCGCGTGGCATGGTGCATGACTTGAGGGTCGTGGGTGGAAAAGAGGAATGTGGTGCCATGGGTGACGTTGATCTTTTGCATGAGGTCAATGATGCGTTCGCCTGTCGCAGAGTCGAGGTTCGCGGTGGGCTCGTCGGCAAGGACGATGCGCGGAGACGTCACCAAGGCGCGCGCAATGGCCACGCGCTGACGCTGGCCTCCTGAAAGCTCATTGGACTTGTGTCGCATTTGATCTTGAAGTCCCACTTCCGTCAGAAGCTCTTCCACACGGGCTTTGCGTTCGGCAGCGCCCAAGCGGCCCTGCAGCAACAAAGGAAACTCGACGTTCTGGAACACCGTGAGCACGGGAATCAAATTGAAACTCTGAAAAATGAAACCGAGCTTTTCGAGCCGGGTAGAGGTGAGCTCTTTGTCGCTCAGGCCCGATACGGGTTCACCACCTAAGTAAACCTCACCCGAGGTGGGAGTGTCCATGCAGCCGATGAGATTCAAGATGGTTGATTTTCCGCACCCCGAAGGCCCGGCGATCGACGTGAATTCTCCAGTGTCGAAAGAAAGGGAAACACCCTTCACAGCACGCACTTCGGTTTTCCCAAGTGGGTAGACTTTTGTGACGTCGACAAGGCGGATGGCGGCGTGCCCAGGTGTTTCGTTTCGCTTTTCAGAGCCCGTAGCGAGCGCGTCCATACAACGGCGTCCTCCGTATCGAAAGCCACACGGCACGAACAGGCCGCCGTCGGACGGATGTCAGACGCTGGAACGATACGGGTCGCATCGACTCCAGGTCAAGGTGCGCATTGCACTTCACCGAGACAAAGAGCGTGCACATGAACAAAGACTCAGTGGACTTTCGACATTTTCGTGACTTCATAACCGGCTTCCACAATGGATTCACGCACGGTTTCAGCGGCCACTTCGGTCGTTACGCGCACTTTTCCCGCCGCGAGGTCGACGTCGACAACGGCATCAGGTTCGAGCTCGAGCACAGCGCTCTTAATCGCTTTGACGCAGTGTCCACAGGACATCCCTTTGACTTCAAATTCATACATCTTTCTCTCTCCTTTCGTGTGCGGGCTCACCGCGGCTCACTGCGTGGGCCATCCGCGCCTTCAATCTGCGGGCCATCCGCGGCTCCGCTCTCACTCCTTTTAGCGCAACGTGACAACAACAGGAAGGCTCGCAGCCCCTCCAAGATCCACGGCGTTCCCAGCGCTCCTGCGGTCCAGAGGATCATCCAAAGGTTTGGCGAAAACCCCACATGGCTTCCTCCTTCAAACCAGGCATGAACATCGTTGTTGCCGGTTGCCACGAGCACCAAGGAGGCGAGCAGGGGCAACCCTGCAATGAGCCACCAAAACCGTGTGAGAAGGAATCGCATTTGAAAACGAGTGAAAAGAAACGGCCCGAGGAGAGCTGGAACAGCTGAAAAAAGCGCGCCGCAAAGAAGGGGGCACCACGGCCAAGGAATGACGTGCATACGTGCTGCTACGGCATGGGAAAACGGCAAGATGCCCACATCGTTTTGCGCGCACAAAGCCAAAGACGCCACATACCCACAAGCCGACACACCCACGTATGCCAAGGCCACACGGAAAGGAGAAGCGACGAGGTCACGCGTGACGCGCCGAACCACGGAATCTTCGCCCATTGACGTTGCGGGCGCGCCGCATTCCACAAACGTCTTGAAGTCTGGATCGACGTTGCGCGTCATGCCTTTTTTCCTTTCCCAGTGAAATGCGCCCGAAGGGCTCCCAGGGCGCGCTCCAGAGATTTGCGCAACGCAACAGAAGATTTCCCCGTTTCCTTCGCAATGGATTCGTAAGGAGCTTCTGCAACGAATCGACGCTCCAACAACGAACGCGTCGAGGCGGGAAGATGCGAGAGAGCTGTTTCAAGGGTGGCGGTGGCTTCCGCACCCGTCAGGCGCGCCTCGAGCACCCCCTCACCCGACTCCACGTCTTCCCCCAAAAGCGAGCGCTCCGAAGCCCACGCATGGCTTCTCGCCTTTTGCCTCGACTCCCGCCGAAGCCAGTCGAGCCAGGTGGAACGGACGACCGAAAACGTCCACGGGAGCGCGGGACGGCTGGGGTCGTAACCTCCAATACGAGCATGCAAATTCAAAAACACGTCTTGGGTCACCTCGTCGGCATCCCCGGAGGACAGCCCTTTCGACACGAGCCAACGAAACACGCGGCCACGGTGGCGCGCGTAGAACACTCCGAAGGCCTTGGCGTCTCCGCAAAACCAGGCATTGAGAAGGTCTTCGTCTGTTTGTTCGATGGCTGACTCCTTTGTCGACCTTCTATACGCCGCCCGCGGGGTTGGTGTGACGCCCAAAGCCACCACTGCCAAAGCCCTAAAATTCCTGACGTGTCACAAAAAGAAGGGGGGAGCCGTATCGGAAACGAACAACAATGGCCCTTCACTCGCCTCACTTTGCACGCAAAGGAACACATCATGCAACGACGCGGCATTTTGAAATCATTCGGCCTCTTGGCGGGCGCTATGCCACTTGTCGCGCACGCCGCTTCAAACGGAAAAGGCAGCGCGGCCCCAGGCCTGTCGACCGCACTCAATACCGAGTCGCTTTCTGAAGTGGTTGATGAATGCGTGCGGGCTTGTGAAGTGTGTATTGCGCACTGTCAGTCGCTTCTTGCCAAGGGCGACAGCATGTTGGGAGAGTGTCTTAAAAAGTGTCTTGATGTCGTCCCCTTGTGCGAAGCCACGGGAACTTTGTCGAATTTGGGGTCCGAGCGCACGGCCGCTGTGGCAAAGGTGTGCCTGGAAGCCTGTCGGGCCTGCGCGGATTCGTGCAAACCCCACATCGGGCACCACACCACCTGCAAGGCCTGCTACGACGCCTGCCTCAAGTGCATTGAGGCATGTCAAAGGGCCTGAAATGAGAGCGGAATCCGCCAGGCCCCCGATTCCTCCTCATTTTGCTGTTCCTTCCCGGTGAAACGCGGTAGCGCCCTTGCAGACCGCAAAGGAACACACCGTGATTCTCGACCATTCCACTGACCACTCCCCCGACCACGCCGTTGAACACTCCCTGGAAGAGTTTTCGGAACACCCTCCGCTCCCCGTCCTCCCCGAGGTGCCGTTTCCTGCGCCGTGCCTCGCCTTGCTTGCCGCTCTGGGGTTTACGCACCCCACCCCTGTGCAGTTGGCGGCCATCCCTGCCCTCGCGGCCGGAGAAACCGTACACGCCCTCGCCCCCACGGGTTCGGGCAAAACCCTCGCGTTCCTCATTCCGCTCATGCTCCGCATCGATGCCGAGCCCGCTCGAACACGTCTTCTGATTCTTGCGCCCACCCGAGAGCTCGGGGCGCAAATCGCGCGCGTCGCCGAAGGGGTGGCCGAGCGCCTGCGAGCGCACGACGGCCGGAGTCTGCGGGTGCGCACCGCATTTGGCGGGCAGCGCGCCGACACCCAGAAGCTTGAACTCCAAAAAAATCCCCACATTGTTGTGGCGACTCCCGGACGTGCCCTCGACTGCCTCCGTACGGAAGCGCTCGACCTTCATGGCCTCGACGCCGTTGTGCTCGACGAGGCCGACCTCATGCTGAGCATGGGCTTTGGCGGGCAAATGGAATCGCTTTTTCGCAAATTGCCCTCGGGCCTTCAAACAGCTCTCTTTTCGGCCACAGAAAGCGCCTTGCCTGGCGCCCTTGAAAATCGTCTGTTGCGCGATGCTCGAAACATCGACGTGCGCGAAGAAACGCCCAAAGAGCGCACCCACGAACTCCTACGCGTTGCCAACGGAGGCGAACGCCACCGGCGGCTCGCCGAGGCCCTCCATGCCATTGAGGGCGACGTGCCCTTCGGTCTCATTTTTTGTCAAACACGTGAGGGGGTGCATGCGCTCGTCGCCTATTTCAAGTCACAAGGCCTCTCGGCTGAGGCTCTCTCGGGCGAGCTTGGGCAAATACAGCGCGACAGTATTTTGCGTCGATTCAAGGCCGGCGCCCTCCGCTGGCTTGTGGCCACCAACATTGCCGCGCGCGGCATCGACGTTTCGGCCCTGCCTCTCGTGGTGAACTTCGACCTGCCCTCGACGCTCGCCGAGTACGTGCACCGCGCAGGCCGCACGGGCCGGGCAGGACGCAGCGCCCGCGTGCTCAACGTCTGTCCACCCGGCTCCGAAACCTTTTTACGCGCTCTTGTGAAAGACGAAGGCATCACCCTGAGGCAACTTCCCAAAATCGCCACGACGCTGGTGGAAGAAGCTCAAACGCCTTCAACGCCAAGCGCACCGCCCGTGTCGTTTCGCACACTGCACTTGAACCGCGGAAAGTCGGACAAAGTTCGTGCTGGCGACGTTGTGGGAGCGCTCACACAACAAGTGGGACTCGCAAAAGAAGACATCGGCGGCATCTTTATCTTCGACCACTTCACGCACGTGGAAGTGTCTACGAAGCAGGTGAGCGCCGTGCTCAGCACGTTGCCAAAATCCCGCGTGAAGAACCTGACGGTGAAGGTGTCGGAAGCGAACGTCTGAGTTCTTCGCTAAGAAATCGGTTCGAAGGCCACAAGCGCAAGGCTCGGCACTTCTCGCTCGCGTGAGGCTTCATAGTCGACCTCGAAAACAAGGCGCCAATCGTCGAGTCTGTTGATGTCGGCAAGCGTCTGTTCCACGCGCAAGTGCGTGCCCCCTTCGAGCGTCACGAACGTGGTGCGGTGGTGCGCGCGGGCGTCGGCATCGAGCACCACGTCCTCGTGCTCCTCTTCGAAAACGCGAAAGGCCTCTTCAAAGGCAACCAGCGGCAACGAACGCGGCTCCACACGAGCCAAGGCTCCCTTGAAGTCCCGCGCTGCTAAAAGCCGAAGAAAACGGAACACGGCGTTGCGGACAAGAATGCCAAACTCCTTGCGGTCGCGCGTGATGTCGCGGGGCGGCAAGGGGAGCGGTGGCTCTTCGCCTTCACCCACAACGGGATCGCCTTCGGCAGACGCCGGTGTCCCTGGAGGGGGCGCATCATGAAGAACGCGCCATTCATCCAACAGGCTCGAGTCGGTTTCTCGAATGATGCCCCGAAACGTGTATTCGAGCTCTCGAAGTTCGTCGGTTTTCGCGGGGTCGGGCACGGTTTGCGAAAGAGCGTTGTACACGTAAGAAAGGTAACGCAGCAAAACCCCTTCGGACCTTTGAAGCTCGTATTCACGAATGTAGTCGTCGAAGGAGTGGCCAGCCTCGTACATTTCACGGGCCACCGACTTGGGCTTCACACCCTCTTGCCCCACCCACGGGTGCGCGGCGGCAAAGGTGTTAAACGCATTATATAAAAAGTCGCGATCGGGTTTCGGGTGCTCCATTTTCTCGAGCACGGCAACCCGCTCCTCGAACTCCATACCCTCCATTTTCAGCTCAGCCATTTTTTCATTCTTCAAACGGGAAAGCTGCTTGCGCAAAATGATGTCGGGGTCTTCCTGGATGCTTTCCACCAACGTCAAAACACGCAGCGCATAGTCGGGAGAAGCGACGTCTAAAAGCTTCAAGGTGTCGACCAGGAACAAGGAAAGAGCCTGGTTCAGGCTGAAGTCGTCTTGAAGAACCACATTCACGCGCAACGGGGTGAAACCAGGAACGCGCTCTTCAGGAGGCAGGATGCCAATGATGCCTCGGTCGACGAGCGATCGGAAAAGTTCGAAAGCTTTCGCACGCAGACGCTTTCTGGTGACGTCGGTTTCGTGGCAATCACGAATAAGCGCGCGCAGGGCGTCGACGCCACCACGCTCGCGGCTCAACACGTTGAGCACCATGCCGTGTGACACTTGGAAGCGTGAAACAAGTTGTTCTGGCGGTGCAGTGGTGACTTTCAAGAATGTTTCTTTGTTCCAAGGTACGAAACCACGCTCGGGTGGCTTGCGTTTCACGATTTTCCGAAGCTTCGAGGCATCGCCGGCGGCCTTGTTTTCCAAGCGGAGATTTTCGATGACATGCTCGGGCGCCTGAACAACCACGGTGCCCGCGTCGTCGAAACCCTTGCGCCCTGCGCGGCCGCTGATTTGGCGGAAGTCGCGCACGCTCAGAATTCCGACCTTTTCACCGTCGAACTTGCACAGCTTGGTGAACACCACCGTGCGGATGGGAACGTTGACTCCCACGCCGAGGGTGTCCGTGCCGCTGATGATTTTCAAGAGGCCTCGTTGGGCGAGACGTTCCACCAAAAGGCGGTATTTGGGCAAGAGGCCCGCGTGGTGCAGACCCACGCCGTGACGCAAGAGTTTCTGAATGTCTTTGCCGTAGGGGCTATCGAACGGAACGCCTTCGAGCGTGGTTGCGATGGCTTTCTTTTCGTCTTTCGTGCAGAAGTCGACCGACAGAAAATTTTGCGCTTCTTCCGCGGCATCGAGCTGGGTAAAGTTCACCACGTAAATGGGCGCCTTGCCATTTTTCACCAAGTCGCTCACGGTTTCGTGCAAGGGCGATTCCTGGTACAAAAAGGTGAGTGGCACCGGACGGTGCATCGACTTCACAACTTCGGTTTCGAGTCCATTGAGCGACGTGAGTTTCTGTTGAAAGAAATCGGTGTCGCCCAGGGTGGCAGACATCAGCAG
>JADCJN010000229.1 GCA_020247005.1 Silvanigrellales bacterium
AGCCCGTTCCGTTGACTACCCCTCAACAGAAATCGAACAAAAACGACTGTTCCTTAGACACCCATTTTAAGCCTTAAAGTTTCGGGCTCAATATGCCGATCCATTATGAAATCACGAATTCAATTTTCGAGGGGGCCGAACATGCACTTCTTCCAGCGAGCAAAGCTCATCGTGCGCATCCAGGGCGCATTCGTTCTGCTCTCTGCTTCGCTCGCTTCGTGTCAGAAATCGGACGAAAGCGCGCAGACAACTTCCAATGGGGCACCTGAAGAATGGGTTGAGGTGGCCCCTGCCCTCGCGAACCCGCTCGGTGCGAAAAGAACGTTGGAACCTTCGGCATATGCCCTCACAGCCTCTGCTGAATCAACTCAAGAGGCGGCTCAGGCCACACCGCAAAACGTGGACTGCGAGTCTATTTGGAGCCTTGTCGACAAGCTCCGCTGCCGAGAACAGTTGGCAGCCTCGAAAACTCAGAAAAAAGATTTGGCCACAACGAAAACAACGGCCGAAGACATGCCCCATGAAGCAAGCACTTCCCCACCCAAAGGGGTTCTCGGAACGCTTTTGAAGAAAAGAAACGTCCAGAGCGAGGCGTTGTCCTCTTCTGAGGTGTGTTTCATTCCATCAGGACGACACACCCTGGCTCGCAAGCCAGAAGTCCGTTCCAACGCGCAAGCGAACGTCACATCTCTCTTTGTTTCTTTGTCAAAAAACCTCCCAGAATGTGGATTCTCGGAAGGGTATTTGGCCGTCGCGCACGTTGCTGGCTCTTCAAAGCCTGCGGAACAGACCTTTGAGACTACAGCCCGAGGGCAAGCATACGCGAACGCGGCTCGAAGCAAATCGATTGGCGCATTTACCGGTGCATGTTACTTATACGTCTGGAATGCTATCAAAAGCGTCGTTGGTGGACATATCGAGAACACATCTATTGGCAGGCCCGCCGGCTACATGTTCCGCGACTGGGGCCGCGCAAACCCAGGCGAACTCAGCTCCATTTTTGGCCTGAAAGAAGTGGATGTGAGCGCCACCCGTGCACCCATTGGCTCCGTACTCATTTGGAGTCCGGGACAGTGCGGGTACCATAGAGATTACGGGCACATCGAAATTGTGGTTTCACCAGGCCAAGCCTGCAGCGATGGCTGTGCCCCAGTGCGGTCGTGTGGCTCCAACCCCGCTGTCTTCGCCCCGCTGTAACACTGCGCACATGCTTCTTTGCAGCAAGCGCTCGCCAGTTTCTGAATGGAAATGTTAAAGCAGGAAGGCTTTTTCCAGGAGCCTCTCGAGGCGGCGTGGCTCAAAAACGCCGCGCCCCGCCTGGCAGGCTTCGAGCAGGCTGGTTCCTATGGCAAGAGCCTCCGTTGCTTGTTTCGGCGTGAGAGCACCCGAGGCCACGGCGTTTTCGAGTTCGTCGACATCCACGAGTTCCGCCGCGAATTCCTGAACCCGGGTACGCACTCCTCCAGCACGTCCTAGGCTTGGAACCTCCGGACGCCCCAGTGTCAGGTCGTGCTCGGCAATCAAAAGGCCTTTGGCAAGAAGATCTGCGCGCACACTCTGCTCTTCTGGCGTCAAACGAGGCGCATCGGCCACAACCACCTTCACCACGTCAACGTACCAGTCCGACAGGGCAAGCCGCCCCGTGCTCTTGTCGAAGCGAAAGTCGCCGGGGTCACAGACGTTCACATAGAAAGACAACGGCAGGTTTGCCACGTTGCCGTATTCGGCCCGCCAAGGGTTCTCGGCATCGTCTTGCACGGCTTCGTCGATAAGGTCGAAAACCCGCCATTTCTTCATAATGTAGCCTGCCGCGTGGGTGCGAAGGTCCACAAACACAAGGCAAGGCACCGTGCACCGTCGCAAGAAACCCCGCTTCGGATAGTGAAAAGACATGCCCTTGGCATGCGCAAAAAAAGCGACGTCTTCTTCAAGGGCCAACGGAACAACATCGCTCCAATACCCTGGCACGAGCGCTGGCCCGTGCCCCTTCCCGAACCCAAGCCCTTCGCACCGCCAGAACACATCGACAAGGGAGTCTGCACGGCTCATGTGAGTTCCTTTTTGCGCACGCTTTCTCGAAACAAAGAAATCTTCTTTGCCAAGGTCTGAATCTCGCGAGGGGTCACCGTCTCGACAATGGCATGGGCTGTTTCCTTGCGGTTCCAAGTGAGCTGCCGCCTGGCGTACTGCCATGTGAGCGTCTCAATTTCGGCCGTGAGCGCAGCCACGTCCCACGGGCGCCGTTCTTGAACCACATCCAGCATTTGCGCGTAACCAATGGCCTGGAAGCTTTGGAATGTGCGAAGTTCCGCGCCAAATACCGCATGGAGTTCTTCCACTTCGTCTTTCCAGGCCGTTCCCACGAGGCTGCGCGTGCGCGCAGCAATGCGTTTTTTCAAGGTGTCGCGGTCGGGTTCCACGCGCACGACAAAAGGAACGAACAAAGACGGCTGTTCCTTCAACACCCCCAAACGTTCGCGGGCGGCGCTCATGGGCTTGCCTGTTAGGGCATAAATCTCCAAAGCACGTTCGATGCGCGTGCCGTCGTTCGGGTGCACTTCTGCGGCACGCACGGCGTCCACTAAACCGAGGCGCGCATGGGCTGCGGGCCAACCCGTTCTTCCCTCCGCATCGGTTTGCCCACTGGCCACCTCCGCTCGCAAACGGGCGCGAAAATCCGCATCAGCGGGCGGAAGGTTGTCGAGCCCATGAAGGAGCGCACGAAGATACAGGCCGCTGCCGCCCACACACAAAGGCAAATTGCCGGCAGCCAAGGCACGCTCGCAGGCTTCCCGCGCGAGGCCCGCGTACTCTTGTGCGTCGAAGCGGGCTGAAGCCGGCAGAAAATCGACGAGCGCATAGCCGTATTTTTCGATCTCTTCCGCAGTCGGCTTTGCGGTTCCTGCCGTGACGCCTCGGTAAAATTGCAAGGCATCCAGATTCAAGAGCTTCAGGAACGGAAGCGTGTCAGCGAGCGCATGAGCAAGTGCCGTTTTTCCGCTTGCGGTGGGGCCAATGACGAAGACAGCGGGCACCGTCAGATCCTGAGGAACCACTCGGCAACCTCCTTTTCTTTCAGGCGTCGGTAAACAGGCCGTCCGTGAGGGCAGTGCGCAAAAAAGTCGACGTCTTGGGAGCGCAGCAAAAGCCTTCGCACGAGCTCCTCGTTGAGGGGGTCGCCCGCACGCACAGCGGCGTGGCACGCCATTGTGGAATGGAGCAGGTGGAACACCGACGCGGCTTCCAGGCTCCGCTCATGGGCCCCCAGGGAAGCGAATTCCCCCCGCACGGAAGACGCTCGTAAAAGCAAAGGGTGGACTTCCGCCCCGGGCAGATCCGACAACGCCACAACACGCGCCAGAACCTCTTCGAAAACTTGGGCCGCGCGGCTCACAGGAAGAAACGCGGGGTAGGCATGCACGGCAATTTGCGTGCTGTCGAGCGCCTCGACGCTAAACCCAAGTTTGAGAAAGGCAGGTGCGGCTTCGGCAACGAGCCCCACAACGCTCCGAGGAACCGGAACAAGAAGGGGCGAAAGCATTTCCTGGCGAGGCAACGTGCCAGCTTCCGTGGCCGCACGGGAAAGATCTTCGTACAACACGCGCTCGTGGAAAGCATGTTGGTCGACAATCAATAAATCGCCGTCGGATTGAAACATGAGGTAACAATTCGCATATTGTCCAAGGTAATGACAGTCGGTGCCGAAGGCGCCTCGCACCGCGGTGAATTCCTTGGGCTGCGCGCGCGCTTCCGTTTCCAAAAGACGAGAGGCGAAAACAGCGGGGGAACGATCGGTCTCAAGACGCGGTGCGGGCGCCCCACCATCCCTCTCGAGGCTTGGTGCAAAGGCACTCGCAGAAAAGGGCACACGGGCGCTGGCAGTCCTTGGCGCGCTGTGTGGTTCATCGGTCTTCGCAAAGCGCGGCGCCGCCCCCGGCGAAACGGACGTCGCCCCGCTCCGCGTGGGAGTCACATGCGTTTCGAAGGTCGACCGGGCCCCGAGCATGGAGCTGGAAATCCGCTTCTTAAGCGCTTCTTGAATACCCACTGTCACAAGATCTTCCACCACAAGGGGATCTTCGAGTCGAACTTCCGTTTTCGCAGGGTGTGCATTCACGTCGACGCGGGCCGGATCCATCGTCACAAACACAACCGCCGAGGGCAGGAGTCCCTTGAGAACAAGGCCTCCGTACGCCGCCAAAACCCCACCCCGAACCACTTTGTCTTTCACAAGGCGGCCGTTCACAAAGGTGAGAAAAAGCCGAGGCAAGGGACGCGCTGTTTCAGGGAGTCCAGCCAAACCCTCCACGCGAAAACTGCCGCGTTCATAGCGAAACGGAACAAAGGCGGCCGCTTCGTCTTTATGAAGGGCCGCAAACCGAGTGCTGAGGTCAGGCGCGGCAGGCAAGCGAAAAACCTCGCGCCCGTTGTGCACGAGACGCAGGCCCACACGCGGGTAGGCAAGTGCCATGGCCAACAGATAGTCTTGCACATGCGAAAATTCGGTGGCGGTCGACTTCAGGAATTTCCGGCGCGCAGGAAGCGACGAAAAGAGGTCTTTCAACGTGATGGACGTGCCCACGGGTGCCGCCACCGACCTCAGTTCCGACAGCACACCCGATTCCGCATCCACTTCCCTCGCGAGCGCCTCGTTTGCGACCCGAGAACGGAGCGTCAGACGCCCCACGGCCGCAATGCTCGCAAGCGCTTCCCCGCGAAAACCAAACGTCGTCATTTCAAGGAGGTCTTCAGGAAGAGTGAGTTTGCTTGTGGCATGGCGTTCCAGTGCCAGCGAAATTTCTTCAGGGCGGATGCCACACCCGTTGTCGACGATGCGAACAAGGGCCCGGCCCCCATCAAGAAGCTCGACGGTCACCTCGGTGGCACCGGCGTCCACGGCGTTTTCAAAAAGCTCTTTGACAATGCTTCCTGGGCGCTCAATCACTTCGCCTGCCTTGATCAGGTCGACAACGTGGCTTGGCAAGCGACGGATTCCCGAGGGCTCAGACAAGGTCTCTTTCATGGTGTCCGTTGCATCCTCGCAGGAAAGGGGGAATCTCAAGGAGCCTCTCGTATGCTCACAAAAGGCACACCCCCAGCCTCTTCTCACGGGCTTCGGCACTTTGTCACGTGGACGTTTCTCTGATAGCTTTCACTCGTTTGTCAAAACGACAGCATATCTTCTCTTTTTGAGACGCAAAGAGAACCCCACCCCTGGAGGCGAACGGGTCCATGAGCGGAACGCATGCACACATTTACGACACGAAACCTTGGATCCCAGCCTATGCAAAAGGCGTGAGCACCGAAGTAGGGGACTTTCCTTACACCTCGGTCGCCGACGTCATTCGCGAGGGCGTGAAGAAATATGCCCACCTGAAAGCCTTCACGTGTTGCCTCCCCAACGGGATGGAAGGGAAGCTGAGCTACGCGGAGGTGGACGTCCTCTCCGACCGCTTCGCAGCCTATCTGCGCAATGTTCTCGGCCTTGTGAAAGGCGATCGCGTTGCCGTTCAGTCTCCCAATTGCCTCGCGCAACCCGTGGCCATGTTTGCTATCTTGAAGGCGGGACTCGTTCTTGTGAACGTGAACCCACTTTACACGGCATCCGAAATGGAACACCAGCTCAACGACTCAGGCGCAAAAGCGCTCGTCATCATCGACATGTTTGCCGACAAGCTCACGGAGGTTGTTCCAAAAACCTCTCTGCGTCACGTGGTCACCCTCAGCATCGCAGACTTCTTTCCGCTGCCTCTTCGAGCTCTCATCAAATTCAAGCTCAAACTCGAAAAGAAAATTCCCAAGCTTGAGGTGCATGCTGTGCCGTTCCTCGCGGCTGTTGCGGAAGGTGCACGCACGCTCAATTCTTCGCAAAGCCCATGGCGGCCTGGCGAAGTGCCCGCGGGTGAAACGCCCACGTCTCTCGACGACATCGCGGTTCTTCAATACACCGGCGGCACCACAGGCGTGAGCAAAGGTGCAATGCTCACGCAACGGAATTTGTTGGGCCACCTCCAGCAAGTTTCACAGGTCGTAGGAATGAACCTTCGGCCTGGCAAAGAAGTGTTCCTCACGGCGTTACCTTTGTACCACATTTTCGCTTTCGCCATCAATCTCCTCTTGGGCTGGCGTCTGGGCTCGCACAACGTCCTCATCCCAAGCCCTCGTCCCATGTCAAATTTGAAAAAACCCTTCGAGAAACACGAGTTCACGGTCATCTCGGGTGTGAACACACTGTTCTCTTCGCTCATGAACGAACCTTGGTTCACGGCAGAAAAAGCGGCATCGTGCCGCATCGCCATTGCGGGAGGAGCCGCGCTTCTTTCGGCCACGGCGCAACGCTGGCAAAAGCTCACGGGCAAGTCCATTGCCGAAGGGTATGGCCTCACCGAATCGAGTCCTGTGATTTGTGTGCAGCCCATCGGCGGTCATTTTCTGCCCGACAGCATCGGCATTCCCATGCCGGCACAGAAGTTCGGCTTGTCGACGACGACGGCAAGTGCGTCGCTTTGGGCGAACCAGGAGAACTTATTGCACGCGGCGTTCAAGTCATGCTCGGCTATTGGAAACGTCCCGAGGAAACGGCAAAAACGATTAAAGACGGCTGGCTCTACACGGGCGATGTGGCGGTGATGGACGCCAATGGCTTTTTCAAAATTGTCGACCGGAAGAAAGACATGATTTTGGTCAGCGGCTTTAACGTGTATCCCAACGAAGTGGAGGGCGCACTGGCCAAGCATCCGGAGGTCGCATTTGTGGGCGTCATCGGCATTCCCGACGAACAGTCGGGTGAAGCGGTGCGAGCCTACGTCGTTCCGAAAAGCGACAAAGTGACACCCGAAGAACTCCGTGAGCACTGCAAGAAACTCTTGACGGCTTACAAGGTGCCTCGCACCATAGAATTCCGAAAAGAAATCCCCATGACCCCCATCGGCAAAGTTCTGCGCAAGGAACTCCGTGCGGAGTATCTGGCCGCCCAAGGCGGAAAGACAGGCAAAGGAGCGTCTCACTGAAAGTTTCTGCAAGCGGGTCAGGCTTCGTCGAACACCTTTCGACGTCGCTCCTCTTGGAGGACCACGCCGCGCTCGATGCCTTTGCCGCTGCCGTGGCCTGTCATCCCGTTTCGGAAGGCGACGCCTCTCGGTTTGTCGTGGTTTGCGAGCGCAAAGAGGATCTTCTTGCCGTACGCGCGGTTCTCGCAAGGAGGGTTTCTCTCTTACGGAACTCTCGTTCCGGCATACTTGCGGGTGTCACTATGTACACCCTCGACTCCTTTGCCGAGATGCTGATGAAAGCACTCGCCGTTGGGCAAAAAAATCTGACGCCCGAACTTGTTCATGCGTTCCGAAAGCCGTTCCTCGACGTCGTGACCCAAGAAAAGCTCTTGCGCGTTCTTCTTTTGCGACTCCGTTTTCCGGCGACCGATGCCTTGTCGACAGCAAAGCAGATTCTCACCCTTGTGGACGTCGAGTTTCCCGAGGGCGAGAATCTTTTTCAGCTCCTTTTGGAAACCCAACGACTTGAAAAGGGAACTCAAGGCAAGCAGCTTTCTCTCACCGAAACGGCGTTTAAACAGATTCTTTGCGCCTACCAGGGCGCCCGCTCACTGCTGCCTCAGTTTTCTCGTCTTCAAGCTTTCGTGCTTGAGTATCTCGACCGTGACTTTCGCAACCATGTGCTGTTGGAGTCGGCCCTTCCTTCGAAAGTCGTCACGTCGCATCTCCTCTGGTTTGCGGCTCCCGAATATGGCGACCTCTCGCGCTCGACTGTGGGCTATCGTCCTGGAAACTTTCAGGCGTCCATCGTCGATGCCTTTCGCGACGCACTTTTCTTTGCTCGGCGGCATCTTTCCGACGCGTCGTGGCAAACCCTTCACGCACGTTGTTTCCTTTCCACAGCAGACACCGATTCAGTCAAACCCTTAAACCATGTTGAAGCTCGCATTTTGGCTCCGCGTCGTCACCTTTGGAAGGAGGCAACTTCTCGCGTGGAGCAAGCGGGGCGCGAACGTGACCTCGTGCTCCTCGCCGACTTCCCTCTCGACGACGAGCGGGCCTTCGACGCCAACGCATCGGGTCCGCAACCCCTGCATGAAGAGGTCCTGGAACGATTTGCCTTGTCGGTGGGCTCAGCTAGCGACACAAGCCCCGACGATCAGGGAGACGCCTGGCGAGCCCTGGCAAAAACTCTTCAGGGCCACTGGGACGACCTCGCCGAAGGGGTGTCTCTTCTCGACCTCTTCGCGCGCGACCTTCCTTCCACAGCCCGGGCTTATGGCCTCAGTTACATTGGCGCGCACGACGCTGAGTTCATGGAGCTCTGGAAGAACCATTGCATGGGAGAAACCGTTCGAGTGGGAGATGCCCACCCCCTTTCGAAGCTTCCCCGCGCACTCTCGTATTTTCCGAATCTCGAAATGCCGCGCCGTCTTGTGGCCCTTGGACGGCCTCATGCCCCACGCTCACCCTCTTTCATCATAAAAATACTTAACGACGCCATGGCGGCCTTGCGCGCAAAAGGTGTCGCAATCGAACTCCCTGCCACCGATGAATCGTACAGGGGTTTCTATCTCTGGCTTGCGAGCCTGGGTGTGCCTCTTGAATTTTGGATCACAGGACTCGAGGAATTCGAAGCGTTTCCTGATTTCCTGTCCCACAAACGAGGTGTGCGCGTGACAACCGACGCGCGCGCGCCTCAATGGTTGACTCTCGAAACGCTCGCCAGTCTGCCGCCGCTCATCGACTTGAGCTGGCCTGCGCGACTTGCGAAGGCGGCCGCCTTGCGGCGTGGTGAAGCCCAATCTGCTGTCGCTGCAGGCCCCGCGGCGCTTTCGATTACGCAGTTCGAACGCTATGTCGACTGTCCGCAGAAGTTTTATTTTTTGGACGTCTTGAGCTTGGAAGTGGCCGAAGAAAACTTCACGTCCCCCCCGCCAAAAGAAACAGGAATTGCCGTGCATCGCGTGGCGGAACAATTCGTTTCACTCTACAAACTCGTAGGCCACCAGTTCGAGGAGGTTCCGCAAAAGAATGCCCATCGCGTTCGATACCTTCAAGCGGTGAAGTCGTTGTTGTCGGATCCGGAGTTCCTTGTCCAGGCACCGCCTTCGGCATGGCTCGACGCATGGGGAGCGCTGACGAAAGAACACGTGGAAGGACCCTTCGAGAACATCGCGCAGAGTTTTGTTGCCGACATCACGTCAACGCTTTTTTCGCCTGGCTACGAAGGCCCAACTGAGCTTCGCCATTTGCTGATGCAAGAGACGGTCAAAAGGGCATTCTTGCGTCTTGTTATCACCGACCTCGCACGTCTTCTTGCCACACCTGATCTTCAGCCAGGCGGGTTTCCGGAGTTCCGCGTTGAGTTGCAACTTGGCGGACTTTCTTTTCGTGGACGCGTCGACAGGGTCGACTTTTCGCCTCGCGGCTATCACATCATCGACTACAAAACCTCGAAAGTTCGTCGAACGGAAGAGAAGCTCGTTCTTTTGCCCCAGGAAGCCGTGAACGACAAGGCGCGACTCTCGGTACAAGGTGCACTTTATACACTCGCGTGGTGCCGCAGCCACGAAGAACATCCCGTGGCTGACTTCACACTGTATCGGCTCAAGAACCTCGATGAGGACGCTGATGTGTTTCTTTCAGCAGACTTCGGTGGTCAGGCCGTCGACCGCCGCAGCGCACCCTACGCCCAATTGGAAACGACATACGAACATCTCGCGTCTAATCTCGCCGCGGGTCGTTTTCCAGCGGATCCTCGCAATGCCTCGGTCTGCCTGTATTGTCCTGCAATTCACGTCTGTCCCAAGCCTCGTGACCAAAGCGTCGGAGGCTCTGCATGAGCACTTCTGACCTGTTTGCCGACCTCACCGAGGCCCAACGGGAGGCTGTGGCTTTCCCCTCGGCATCGCATCCACAGCATAAGAAAAAGAAACACCTGCTGATTGAAGCAGGCGCTGGAGCGGGCAAAACCCACGTTCTTTCGCGCCGCGCGGCGCGCCTTTGCACGCCGCGTGTTCCCGGCGGCGTTCATCCTTCCCGACTCTTTCTTGTCACCTTCTCGCGCGCAGCTGATCGCGAACTTCGGGAACGCGTACAGCGCACCCTTGCAGGAAAGGGTCTCGAAACCGAGGCGCGCCTCGTGCACGTCAGCACCATCGACTCTCTCCTGCTTTCGCTTGTAGAAACCCGATTTCCCATTTTTTGGGAAGACGCCATTCGCAGTCTGTGGGCGAACACAGTCAACATCCATCGCTATTCGCCGCCGTCCATCACCATTCTCGATGAAGCCCTGGTAAAAGAAAAATTGGCACGCCGGCTGGAGGCCGTGCTGGAAGGTTTCTCTTCCAACGAGGCCCTGGCTCGCGTCGTCTGCGACTTCCTTCTTTCAGGAGCTCTTTCGGTGAGCCAGGGAGGTCTGTCGGCGTCGGCAGGCTTGGGCTCCCCGTCGGGCTCAAACGAAGGTGTGCTGGGTGGCATTCTCTCCGCCCTGCTGTCCGAACATATGTTGTGTCTCGACGTGCCCCCGCCACTCCTTGCCGCCAAGTCGTACCACCCGGGACTTCCCGAAGTTCTTGCAAGCCTCCGGACACTTGCCCGAGAGTGCTACGCCGAACGGCTCCTTAAAGGAACACTCACCTACACCGACGTCTCAGTGTTTCTTTACAATCTCTACTGCGCTCCTGAGGGTTGCCGCACGGGAACACTCTTCGACTGCGCTGTTCCAGCTGAATTCCCCGTTGCACCCGAGGAACTCATTGTCGATGAGTATCAAGACACGAGTCGCATCCAACATGCCTTGCTTTACAAACTCGCCACGCACCGTGGCGGGCGCATGGTGGTGGTGGGCGACCCAAAACAAAGCATCTATGGCTTTCGCAACGCGCACGTCGAGGTCATGGAGTCGCTCAAGCACAACGAGGAATGGCACCACGTTGAACTCACCCGAAATTTTCGCTCTGATCCTCGGCTTCTTGAGGAAATCAATACGCTTTCTGCCATTGCCTTCAATTGGGCTGAAGACGTTTTTCCCGACCCGTTCTTGGGAAGCGGATTCCAAGCGGCGGCCAACGCACGCCGCGTGCACCACAACCCCCTCACGGCAGGACGAGAAGGGAAATGCGACGGAGGAGACTCCGTTCGTGTCGAAATCCTCAGTGCGTCGTTGGGCAAGGAGCGAGGCGCTCCCGATTCACTCCCATCGGGAGCTCTGCGGGAGTACCTCTGGGACGTGTTTTGCAAAAACGTCCTGGCGCTCGGCCAAACACGCTCCACGCGCGACGCAGAAGGCAACATCATTCGATTCCCGTGGTCAGACGTTGCGGTTCTGTGCGAGCGAAACGAGCATGTCCGAGAAACCGCACGCCGCTTGGTTGCAGCGGGTGTGCCCGCAACGGCTTTGGTTTCCGGGGTGGGTCGAAGTGGAGATGCCAGGCGCGTCTCGCACCTTCGTGCCACTCTTTTTCTTCTGCAGTCGCTGCTTCGCCCACTAAACAGCATAGAACTCTTCGAGGTTTTTTGTTCCTGTTACGTTTCTTTGCCTTGGAACGAATGCGTCGCGTTTTTCTCGGCGTATGGAAGCCATGCCGCTTCCTTCTTCTTTGAAGCGACTCCCGACTCTTTCCCCGAGGGCCCCGCAGACGAAGGCGGAGCATTGCGCTGGCCTTCTTTGAAGGCGTTTCATTGTCGCTGGCATGCAGCGCGCATGTGCTCACCGGCGTTTGCCTTCCAGGCTTGGCAGACACTACGCATGTCAGGCAGAGAGCAAGGGGACAGCGACTCGTACGAGCAGTCACTTGAATGCGCACTCGGTGACGAGTTCGCGATCCTTTTTTCCGCTTGGTGTGGCGCGCGTTCGGGCCTGGAGGGGTACGAAGACCTCCCCACAAGAATCGAGCATTGGCGGGTCCGCATGGACTTCGATGCACAGCTGGCGTCTGACCCCAATGCGGTACAGGTCATGACGATTCACGCCGCGAAAGGCTTGGAGTGGCCCTATGTTTACTTCTGGCCTCAGGCACGTCGCGACCGCAAGGTGCGCGACTTTGAACTCGTGAGCCACGACACTCGCCCCATCCTCAAATGGCTTCCTGCCGATCGCACGACGCTGGGTGTTTTGAGGTGGAAAGAAAACGATGAAGCCGTGGGGCCAACCTCAGCTCCCTTTTTAAAAGAAGGGGCCAAGAAACCACAGGAGGTTCATTTTACAGACCTCCAAAAGTCCCTTGAAGAAACATACGAACGTCAGCGTGTCTTTTATACGGCCTTCACGCGAGCTCGCGAATTCCTTGCGCTTGTTCACCCATTGCCCGCCTCGAACCGGCGCAATTCTTTGCGTGACAAGCTCGGAACTCTCGCCCTCCACGAAAAAGGCGACTACCGTGAATGTAAGATAAAGACCCTGGAAGAAGGCGTTTTCGCGCGTTACCTCGACCTCTATTTTAACACGGGCCATGTGTCCGTCAAAAACGGAACGGGACGCGCGAAGAAAGAGTGGGAAGAACCCTGGGCATCAAACGAGTCTTCGTGGGCTGTGGAAGGAAAACCCTGGATTAGTTTTACAGAACCTTCGGCATTGCATTGGTCGCCTCGGCCACCCGAGACCATTGGAAACGAGGACAAAGTTCGTCCACCTGCAGTGTTGCCGGGCTTGGAAGGCTTGGACCAAACAAATGCGAGCATTTGGCACGCTGCGAGTTTTGAAGTCCCCTTTCCCGGACGCTGGAAATGGCCTCCCTTATCGACTTCAGCTGTCCGCTCTGCCCATGCCACTGGCGCTCCTTCCGCCCCCATCGCTCGCATGTCTGCGACCGCTGCACCATTAAAATCGCCCCGGGAAGGCGTAGGGCTCCGATCACGGGCAGAACTCAACCCCTACTACGCGCGTCGCCTTGCGGCCTCACAGGGTGTTTTGTACCACGCGCGACAGGAGTTCGCACTCGATGCTGAGAATCCTGCGCGCACGCTCCGTCGTCTGGCTTTTCGAACGTGGCAGGAGCTCGAAATTTGGCACGACCCAGAATGTGAAAGTGAACATTCTGAAATAGAGATGTTCAACGCTGATTTTCTTTTGATCGACGCTCCAGCACGCAATATCCTCGATTTCCTTTGTTACATCGAAGCCAAAGATTTTCCACGGGCTTTTCTTTCTCCCGCAGCCCTTTCCTGTGTTCTTGCATTGCCACCCCACACACTCTTGGCTTGCGTCCTCGATTTCAAAACAGGAACACCAAGTCCCGAGCACGACGAGCAAATGTCGCACTATGCGTCGCTTGCAAAGAGGCTTGTGAAAGATGGATTCGGCCTGCAGAGCCCACCCGAAACTTTTTCTCAAATTGTGCTTCTGTGCCATGAACTCGAAAGAACCCAAGGGAGTCTCCTCACCGAGTCACCAGAATCGGCAGACGCATGCACCAACGCGCGGCTTGCCGCTTGGAGTGCTCACAATGGTGATGACGGCGTCTTCTTGGGAAACTCATTTTTTCTGCGATCCCGTGTTTTGACGGAAACCTGACGCTCAAAAAGTGCCGCCCGAAGGATTAAAGTAACGTTTAGAATTTTGAAATGTTACTTTACATGTAGGTCACTCTTTTCGTGGCAGCGACAGAGGCAGACAGAAATGGCTTTTTCAAACGCCTGCTGGCGCATTGTCGCCGCAACGGGCGCCTTTGGACTCATTATAGCGACCACGGCTCAAGCCACCACTCACCTCACGGGGCAGGAAAACCTTCCACCCGTCCCCAAGGTGTTTCCAAAGGGAGCCTCGCAGTTCTGTTTTAGCGAGCTCGCACCAAAGGTTCAAGCAGAGCGCTTTGGACGCATCTTGAGTCTGGGAGCAAGCTTCACACACGGCTGCATTGGGTGTGATGCCAGTCTCGCACAGACGCAGAACAACATTCTGACTGGCGACGCCTATTGGTTGCGGCGGAACTTCCTTGTCCGCTTTCTGACGGAAGCCCCTTGGAAAGACGACGCGCGTAAACCCGACGGCATTTTTGCCGTCGAAAATGACGGCGCTTCAAAGCCAAAGGGATATGTTACCGACACTCAAGCCGCAACAGAAGGGTACACGGGTGTCTGGCACTTCAGCCGCGCACGCGATGACGTGCAACTTCTCTCGACACGGGAACTCGAAGCTTTTCAAAAAGGAACTCGCCTACTCAACGAGGCCGATGCTATTGGTGGCATCGAAACGCGCTTCAATCTTGATGTGCGAAAATCCTCGCGCCATGGCGTAGCCATGACTTCGTATGCTTTTCGAGATGGACAGTATGTTCCGCTTTCAAAGGTGTTTGACGTTTCGGTTGACGGAGGACGGCTTCAAGATCTCTTTCGCACTCAGGGAGGGGCTCCCTTTCTTGCCAGACTCGAAGCGTCACGGTGGGCCGACCCGCTCGCGCGGGCACAAGCCATTGAAGCTGTTTCCGAGCGGCTCGCATCCTACAAACCCAGCATCGTTCTTGCCATCGATGTCCTTTTCTGGGACGCCTTCGTTCGCACTCTTTCCCTCATGCGCGAAAATGGAACTTCAAGCCTGGTTCTCCGTTTTCTTATTGGTGCGCTGGAACGATCGCCCAATGGCCCCGATCTTTTCGACCAAGTGCGCGCTCAAAATGTGCGCACTGCTTTCTACGAAGTCATGCGTCGTGTGTCTCGAGGCGACACTGCAGCGTCTCCCGAGGCCGTTCCTATTCTCATAGCCAAGCTTCTTGACAATGCCCCCGATCGTTTCAAAACGAAGCGCTATGAACCCGTCATCGCTGCTATTCTGGGAGAATTTGCTTCGCAAATGACAGGGAAAGATCTCGCCTCCGAACTTCTCATCTGGTTGCGTCGAGAGTCCGAGAATTTCACTCCCCCAGGGAATGCGTCACAGGATGCCGTTCCCCTCGGACCACAACTTTCTGGGGCAGAGAAGCGGCGAGCGAGGGCTGCGCTTGAAGCCTTCGACCGCAGCCGCCCCCGCGATCCGAGCGGCCGTTCAGAGCAGGCCCAACTGCCTGCTCTGGCGCGTCCACTCGTCACTGCGCTTCTCATCGATGTTCTGAAAGAATCTGGTTCCCTGCTCAGCGCACTGGGCGCTGCCATGAACGAAGCAAACGCGGCCCTCCGGGCCATAACGGCCGACTCCACCAACAACATTCATCTTGTCAACGCCGATGCCTTCTTCGAAGACTTTGCTTCGTTTTTAAAGCCAGAAACCATGCACCCCAGTGTTGCAGGAGCCCGACGCATGGGTGAAATGATGAACTCCGCGGTGTGTTCCAGCAAGGAGCCTCAAGAGTGAATGCCTTGGTCTGGGTAGGCGCCCGTGCAGGAGCGCTCTTGTTGTCCGCGTTTCTTGTCTCGCCAGTCTCTGCCGACACTTGGAACCAGGCTTTCCTGGCTACCGGAACTGTCTCGACGTTTCCTTACGCCGATCGTGGCAAAGCCCTGACGTGCACTGCCGTGCATTTGGGAGGTCGTGTTGTTCTCACGGCGGGACATTGTTTCCTGGGTGCTCTTGACTGCCTCTCAGCCAGTGTTGTCTTCAATGGTGACGCAAAACGACCGTTTCCGAGGAAGGCTCTCTGTCAAAAGATGATTGCCGTGAACGCGGCTCTCTTCCGTTCCGGTGCGCCAGCAGAAGACTTCGCACTTTTTGAAGTCGATAACGCGCCGGAGGCTTTCGTTTCCATCGCCGACAGCCCCACAGATGTGGG
The DNA here is from genome assembly GCA_020247005.1 of Silvanigrellales bacterium. Taxonomy (GTDB): domain Bacteria; phylum Bdellovibrionota_B; class Oligoflexia; order Silvanigrellales; family Silvanigrellaceae; genus JADCJN01. Next base: position 15,698 of record JADCJN010000229.1, read on the forward strand.
AGAAGACGTTCGCCTCCATGGCCCCGAGGGACTTCTGGGCTCGAAGAACGACATGCGAGGGCGAGCGCCTCTCATTTGTGAAGGTGTTGCCTCTGCTCCATTCGATCCCTTCGGTCGACCCCGAAAAGGGACTGTGTTTGAAACGCGTTGCCCGCACACTGGCTTTTCCCACGGTGCCCCACTCTTGAGTTTTCTGCCGATGAAGCCCGGAACAGGGGATTCCAGCAACGCGTCCATTGCTCAACTCGTGGGAATCGTCAAAGGCTCGTATCTTCCTTCTACGGGAAGAGGCGCCATGACGGTTTTTCAGGAGGTCTCGAGCGCAGTGAGCGCGGCATTGAAAGATTCCTTCCGGAAAGTCCCCTGGTTTACGACGCACACGGTTCCGCAACGCGTCACAGCAGGGAGCTTCTCGAGTGATGCGTTCCCATATGCACTGGATGGAAACCTCGATTTTTCTCTTGTGACGTTGCCTCTTCGAGGCACTTATACGCTGGCGGTGAACCAGGGAGCCCTTACAGAAATCACTGTCATCGATGGCTCTGGGAGGTCTACGCATTTCAAAGGTGCGCCTTCCTTCGCATCCGCCGCCCCACGGTCCTACGAAGGCCCCCTCCGCGTGAGAGTTGTGACGCCAAAGGAGGCCAAGAGCGTGCACGCGGACATTGTTCTTCACGAGGCGCCCGAAGGCGTCTCCATCGTTCCTTAACAGCGCACACTTTCAGAGAAGGGTGAGCAGAAAATCCGCGTCCCAGCGCTGGGTCAAACAAGGCGTGCCTCCGCCGCTTTGAATGCACTTTTCAACAAGACCCGAAGAAAAGGGACCGTACGCGTTTCTTACGACGCGACCGTCGAGAGCAACAGCCGTTTCCACGCAATACCCCCCATAGCGTGTCAGCGGAGACGACCCCAGAGCGCAGAGGCCAGGACCGCGAATTCGGGCTGTAAAATCACGATCCCACCTTTGCGCGAAAACGAGAGTTCGGTCGGGAAGTTCGAACGGCATTTCACGCCGACACGACTCTCCTCCCCCGCGCTGCTCACAGAGGTCCGTCATGGCCACAGTGAAGGGTCCGATGGCTGCGATGTCTCCGG
>JADCJN010000023.1 GCA_020247005.1 Silvanigrellales bacterium
AGGTATTCAGCTTGCTGCTTCACCTTGTCGGGCTTGGGAAAATATTCGGCTTTGCGCGACACTCGTCGAAGAATAGCGTTCACGAAGCTTGCCGCATTGGGTGCACCCACCTGCTTTATCGCTTCCACCGTCTCGCTCACGGCAGCGCGGTCGGGCACACGGTCCATGTAAAAAATTTGGTAGGTGCCCACGCGAAGTGCAGCCAGCACTCGCGGGTCGAGGCTGGCGAAAGGGCGGTCGATCATGTGGCCCATGATCCAGTCCATTTTTGAAAGCCAACGCAAGGAGCCGTAGACGATTTCAAAAACGAAGGCTCTGTCGAGGGGGCGAAGCTCGGGTTGGTGGGCAAAAAGACGGTCGAGGGCGACGTCGGCGTGCATGTTGCGGGTCAGAACGTGGACGAGGGCGTCAATGGCGAGAGCGCGGGTGAGGGTCCCGTGTCGAGTGGACATGTGTGCAGGGGCTCCGGAGGCAAGGTGCTGCGGGTTCAAACGTTTCGCAGTGTCCTTTAAGAGATGGAGCGACCATTTTCAACGGTTATCCAGGGGCGGGGTGTGGCGGGTTGAAGCGTGGCATGACCTCCGCAACGTGGACAGCTCCACTGAAAGGTTTCCGACACGGCCTGGCATCGGCCACAGATGTGCAGAAAAAACATGAGCAGTGGCCAAGGGGTGGTGAAGCCAGCCAACACCAGCAAGGCGCGGCTCTTTTCCACGAAAGCGGCGGCCTTTGGCCCCAGAAGCAGTGGCGCCAGGGAAGCCACTGAAGCGTCTTGCGCCATGCGCGCGTACCGAAACAACTCAAGGAATCCGTAAACGGCGATGCCTTCGAAGAGCTCCTCCTCCTCGACCTTGCCCTCCCTCTCATGAAAACCTGCGGTTTCTTTAAACTCCCGCCTCAGCGCCCGAAAGTCGTCGCCTGCTTCTGGGCTCGCGGCCAGGTGGGCGAGTCGCAACGCCAGATGATGGGCACCGGCCGCAGGTGAAAGCCCTGTTTCCTTGGAAATTTCAAATCGGGCATCCCAGTCTGCGCCAAACGTGCTCCAGAGGTTCTTGACGTCTCCTTGCGCTCCAGCCCACGCCTCATCGCTCGTCACACGCCACACGAGGCTCTGACCATGGGGATCGGAGCCCTGCCAGCGAAGCGCCTTGCGAGCAAGCATGAGTCCTTTTGCTGCCTGTCCCGCCGACACAGCGTCCTCGGCAAAGACACAGAGAGTGGACGCGGCCGCTTCGCGGACTTCTGCGCCTCGTGTTCCTTTGTAGGAGTCGAGCAAGCCCAAGAGGCGTGTTTCGTCGTTCAATCGGCGGCATGCGCCCAGGGCTTTCAAGAGAACCTGAGGCCGTTCGGGTCGGCGGTAGTGGAGTTCAAGGAAGGTGTCGAGGGCGCGGGCCTCGAGTCCGATGTCCGCATAGCACTGTGCGAGCTCAAATAAGGCACGGTTGGTTTGACCCTTGGAAATGCGGTCGTTGCGCAGGAGCTCTAGATAAACACGAATCGCTTCTCTTGCCTTGCGTTCCTGTATCAGAAACCGAGCGTAAACAAACGCTTCCGCAATGGACGCCCGGGGGAGCGTCCACTGCGTTTTCGCACCTTCTGGCGCGGTGTTGTTGTCGCTTTCCTCGCACCTTTCGTCGGATTCGGACTCCGATAAATTTCCTTTCAAAAGTTCGAGAGGCGGCAGGACGTCCGCAAGGAGCCGTTCGTCGAGCGGAGCGACCTTGTCGACGCGCCGGAAACGGCGTCGTAAGGTGCGCCAAAGCGAAGGTAACAAAATGCCAAGCACCACACCCGCGGAAAGGCCGGCGACCAAAAAGAAGAGAGCCTCGAATGTGTCCCACAGGGGGAGTCCGTCGGCAGCGACGGCGCTGGCGGGGCGTGGCACGGTCTCTCCGTCGTGTGTAGGTTAGAGGCTCAAGCTTCGCCCTCATGGGGACCTTTGTATGATACCGCATTTCGAAAACCAATCGGCTCTTCCTTCTTCTGCAAGCGCCCTCGGGCGCATCTATGTGGCGGTGCCCGCGCGGCTTGCCTCCACACGGCTTCCCGAAAAGCCGCTTTCCAAGATGGGTGGCCAAACCATGGTGCGCCGAGTCGCTGCGCGAGCCACGGAGCTCGCGTCTCGCCTCGTGGATCGTGGGTTTGCACGTGAAGCGTTCGCGCTCGTGGCCGCCGACGACGAACGTGTTGCCTCCGAAGCCCGTGCCGGCGGCGCGCTCTGTTTTCTGACAAGCCCTTTGCTTGCAAGCGGCACGGATAGGGTGCACGCCGCGCTGAATCTTTTGCCAGTCAACGCACAGCCGTCTCCCGATGATTTGGTGCTCAATGTGCAAGGGGACGAGCCGTTTTTTTCCTTCGTTGATGTCGAAAACCTTGCGGCCGACATGCTCGCTCACCCTTTCGCGCCTATGGGCACGCTGGCGTTTCCGCGCACCTCAGGAGCCTTGTTCCTGCGTCCGAGCGTGGTGAAAGTAGAGACATCGGCACATGGGGAAGCCCTCACGTTTTCAAGGGCGCCAATTCCTTGGCCTCGCAGCATTCTGGGGGCGGGTGGCTTAGACTGGGGAGCGGAGTTTGCGGCGGCTGCGGAGGCGGAAATCCCCTTCCTTCACCATCTCGGCGTCTATGCGTTCCGCTGGCGTGCACTGTGCGCCTTCGCGCAGGAACTTCCCGCCAGTGCTCTGGAAGCGCGAGAGGGTCTTGAGCAGATGCGCGCTCTCGAAGCCGGTTGGCGCATTCGAGTTGTGACGGCCACCGAATCACCTTTGGGCATCGACACACCCGAAGATCTCGCCCAAGCCGTCAAGAGGTTCGAGACAACGTTGCGCCCTTAAGGAGACGATGGGTGAGAAGACGATGGTTGAGCAGACGGTGGGTGAGCAGACGGTGGGTGAAGAAGCTTCGGGCAACTGCGGCGGTGTGCGTGTTTGGAAGCTTCTTCGCGTTGCCCAGTCAGGTGCAGGCGCTCCCAACCTTGTTCCTCTTGATGCCTCCAGGCAATCAGCGGGACGTGGAATGGGGCAGGCTCGAAAGCGATCACTTCACCGTTTACCACGACAAACGCGCCCCCCACGTGGGGCGATACGCGCTCACTGCGGTGGAAAACGCGTACCCCGATCTCTCGCTCCTTTTGGGAGTCAAAATCGGCAACGACACCCAAGAGCGCAAACCATTTCCTAAAGACTATCTGCGTTCCCGTTTCGACCGCGTGCCCATTATCGTGAGCACCCAGCTCGACGGAACGGCGTTCGCCAACTTCACCACGCAGGATATTGAGGTTCCCACGGCCCGAGGCGACTTCGCCGGACTCTATCAACACGAACTTGTTCACCGCATGATGTACGAGCATTTCGATCCGAATATCGGCGTCGTGGGACGTGGTTTTCAGCTTGCCATGGTGCCTACGTGGTGGATAGAAGGCCTTCCCGAGTATCTGACGCAGTCCATGGGCCGCCTGGAAACAGCCGGAGTGGCGCGCACCATGGCGCTCGAAGACAGCTTCCTCACCTTCGACCGCATGCATGCGCTCTATAAAGCCTCTGGCGACGTCTTTGTAAGAGGTTACATTACTGCGGGGCGTTTCTTTGAGCACGTTGTAAAGACCATGGGAAAAGACCTCCCTGAACTCATGGACGACTTTTCCTGGAAGACTTTGACGCCACCTTTCTTGAACGCGGAACGCCGTCTTCTTTCTTTGGGGTTCGACAAGAGCCCAGACGAGGTTTACGCAGACTATGTGGCGCTCGAGAAAAAAACTTGGAGAGAGCGTCTCGAGGGCATGCCTCGAATCGTTCCCAAAGACGCGCGCGCTTGGATAGTCTCTTCAGGCATGCCCAACGTCATTGGCCTCGACGGAGAAATTCTCCTCTCTCAACTCACGCTCAAGCCCTATCAGAGCTCTTTTCTGCACAACCGTGGCGAAACGATTCGGACGATTGAAGAAAGCGACACAGAAGCCGCGCAAAAGGAACCGACGGGCGCCGCGTCGGCAGAAATCAGAGGGCGCCGCCTCCCGCTTTCTATGGAAGGCAGCAGCACTTGGGATGTGCATCCGGCTGAACTCGTGGATGGTGGTTTTTGGACGATCAAGGCGAACGAATTTGCGAACGGAACATGGGGCCATGAATTTCGTTACGTTCCATTCAAAGGGAACCTGAGGGACGTCAATGACAACGCCCTTGGGAAAACGGTGACGCTTCCCCTTGCGACGAAGGCGGATCCGAGTGCGGTTCGCCAAATCTATTCCCTCGGCGATGGAAGGGCATTCGCGCTCACCGTGTTGCGCGGTCACACCACGCTTTACGCCTTGAACGCAAAAAAGCGCTTGGCAGTGAAGGTGAAGACGTGGGAGTCTCCGCAAATCCCACGCCTTGTTTTTAAAACCCGCTCTCGCAAAGAAATTGTAAAAGAAAATTGTATCCACGTGCTGGTGGATGCCGACTTCGAACGCACCAGCGTGGAGCGGGTGTGCAGCAACGGACAATCGACTGTCGTCCTTCCACCGGAACGGCAGTACGTGCGGGACGCCGTCGAGCGCGCCGACGGATCGTTCGTGCTGCTTGTGGGCTGGCAAGACGTGTTGGGACTCGCGCGTTTTACGCCCCGCTCAATC
>JADCJN010000230.1 GCA_020247005.1 Silvanigrellales bacterium
ACCGATGCCTCCTTGGCCACCGCTCCCGCCAGCGGCGCCCACCAAGTTCGAACGCACATTTTGCGGCTGAAAACACGACGAGGCCGCGGTGCCATCCGTGGCGTTCGAACCGGGAGTCGCATCTTTACCGGAGACGTCCACAACGACGGGCGCTCCTGTAAAAGCAAATTCTTTGTCAGAGCCCGCCGCCCCCGAGGTGCCATTTGTGCCCCCCCGACCATCGACTCCATTGCTCCCAAACCGGGCCGACTGCCCCCAACCGAGCGACGAAAACGCCACTGCACACAGAACAACTAAGCTGTTTCTCTTCATTGCATCACCTCATGCCTCGACCGGCCAGGCCTCCCTATCGAAGCCGCTTCAGAGATGCAATAAAACCGCCTCTAACTAGAACACGAAATTGAAATTTTTCGAGCAAATTCAGGGCGCACTCGCGGGAAGCCCCTTGTTGTCTATCCAGGCCATAAGCTCTCGGTAAGCCTCCGCACGAAGCTCGGGGGTTTCGTTCAAAATTTCGTGCCCTGCCCCCGCGATAGTGTGCAGACGCGTGCGGCGTGAACCAAACAGGGGAAAAGCCTGTTTGACGCGATTGGTATCCACAAGGGTGTCTTTTTCGCCCACGCAAATTGTGACTGGCGCCTTGATGCGTGCGACAGCGGCGTTGACGTCGCGATCGTTCACCGCCCCTAAAAACAGGTTTCCAAAGCGCGCCGAAATGCTGAAGAGGTTCAACTCGTCGGCCATGTAAGAAGCGATGTTTTCCTGACTCACGGAAATATTCTGCGGATCGATGCCAATGGGAACCGGCAACAGGGGCGCAAAACGAGGCAGTGCATTGGCCGCGAGTTTTTTCCAGGCGGGAACATCTTGACGGATTTTGTACAGAGGCGAACTCAGAAAAAGAGGAGGACACGTGTCGTGCAGAATGCTCGCGGCGTAGGTGACAAGCAACGCACCGAAGCTGTGTCCAAGCAGCCCAAAGAAAATGTCTTGGCGCTGAGAAAGTCCCAAAAAACTCTTGGCGTGGTTGGTGACGAAGAGAACGTCGAGGATCATGGCGTGGATGTTTTCGGCATCCCCACGACGCGGCCCCGACTTTCCATGGCCTCGCAAATCGAAGCACGCAAAGGCAAGGCCCTTCTTGCACACGGCCTCGGCAACTTCTGCATAGCGACCACTGTGCTCGGCAAAACCGTGCACGGCAAGAACGAGCCCCTCCACCCGCGCCACGCCTCCATGAGAGTGGCCTTCGGCGCGCGGAACAAAGCACCGGAAGAAGAGATCGTTGCCGTCGAAGGTTTTCAAGAACTCGGTTCGCTCGAGGGTCATGGCGAAATTTTCCTTCCTTGGCGTTGGCGTGGGGCGGAAAGGTTTGCTCGCCGCAGGTGAAAGCCCGCCGTGTATGTTGGTTTCGAGGGTCGAATTCTTGGCACTCACGTCATGAGAGGAGAGGCCTGCATGCTCCGAAGCCTTCAGACCGCCGCCACAGGCATGGACGCACAACAACAGCTCGTCGACACCCTGTCGAACAACATCGCTAACGTCAACACGACGGCGTTCAAGAAGGCACGCCCGCACTTCAACGATCTTCTCTATCAAAATCTGCGCGCGCCGGGCCTCGCCTCACAAGCGGGAACCATCGTACCGAGTGGAATCCAGGTGGGCAACGGCGTGCGCCTCGTCGCCGTCGAAAAGATGTTCCAAGAAGGGAGCATCAAGGTGACGAACAACGATCTCGACCTCATGGTGAAAGGACGCGGTTTCTTTCGCGTCCAAATGCCCGATGGCAACGTCGCCTACACACGCGATGGTTCCTTTAAACGCGCTCCCGACGGGCGTGTGGTTACCACAGAAGGTCTTCCTATCGTGCCCGAAATCACCATCCCACCCAACACCCTTTCCGTGATGGTGGGTTGGGATGGCACCACCACCGCGAAAGTCGCAGGTGAAACCGAACCTCGTGCGCTCGGACAGCTTCAAATCGCCAACTTCATCAATCCCGCCGGACTCAACGCCATGGGACGAAACCTCTACACCGTCAGCCCCGCTTCTGGCGAACCCACGGTGTCTGTTCCTGGTGAGAATGGCACCGGCCAAATTGGCCAAGGGGAACTGGAATCGAGCAACGTCAACATCGTCGACGAAATGGTGCAGATGATTGTTGGCCAGAGAGCTTACGAACTCAACAGCAAGGTCATCAAGACCGGCGACGAGATGCTCGCCTCTACAAATCAAATGAGGTAACGCGCCCAGCCATGGAAACCGCCCGCTCTAAAACAAGCTTGGGTTCCTTGTTCTGTTCCCCTCGCCTTTTCTGGGCCGCGGGTCTTCTTGTTGCGTTCCCCGTCTTGGAGCTCACCGAAGTTGCTTCCTTTGTGGCAGTTTCGCAGGCAAGGGCTGCCACCGGCGCAGCTCCCGCCTCTTCGCGCGCTCTTGTGCGCGTTCGATTTGAGGGACTTTCGCCACTCGCGTCTGTGGCTGAAGCGCAAAAAGACGTTCTCTGGCAGGTCCTCAGAGAAGTGTCTCCCACACAGGGCGTGTTTCTGGAATGGGACGATTCCCAGGGGGCTGCGTCCCTCGAAACTCCTGGCCCGCGCCTCACTATCCGTTGCCGCCCCTGCGCGGCCCCTCGTGCCAACGACACGTTCCTGCCGACAAGCCTCGAAGTTCAGTCGTCTGGCGCTTTACCCACAGAAGCAAACAAACGCGTACGATTCGCAGTGTCGTCACCAAAGTCCTCTCACGACACTTTGGGTCGTTTGGAACACCCAGACAATTTCGAAACGTCATGGCAGGTGGAAATAGAAAATCAGGAGCCTCGTTACGTCGTTCGTCTGGTGCAAGACCTCCGTGCCGGAGACATTATGACCCTCGACCACGCTGCAGTCGAACCTTGTTACGGCACTCGCTCCTGCGGAAATTCGAACGCTTTTCGCCGCGAGTCGGAGGCCTTCTCTTTTCACGAAAGCGCTGTTGGGCAAGAAGCCACGCGTGCGCTTCCCCTGGGCGGCTCCCTCACCCCACGCGACATCAGGCCCCCACTCGTTGTCCGCATGGGCG
>JADCJN010000231.1 GCA_020247005.1 Silvanigrellales bacterium
GAGGCCTTTGTGCAACCGCGTGCCACCCCCCCTCGCAGCAAGAAAGTCTCCGGCGCCACAGCCATCCGTCCGCAGACCGTGGTCGAGGCCTGAGATCCATTTCCAAGGCAATGAGGTGTTTACGGGAGGCGTGGGAGCTGTCGCGTTGGCAAACGCCGCGTTCCACTGCAAAGAGTCGGTACACGGCTCACCGCCGCCCAATTTCAAGCACGACTCGACGTGTCCTTGAGTGAAGGGCCCAAAGGCCAACGTCCCTTCAACGCACACGCCGCGGTCGCTTTGGGTGGCCCCAGGGGGGCATACGGAGGTTCCCCTGAGATTTCGGGCAAACGGAAGGCTCCAACGGTCGCCTTCACAGGCATTTCCTCCTCCTGCTTCGCGGCATTTCTCTTTCATGCCAAAGGAAAAAGGCCCGAGAGCGTCATTTCCAACAACGCAAAGTTTTGAACCGGAGGTGTCGAGGGTGCTTCCCTGAGGACACGCCAGATCTCCCGCGGCCGCGGCCTGAAGGTTGAGTCCTGCGGGGCCGTTGTCTGCCAGGCCACTTTGCAATGTCCCGGTCTCGCGTCCGCTCGTCTGGTCCACGGGGGCGTCTTGTGCGCCACAGGAAATGGCAAGAAGACTCCCTATTGCTGTCATCGAGAGCAAAATCGTGCCTTCGAGACCGTGGTGTGAGCGTGCCCGAGGTCTGTGGTTCATGTTGTCTCCCTGTCTGGTTCTTCATCCATGGTGCGGTTTCATCCCCACGATGGAGTGTCGGAGCGACAGGGAGAGGGTGTGTGGGAACAGATTGCATGGGGAGACAAAAGGAGACAGAGACGCTCTGTTGCCGTCGAGGAAGGCCGTATTTTCGAAATTTCAAACCCCACGAACCGGCGGGCCCCAACACCTTCCCGCGGGTGGGAAGAGGCGGGGCGGGGGTGGGGTCAACGAGAAAAACCGCGCTCAAGAGCGCGGTTTTCAAGAAAGGACTCTGAGGCGGGCCCCGTTGGGCCTCGCTGCAGGCGCTGTCAAGCGCTCTTAGCGGAGTGCTGCGAGAAGGTCTGCCTTCAGGTAGCGCTTAGGCAAGAACTGACCCTTGTAAAAGCCACAGGCTTCGCACACCGAGTGTGGCAGCTTGGGGGAGCTGCAGTTCGTGCAGCGGGTGAAGTTCAGCGCCTGGAGCGCGTCGTGCGCGCGTCGCATGTTGCGCTTGGAACGGGAGACTTTTTTGCGTGGGACTGCCATGACGTGACCTCGAGGCGAATCGATGGAGGTTCTTACAGAGGGAGGTGCGTAATCGATTCCAGCCTCGTATGTCAAGGAAAGCCGCTCGGAAACTCGCTAGAGCCCACGCATCGTGTGAAATTGTGGAAAATTCCCTGCGGAATCAGGGGCTCATTCCAGGGCCTTTGACGGCAAAGGCGAAGTCACTTCACGTTCATTTCCAAAGAAACAGGCGCGCCGTCGCGCATGATGGTGACGGCCACATTGTTTTCGGCTCGGAGTCCGTTCAGAAATTGGATTGTCTTTGCGACGTTGTTGAGAGCCACCCCATTGATGTCTTTCACCACGTCGCCGTCTTTCATGCCAAGCTTCGCAAAAATGGAGTTCGGCTCGAACTGGAAAAGGCGGAAGCCGACAATTTCTCCATTCACGATGACAGGCTCCGAGGACGCCTGCATCAAGATGTTCGGAAGTTCTTCCTTAATCATTCTGTCGCGGTACCGACCATCAACGTCGATCTTGTTGCCGACCCGCTGGAATCCGTCTTCAATGTGTTTGTCTTCCGTCGACACATAGACCTTCGAAACGACTTTGCCTTTTTTGAAGGCCCCGCCAAGTTTGCTCGAAATGCTTGTCATGCTGCCATTGGCTTCAAGCACGATCATCACCTGCCGGTCGACCGAAAGGAGTGTTCCGAGGCCAAAGACACTCTCGCCCGTGCGAAACGCTTTCACTTGACCATTGTCAATGTTCTTGACGAGTGCCACGCCCCCCTTGGTGCTCGTGACGGCTCCCAAAAGTTGGAGCTTGTCCTCTGCGTCCGACGCAACGGCAAGCGCGAACACACCAAGAACGGTGATGACCAAAGACTGCACGACTCCTGAGTGCCTGAGGCGGGGCGCTCTGTTTTTGCGAAACCAGCCACCACGTGATGGCTGGCCACCTGGGATCCACGCTTGAAGTAGGGTCGACATCGTCATGAACCTCATCCTGCCAGTCTCATTGAATCGGGCTTGGACGTGTTTCGTTCCTCGCCGTCTCGCTCTGCCGTTGCTGGGCCAATGGCGCCCAGGCGCCTGGCCGCCGTCTTGAGCGCTTCAGCCACTTGCGCCTCCGTTGCGTCGGTGTGCATGGGAACGGACTTGAGGAGGCATTGGGCAATTTCGACCACCTGCGCTGGCAAGAACCGTTGGTCTTCGAGCACGGAACGCTGCATGTTGTGCAGAAATTCCAGCACGTAGTTGAGAGCAATGGTGCCCGACACGTCGAGTGTGGGCTGCGTTGGCATGTTGACACGTGTGGCCGGTGCGACCCGGTTGTGCAGGACCGAAGGGGGAAGATGGCCCTGCGCCTCCAGTCCCAACTCTCGCACGATGTTCACAAGGTCGACACCCGCGCGCGAGGCGACGCGATGAGAGAGCCAAAGGTAACCCGCTTGCGCCGCCGCCCGGGCAAGAGCGACCAATCGCTGAGGATCGGGGCTCGATGCCCTTTCGTATCGAAGCCCCACGTCCATGGCGATGTCGTGTGCCCACTGGTGAGCCCAGACATCGGACTCCAAGTGAAGGAAAGGCTCTGGACGCTCGTGCGGCGGCACGACGTCTTCTTTTTGAAGTTCGTTGAGGTCTGAGGTCAGTGTGCGTGCCGCAAGGGATGAAAGGAACGCGCGCCAGCCTCCCTCACTTCGAGGAGTCCGCACGAAGTCTCCGCGTCGCGAGTGAACAAATGACTTTTCGATTTCGGCGAATTCTCCGCTCAGCACAGGATCCAGTCCGTTGGTCCGTTTGCCCCGTTGCGATTCGTGCGCTGACCAATGTTTTGCCACGGCGTCGGGAACGAGCGTGAGTGTCCCAATGCCCTCAGAGAGCCACTCTCGCAGACCCGCTGCCCGCGCGCGTTCGCAAACGGCGTGAGAAGCCCCTGCATTGCCGTGTTCGATGGACAGCATGCCGTAAAAAATGATCTGCTCCATCATTTCAATGAGGAGGTCGGCCACGAGTCCCGAATCGGGAGCTCCGCCCAACGCTTTCTCGAAACCCCCATTCATGGGGCGCGCATCGACCAAGGCGTGGCCGAGTTCCCAAGAACCCAATCCCGTGTCTTTCAGGCGCCGGAAGAGTTCTGCCGTCCGAAGCGCAGGTAGCTTGCTGGTTTCCAGTGCCTCGTTTTCAAGGTCACACAGAAAAACGAGCCTGCTGGCGCATTGACGAATGGATGAGGGAAGGTCTTTGCGCGTGGCACCCAGCATGTCGAGGCAGCGTCGACACTCCGCCAGATTGCCGTCGTAGAAAAAGGCCTGGAAGGCTCGCAGGCACATGGCTTCTGCGATTTCCGTTTCATCGCCGAGTCGCGTGGCGACGTCGGTGGCCAGCTCAAGGAGAAGGGCCCGAACATCATTGCGCAAATGGCGCCCACCCGAAAGATGAAGAGTGAACAAACTGCTGACAATAGACTCACCGTCTTCCGCTCGAATAGCCAACGCCAGTGCTCTGACCGCTTCGGGGTAGACAAGCCGCGAGTTTATCCAGCCGAGTCCCGCGCGCAAAAAGCCAGCGTAAGTGACTTCGCGAATCGATTTTGAGCGAGGCATGTAGGGGAGTCGCTCTGCTCGAGAATCTATTGGCTTCAATGAAACCGCGATGAGATTTTTTAAAGGAACAGAAACTCTTCCTCCCGCACCCCGACCGTCCAGCGTGGATTCCTTTTCCATGAGCCCTTCGAGTTTCCGCATTTCGTGGAGCGCGAGAAGGTTCGGATCGAGCTCATCGAACTTTTCGGCTGGTGGAAGAAGTTGTGCCTCTACCGCAAAGCTCACGATGTCTTTGAATCTTCCTTCACGCGCCTCTCTTGAAGGCAGGCTGGAAGGAAAGAAACTCTTCAGTCGCAGAATGGCCTTGCGCTTCGGATTGAAAGTGTTCCATCCGACGGCCTCGTAAAAGCGTGTGGCGACCTCGAATTCGCCAAGAGCTTTTGAAAGGTCGGCAAGCGTTTCACGGATGCGGGGAACAAGACTGTCGGAATCGACGGTTTTTTGCCTTTCGAGGCGTTCTTGAAGCCGTGCGAAGCGCGTGGCGAGTAACCGGGCCGAGGGAATGTCAGGAAGAGCCTCGCTTGCGCGTAAATACGCGGCAAATGCGGCATGCGCTGTTTGCGTGAGGTCGGAGTCAGCGAAGAGGTCTGCCATTCTCAAGACGGTGTCCCAAGCGTTTTGAGCAACAACGTCGCCGTAATGACGTGATGTGAGAAGGAAAGAGAGTTCACGGCGTGTCTTTGCGGTCAGAAGCAAAGAGAATGTGAGGGAAACACGGTCGGATGCCCACACGAATCCGCAGACACGACCGGTGGCTGCGTCCCGCTGTTCCGAGAGGAGACCCAGTTCGCGCGCGCAGCGCAGGGTGTCCATCGACAAGAGTGCGTTGGCGTCTCTGGCCTGCCCTGCCGGGGGGCTTTTCGCGTGAGCAATGCCAATGTCTCGCCCTATTGCGTTGGGGAAGGATCGTTTTCCGTCGTGGAAATCGACGCCGACGAGACTTGGGATGCTGTTGGCGTGGGCGCCGATAAATTCGATGTCATCGAAGTCGAAAGGCGCGGGTAAAGACGTCCATGCCGCAAGAAGACGCGCACGCTCTGGGCTCAAAGAGGCAATGTGGCCCGCAAGGGCATTCACACGTGGCCCAAGGAGCACTTCGACTCCAAGGTCGCGCGCGCGCAAGGAGTCCATGAGGTCTTGATGCGCCGCGCGAAAGCTTCCGACCTGCGGGCGCTCATACTCGCGCACTCCCAAAACGAAACGCAAGGAGAGGCTCTTGTCACGGACGACCGCGAGGAACACCTCGAGCGACGAAACATCGGCTCGGTGGAGGTCGTCGATGACAACCGACCTCAAACGCGAAGTTTCGAGGAGCCTTGAGACCAGTTTGAGGGCTGCCGCGTGAAGAGCTTCGTGACGAGCATGCACGCCAAGCTCGCTTTTGCGGTCTTCACCGCGCCAAGCATCGCCAAAGTATGCGCGCAGCGCCGGCAGGACTTGCGCGAGCAGACGCATTTTACCACTGAGACCCTTGAAGAGGGCGTGGGGGTTGCAGAGTGCTTCCGGATTGTAGCGAAGCGTTTCCCCCAGAATAGATGCGACGAATCGATTCAGTGAAGCAAAGGGGAAGTCTTTGTCGACGTGCCTGACGCGAAGATAGAGCGCCCTTCCTTCCAGGGTCGAGAGCGTCGCTGTGACGCGGCGCAGCGTCGACTGGGTATTTGTGTCCTTATTTTTCGCGACGAACCAAAGCCTGCGGGCAGTGCCCACGGGGGATTCGAGGAACGCGGGCAATGTGTCGGTGGTGTCGAGGCTCTTCGTGACGAGGCGAGCCATCTGCGTACCAAAATCGTGCCATTCCGCAGGACTTGCCTTCGTCAATGGAGTCACTTGAGGGTCGAGGCGCTCTTCTTTGGCTGCCTCGGCAAGGCGAGTCACCATGACCATGAGCTCGAAGGCAACTTCGCGCGCGCTCTTTCCGCGTTTTTCGCGGCTCGGGTGCAGCACGCGGGCAAGCAGCGTGCGCAGCTTCCGAAGTGTCTCTACGACGGGATTGCGGTTGCTCCATTGGAGCCAAGCGCCGGAATGGAAAAAGACGCGTTGCTCGGTGTTCACGAACACAGGCCACAGGTGTTCGAACACGTTTCGGGCATGCTGGGCTTCACCCTCAAGGGAAGAATCGGAACTTCCCGAGAAACGCGAAAACGATTCTTTGAGCGTCGGAAATGGGCTCATGAAGCCAAGATCCCAGGCCATGGTTGCGGCAAGCCCAAACACGTCGGACGACTCGAGGTAACAACCGTCAGCAAGTCCGCTCGCTTCAGGAGGAAGCCAGAAGGCATCGTGCCACACAGACCCAAGGGGCCCATGGGCTGTTGACAAGGAGCCCTCTGCCGCTGACTCCGCCGTTGTATGGGAAATGCTCGTGTTCCCCTTTTGAGCCTGCAAAAGATGCCCAACCGCGCCATCGAGAAGAGCGACGTGAGGTACGTTGTCTTTCCGCTCAAAGAACTCCGATGGCATGCGGTCGGTGATTTCCAGGGGAAGAGCGTCGCACACAAGCAGGTTTCCTGGCTTCAAATTGCCATGCACCACACCCGCAGCATGCCACTGCGCGAGACGCTCAAAAAAACGAACCCAAAGTCTGAGGCGATCGCGGAGTGTTTGCGGGGCATCGAGGCGAAACGATGCTGTGTCATTTTCTGTTTCACAGACCCTTCGATTTTCGGAGAGGCACTGACCTTCAAGCCAAGGCGTGAGAACCGTGAAGCCGTCGGAGCCGAATTGCCATGAGGTCAAGGGGCCACATTCAAACAAGAGACTCTCGCGGAGTTTTTCGAATCCAACCTGAATGTCGTGTCGAACGAAACGAGACTGTTGGTTGCCTGCTAGGGCAAAGAGTTTCCGTCGGTAGTGAACGTTGCGTGGAGAGAGGCGCGACACAATGGTCGCATTGCGGCCGAGAGAAACCATCTTCTCCACGCAGACGCCCTTGCGCCGCGAGATGAGTGCCACGACCTTGAGGCCATCGCCGTTCATACCCATTCCTCGTCTCTTGCCCCTGCGCGTCCGTTCTTTTTCGTCGGACGTGTCCAGAGGGGCTTATCGGAACAGGAGTCTTTTTTCTGACCTGCGCTCCGCTGACGTTTTTTCCTACTCGCGTTATTCTGACAGTGGCTCAGACTTTTTTGCCGGGAGGACGCGATTCACATGGCTCCGCTCAACAGCTCGTGGTTAGAGATCTCTCAGGGGGCTCTCGAAAGGAACGTTGCTACTTTCCGTGGCCTGTTGGCGCAAAATGCGTGCCGGCTCGGTGGCGTTCTGAAAGGCAATGCCTATGGCCACGGCTTCAAAGCCGTCCTTCCTGTTCTTCATCCTCTTCTTGACGTTCTTTACGTTATTGAACCTGAAGACGCGCTGGCCGTCCGGGCATTCGAAGCGTCCACGCATGCGCCTCGCAAAGAGGTTCTTGTCATTGGCGCGACAGAACCCGACGAGGCCGTGGCCCTGGCGCGCGCTGGCGTGACCCTTTGCGTCGGAGACGATGGCTGGAGAAAGAATGTGGAAGCCCTGAGGGCGGCAAGGCTCCCTCAGCCTGCCAAGGCCCACGTCCACATCGACACAGGGCTCTCGCGGGAAGGGTATGCTCCGGGAGATATCCGCCGCGGCTTTGCTTTTCTTGCTGACGCGAGCGACGTGTTGGAGGTGGTGGGTGTCTTTTCGCACTTTGCGAATACGGAAGACGTGACCGAGCAGGAATACGCTCTTTTCCAACTTGAGAATTTCCGTCAGGGAACAGATGAATTGAGAGTTCTTCTCGGAACCACCAATGTGCTGGAGCAGCATCTCGCTGCGAGCGCCGCCGCGTTGGTGCTTCCTCAAGCTCGCCTTTCCGTGGTGAGGGCGGGCATCTCCCTTTACGGTCTGTGGCCTTCCACAGAAACGCGTCTTTCTGCGCGCCTCACGCTTCCGGTTGTGCCAACCCTTTCCCCAGCTCTTTCCTGGCGTTGTCGGAGTCAGATTGTGAAAACACTTTCTCCTGGAAGTTTCGTGGGCTATGGATGCACTTGGCGCTGTGACGTGCCCACTCGCATTGCGCTCTTGCCTGTGGGCTACTACGACGGGCTTCCGAGGCTCGTGTCGGGCAAGGCCCACGTCATTGTGAAGGGGTGTCGCGCTCCTGTTTTGGGCCGCGTGATGATGAACCACATCATTGTCGACGTCACCCGGGCGACGCACGACGACTCTCCTGTTGTGGCGACTCTCGTTGGCACAGACGGGACAGAAACCTTGGGTGTCGACACACTTTCGGACTGGGCCCAAACCATCAACTACGAGTTTGTCACCAGGCTCGGTCCGCATCTCAAGCGCACACTCACTGACTGAAAAGGCCTCTGTCCTCGAAATGAAGACCTCCGAATTTTCTTACGACCTCCCAGCAGACCTCGTTGCCCAGGAACCCGCCGCCTCAAGGGACGCTTCCCGTTTGCTCGTGTACCATGCGGCCTCTCGGACCTTGCAGGACGCTGCCTTCGGCAATCTCCCACAGCTGGTGTCCGAACTTCGAGAGCGCACGGGCGCGAAGCGTGTCCTTTTCATCGCCAACGACTCTCGCGTCTACCCTGCACGGGTCCGTGTGCGGCGCGCAAGCGGTGCGCGTGGAGAGGTTTTTGTGCTCCGCCCTCTCGGCGAAGGTCCTTGGGAATGCCTTTTGCGACCGCTCAAAAAACTCCGCATCGGCGAAACCCTTTTTCTCGACACGGCGTCTTTGGATGACAGTGTGGCAGTGTTTCGAGTGGAGAGTCTTTGTCCGCCTCGAGTGAGCGTTGTGCCTTCTGCCGAGGGTCAAGCGCAAAGTCTTTCAGACACGCTCCAACGCTTCGGCGAAATGCCCTTGCCTCCCTACATCGGACGAGACCCCCGCAAGGAAGGGCAGGGCGTCCACGGAAAGCTCGATGCCGTTCGCTACCAAACGGTTTATGCCGGCACCGAGGCAGGGTCCGCCGCTGCGCCCACGGCGGGTCTGCACTTCACGCCCGAAATTATGGAGGCGTGCTGCCGCGCGGGAGCACAGTTCGCTTACGTGACTCTGCATGTTGGCCTTGGAACGTTTGCTCCTGTGCAAACAGAAGACGTCGATGATCATGCCATGCATGAAGAGTGGGCGTGCGTTCCCGACGGCGTTGCCTTGCGTTTGAACGCGGAGCGCATGCGTCGCGCCGCAGGGCTCCCGCCCGAAGAAATCACCGTGTTCGTGGGAACGACCTCGTTGCGCGCCGTGGAAAGTTTTCTGAGGCGCGGCGATGTGCAGCCAGGAACTTGGTTTTCCACTCGACTTTTTTTGAAACCCGAGGCTGCAGCAGAGCAAAGCTCTGCGCATTGTCCGCGGGTGCTTCCGCGCGCAGGAGACGCCCTTCTCACGAATTTTCACCAGCCTGAAAGCACACTGATTATGCTCGTGGCCGCGCTCGTCGGTGTTGATGCCTGGAGGCCCCTGTATGCTCACGCTGTGAACGCGCGTTATCGATTCTTCTCTTACGGCGACGCTTCGTTGCTTCTGCTGAGTGAGGCCTTGGGCGCCGACTTTACACCGTTTGAGTTTTCCGGAAAGTCTGCACAATGACGTCGTTTCCTCACCGTTCCCTTGCTGTTTTCTCGCGGGACGCCTCCTTTTCTTTGCCACTGCCTCCCCGCGGATTCGACAAAACGCCCCTTTGCACGGGCGACCTTCGCCTTGCTGACCTCTGGCGAGAGTTCGAAAATCAGGAAGCAAAAAGAAGCTCCAGCGAGGATGCGCCCGAAGCCACCGACGTGGAGCAGGTCGGGCCTCGCCTCGGCACGCTTCGTTTTGGAGACATCGTCGTCGAAACACCAACGTTCATGCCCGTGGGTACCGTAGGAAGTGTCAAGGCGCTTTCCCCTCATGACGTTCACGATATCGGGTATCGGCTCATTCTCGGAAACACCTATCACTTGAACCTGCGTCCTGGAGTCGAGGTCCTGGAGCGTTTCGGAGGACTCCATCGGTTCATGGGGTGGCCCGGCGCCTTGCTCACGGACAGCGGTGGGTTCCAGGTCATGAGCCTTGCGAAAATCCGCAAGCTTGACGAGCAAGGGGTGAGTTTTGCCAACCACCTCAACGGTGGAAAGGTTGTCCTCACGCCCGAAAGCGTGGTGGGGATTCAAGACACGATTGACTCCGACATCCAGATGGTGCTCGACGAGTGTACGCCTTTCCCAGCAACCCACGACGAGGCACGCGCTTCCATGGAACGCTCTATGCGGTGGGCGCGCCGCGCTCGCGAAGGACGTTCGGCTCGCACGCGCGCGCAATTCGGCATCGTGCAAGGCGGCATGTACGGCGACTTGCGCGCTCGCAGCGCTCGCGCTTTGCGTGAACTCGACTTTGAAGGCCTTGCGGTGGGCGGTCTGTCTGTCGGCGAACCCAAGGCTGAAATGCGTCGCGTTCTGGCGGCGACAGTGCCCCATCTGCCTCACGACAAGCCTCGTTACCTCATGGGCGTGGGCGCTCCCGACGATCTTTTCGATGGCGCACTGCTTGGTATCGACATGTTTGACTGTGTCATGCCTACGCGCAATGCGCGAAACGGCACTGTGTTCGTGCGAACGGCGGTGAACCCAACGGGTAAACTGCATGTGAAGAACGCGGTGCACAAGGATGCGGAAATTCCCCTCGACCCGGGCTGCCGTTGCTACACGTGCCGTCATTTTTCACGCGCCTACCTGCGTCATCTTTTTGTCGCCGAAGAGCTTCTGGTTCACCGCCTCCTCACCATCCATTCCCTTACGTTGCTCTTCGATCTCATGGCCGAATTTCGCGAAGCGTTGCGTTTCGACAAGCCTTGGGAAGCGCTGCTCGATGTCAGAGCCCGTTACGTTGGTACCTCCAGTCCTGCTGCCAAAGTCTGATGCGAAACAGACCCTGCCTCAACCCTGTCCCCGAACCCGCCGATGCGCCCTCTTCGAGCCCCGAGGAGGACGACGTTCGAGTGTTCCCAAGATGGCCCTTCACAATGCGCACCGCCGATGGCGACGACACACCGCTCGAGCTGAACTTCAGCTTCGAGGAAACGGATGTTGACGACGCGTCGACCGAGAAGAAGGCGAGTCTTGAGAAAGAAAAGACCGAAAGGCTCGACTCTTCCGAGGAAGAGGGTGGCCTTGCGATTTTCGATGCACCTGCCTCCAGCGATCTCGAGAGACCTTTCATTCCGTTCACTCTTGACTCAGAAGGTGCCGACGACGTCCGCAGCGACGCTTCCGTTGCTCCACCTGAACCCGAGAAGGTGGAACAGTACGAAAATGTTCCTCTCGAACTGGGTTTGGCCGGCGACTTTTCTGTCGAACCAGTCGCCGAGAAACCTTCACCTCCCGAAATTCGGGAGGGCTTCGACATTCCTCTCGAATTGGGTTCAAGCGGCGATGACTTTCCCGTTTTTGTTGCCGACGAGTCCGGCTCACCAGGAGCGGATCCCTTTCCTGTTGCATTTTCTCCACCTGCTACCGCCGAAAAAGATGCGTTTGTCGAAGAAGTGCTTTCTCTGGCAACGGGGATCTCGGCGTCCTTGTCCTCATCGTCTCCTTCAGTCTCATCGTCGACGTCTTCTGACGTGCCTCTGGCAGGTGACTGGGGTGTGCGCCTGCCAACCCACGCGGGGGGCTTGGAGCCAGCGGGAGAAGGACTGTTCGCAAAGACGCGAAAGTCGACTCCCACGGATGTGGCACAGGCAGAACTTTCACGCCCGTTCGATTTCCAAGGTGCTGCGACGCAAAAGCAACAACACAGCCAAGAGGAACGACCCACTCAAAAAATTCCAGAACACCGCACTGACCATGGAGCTGAGCAGCCCACATTGAAAGAGCCCGGTCAGGAGGGAGAGCTGTCTTCTGCCGCGGTTGACGTGCCACTTTGGAACCTGGGTGCGAGTGCCGAGGGGGGGATGGGAATCCCTGTTTCCACGTCGGCCCTTTTTGTGTCCACCCCGGCTGCCTCCTTGGAACAAACTTCGGAAAGTTCGGATTCTCTTGAACTTTCAGACACACCTCACTTCTCTTCGGGTGATGTGAGCGTGAATGGTGAGACTGAGTCCAACCCCCACTTGAACCTTCGAGGCTCCGAAGAAGGCCGCGGTGAAGATACAGAAACCAAAGCCTTCGCCAACGAAGGTGGAGCCAATGAACCCGCTCTGAAAATCGGTGTTCAAGAGGAAAAAAAAGAGGATGCGGCTCGCATTGAACGCGAGCATCCACGTGATGCCTCTCCGGCTGGGGGCGGTCCAGCGGGGATGACCGAGAGCAAGGGATGGAAATCTCTCTCGTTCGGACGACGCATTCGAAGCGCACTTTCTTATGCCGCTTCGCGCTTTTCGAGTCCGACGCCTCACGCCGCACCGGACTCGGTCGGCGATACCAAAGGCAATCGTCAAAAGGCCATTGCCGCTTTTGGAGCGCTTGTCTGTATCGCTTTCGTTCTTTCATTCATCGCGCTCGACGAAGACCTTGCCCAAGAAACAGGGTTGTCCGAAGTCCTGGTTGCGGCCGGGTTGCTATCTTCCGACGAGTCGCCCCAGGAGGTCCCTTTGGGGGAAC
>JADCJN010000232.1 GCA_020247005.1 Silvanigrellales bacterium
AATTGTCGGGTTCGCGTCGCATGGCCTGCTCGAACGATGCTGCCCATGTGACTTCGACTTCGTAGCCTCTCATTTCCGACAGGACGTCTTTCAGAAGGTCCACGTCGTCAGGATCGTCGTCAACGACAAGAATGGAAACGGCGTCCTTACTTGCATTCACAGAAGACGTTCCTTTCACGAGGGGTCGAAGTGACGAGGGCGCTTGACGATGTCGAGCCAGTATTCCTTCACTTGTCTCGCCATGCGAACAAGATCGCTGTAGCGAACAGGTTTGGTGATGAAGGAGCTCGCGCCCTGCTCGTAGCATGCGTCCACGTCGACTTCCTGGCTGGAAGTGGTGAGCACGACAACAGGAATACACCGAAGCGAGGCGCTGTTCTTGATGGCCCTCAAAGCCTCGCGTCCGTCCATGAGTGGCATGTTGAGGTCGAGGAGGACGAGCGGCGGAGAGTCAAAGGACGACCCTTTGGCACCCGACTTGTTAAAAGGACCGCGACCTCGAAGGCAGTCGAGAAGTTCTTCGCCGTTTTGAACAAAAACGATTTCCTTCGAGACCGTAGTGAGCCCGCATTCGTCAAAAGCTTCGCTCAAAAGCATGCGGTCGTCGGGGTCGTCTTCGGCAACGACGATGCGAAGAGGAGGAGGGGTGTCATTCATGTGAGGAACCCTTTCGGCGCAGCGGAAAGTGAGATGACTCATCAGGGAGAGGGGAAAGGGCAGAGGGGAGGGTGAAATGGAAGACACTTCCCTCGTGGGGGTGCCCTTCGGCACGAATGGTTCCGCCATGGCGTTCCACAATGCGTTGGCAAACGGCAAGCCCGATGCCCGTTCCCTCGTACTCTGCCCTTGTGTGAAGCCTCTGGAAAGGCTTGAAAATGCGGTCAGCATGCCGGCTGTCGAATCCGATGCCATTGTCGGACACCGCAACAGAGACGCGTCCAGGGAGGTCGTGCGCGGCACGAATTTCGATGAGGGGCGCCCTGGCGCTGTGTCTGAATTTTAAGGCATTCCCAATGAGATTGAGGAACAGCTGACGTACCTGAGAGGGGTCGGCACGGATCTCCGGCAGGTCTATGGCCACCACGCGTGCGCCTGTTTCCTCTATTTTGAGTTCGAGATCTTGAAGCGCGTCAAAGACCGCATTCCCCAAATTTATGAGTTTCGACTCCCCACCATGGGTCGAGACGCGGGCAAGCGTGAGAAGGTCGGAAATGAGAGCCCTCATGCGGCCCGAAGCGTCTAAGAGCTTGCCCAAATACACATTCCCTTGTTCCGATATGCGTTCTGCGTCTCGCGCTGCAATGCGATCGGCAAATGCTTGAATCTTTCGAAGCGGTTCTTGAAGGTCGTGCGCTGCTAGGGAAGCGAAGTTTTCGAGGTCACGGTTGCTTTGCTCAAGCTTGCGCGCATATTCGAGTGTTTTCACTTCGGCATCTTTGCGCGCCGTAATTTCAAAGCGAATGGAAATGTAACGCTCGGGTTTTCCTCGGGCGTCAAGGAAAGGGACGATGGTGGTGTGAACCCAATAATCATCGCCGTTCTTGCGCCGGTTCTTTATCTCTCCTTCCCAAACGCTGCCAACCGCAATGGTCTTCCACAGAGACTGAAAAAACTCGGGAGGATGGAATCCCGAATTCACGACCTTGTGTGTGCACCCCAGAAGCTCCGAACGGTCGTAACCGGATATTTCGCAAAATTTGTCGTTCACCGAAGTAATGACACCGCGCGTGTCGGTGATGGCGACAATGGCCGAGCGATCGAGCGCGCGCTTGATGTTTTCGAGCTCCATGGCCGACGCTTCGCCAGGAGAAAGGGGAGCTTCGCTCATAGGGGGCCTCCGTCGGTGTCCCATGGTGTGGGACGAAATGTCTCGCTGGGCGACAGAGTGTCACGCAGGGGCTTTTCAAGCGAGGCGAAAGGGAATCCCGACACACTTTGGCACGAGGGTGAACTCTCGCGGCGCAGTGCCGTAGCCGCAAGAAGCAGGGCTGCCAAGACGAGGAACCCTGCCGCGAAGTTTCGCTTCATTTTTGCACTTGGTGACACGAGGAATCGGGGGCAACCTGGGCGCACCACGGAGCGCTTCGCCGGAGGGCCCTTCCAGGAAGGGGGCGTTGGGGACGGGCTCATGAGCCATTGGGTGAGACGAGCCCCCGCAGCCACGGCGGGTGCTGTGGCCAGTGCGAAGACGGCCATGGACACCGCACCGGCGGCCAGATCGAGAGTCACAGCCGCGTGGCCCAAAGCAGCAAAAAGAAAACCACACGGCAACAGTGAGGTGGAAAGCCCTGCGGCGAAGGGCTTGGGAAGGGGCAGGCGTTCCAGGACAGCCCGAAAGAGGGCCAGAAGGTGAACGTGGGCGCGCACGGCAAGCAAGGGAATGAGTGGCTTTTTCAGGTGACCGAAGAGGGGCTTGCCGCTTCGAGCCAGAGTCCAGGCTTTCCCTAAGGTGGCGAAGACGACGAGGCCCGTGAAAAGGTCGCCCACCGGAGCAAGCGTGTTCGCAACGGCCCCTCGCCCCAAAAGAGCTGCACATGCGCCAAGCGTCGCGTATCCAAAGACGCGTCCGAGTTGGTAGCCCCAAGCCACACCCTTTACGGCACTCGACTGGCTTGCAGCGCTGTTTCCAATGGCACGGCATAAGGGTCCACACATCACGGCGCAATGGGCGCTGGATGCAAGAGCGAGCAACACGATGGACGGAGTGGGCGCAAGTGTCATGACAGGATGAAAGCAGGAATCGTGCCTTGGCACGACTCCTGCAACTTTCCTGAAATCGAGGTGAATGGAATGACGCCGGCCGGGTCTTCGAGTGACGTTTCCACGAGTGTTGTCTGCCTGCATTGTGGCTCGATGGTGCCTGAGGTGTCGGCCCGTCGTGGGATCCGCTTCTGTTGTGCGGGTTGCGAGAGCGTGAACGCCTTCCTGCAAGGTCATTCCCTGGGTGACGCCTACAACCGCTTCTCACGCCTTGGCCTTTCGATGGCGCGCCCCTCGCCGACAACAGATGCACCAAGCCCCGAGCGCTTCGACGAACCCGCTCTTTTCGCTCGAACCCAGTTCCCCGACGGAACCCACAGGCTCTTTGTTCCCGCGTTACGTTGCGCGGCGTGTCTTTGGCTTGTCGAGGGCGCCCTCAAGAATGTGGAAGGTGTCGAGGACGTCCGAGCCGACCTTTCAGACTCCGTTGTCGTTCTGAAGCTCCGCGAAGGAGCGTCTTTGGTCCCTGCGGCGTGGTGGCTTTCGGAGATGGGATACCACCCTTTTCCACCGGCCCAGTCAGGAGAAGGTGACGCCGCGCGGGCCTGGAAACGCGAACGGCTTAAAAGCGTCGGCATCTCTGGGGCATTGTTCCTGAACGCCATGATGTTCGCGGCCGCTCTTTATCTTGGTCCTGAGCGCGGCATGGGCGAGGCGACGGCATCGGTGTTCCGTTGGTTGTCGCTCGTTGTTACGGTTCCCGCGCTTGTGTTCCCCGGGCGCTCGTTTTTTCTGAATGCATGGAATGGCCTTCGGGTAGGCGGTTTCCATTACGACCTTCCTATCGCGGTGTCGTTGGGCGTCGCCTTTGCAGTGAGTGTCCGCGCGACTCTGATGGAATCCGGCGACGTTTATTTCGACAGCATCACGGGGCTCATTTTTTTCCTGGGGGCGGGTCGGGCTTTGAACGACTCCCTCCTCGCGTCTGCTCGAAAGCTCGTGAGGGGTGGCTCGAGTCTCCTTCCTGCCCGCGCCTCGGTGCTCAAACCCGGAGATTCTGTTGTCGTCGCAGCGGGAGAGGCGTTCCCTGCCGACGGCACGCTTCGAGACGGAGTGACGGATGTCGATGAGTCGGCCCTGACAGGCGAGAACAGGCCCGTACCCAAACGAGTGGGTGCGAAGATCTTTGCGGGAACACTCAATTTGGCCGGCGCTGTGACCCTGCAAGCGGAAGCAACCCTCGACGACACTCTTGTTGCAAAATTGCAGCGCACTGCTGAAGAGGCCTTTCGACAAAAGACGCGATTCGAGCGCCTTGCCGACAGAGCATTGAAGCCGTTTGTGTTTGCTGTTCTTGCCATCGCCGTTCTGGGTGCTCTTGTTTGGTCGTGGATCGATGCCAATCAAGCCGTTCCCGTCACGCTGGCGCTGTTTATCGTAGGGTGTCCTTGCGCACTGGCGCTCTCGACTCCTCTGGCGTCGGCTGTCGCATTGCGACGTGCGTGGAGGGCCGGCGTAGTGGCGAAGACCTCCGATGTTTTCGAAAGGCTCGCTGACATCGATGTCGTTCTTTTCGACAAGACGGGCACTTTAACTCGGGGTTCGCCGCGGGTGACGATCAACACGTCGCTCGACATGTCTCTCGACATGTCGCACGGCGGTGACGAGACTTTTCGGACCCTCGTGTGTTCACTCGCAAAGGCGTCCAGGCACCCCTTTTCTTCTGCCATTTCTCGCTATCTTGGAGTCAAAGATGTGCAAGGGGAGGCCTTTGACTCCCTGCTACGGAACCGAGAAGAAATTCCAGGATGCGGTGTGCGGGCGACTTTTGGACAGGGACGCACGCTGTGGCTGGGGTCTCCGGAAGGCATCGCACAGCACATGCCTCTTTCGGTTGCGGTACGGACGGCCTGCGTGCAAACGCGACTTGCTGAGCCTGGGCTGTCTCTGGTCCTGGCCACCGACGGTGAACAGGCCGAGATCTTTGGACTCGAAGACGAAGTCGAGAGCGACGCGGCTGCTGTTGTTTCTCTTTTGAAGGCAAAAGGCCTTCGTGTGCAAGTGGTGAGCGGTGACACGCGTGGTGCTGTGGAGCGCGTGGCAAACGTCTGTGGTGTTTCGTTGGTGGACGCTTTTCATGGCCTGACACCCGATGCGAAGGGGCAGCATGTTGTCCGTTTGCAGGAGTCGGGCCTGCGCGTGTTGATGGTGGGCGATGGCATCAACGACGCCATTGCCTTGGCCAAAGCAGACGTGGGTGTGACTTTGGAACGAGGACTCGACGTCGCGCGAGCATCGGCGCTTATTCACCTGCGCGGTGAAGGGCTCGCTCTTCTTCCGCCTCTGTTTTCGTTCGCGAAAAAAGCCAACAAGACGATGCTTCTCGTGCTGTGCACGAGTGCGGCCTACAACGCCGTCGCTCTTGGCCTGGCAATGTTCGGCTACATACACCCGCTGGCAGCTGCGCTCATCATGCCCGCTTCTTCGCTGACAACTCTGGCCATCGCGACGTTACGGAATGGAGGGTCTGGGTCATGGCTCCGACGTTGACTCTGATTGCCCTTCTTCTTCTCGCCCTTCTCTTTGCGGGTTTGGCTCTCGTTGTCTTTCTTGCGGCCGTGAAAGGAGGGCAGTTCGACGACATGGAAACGCCTCGTCATCGCATTCTTGTGGAAGACGAAGCAGGGCCCGAAAAAAGAGCCGAAAACTGACCCACGAGGGTGGCATCCTCACGTGCTTCCAACACGAAGTGAACAAGGGCAGTTTGGGCGGCAAGTGCCTCTTTCGAAACCAGTACGGTGGTCTCGGCAGACTCGCCTGGCAAAAGAACTCCCCAGGGCGAAGCATAGTCGATGCGAACCGTGGGAGGCGTCTCGGGTGACAGGCGAAGGGAAAATGTCGCAGGTCGGCCTGAGAGGTTTGAAATGCGCACGCGCAGGAGGTTTTTCACCCGAGTGCCCTCGCGCACAAAGCCGTTCGGCGTGATGTTCACAACGGAGGCTTGCACCGAAGGCATCGCAGCAAAACGGAAGGCACCTCCTCCCAAAACCAGGGCGAGTGCCGAGGCGTAAAGAAACGGCCGAGGGCGAAAGTGGAAACCTCTCTTTTGGGGTACGCCCTGGAAGCCTCCCTCGGTATCGTATCGAATCAGGCCTTTCGGTCGACCCAGCGTCGTCATGACTCCTTCGCAGACGTCAAGGCATCGCGCACAGTTCACGCACTCCAATTGGCCCACGCCTTGGCGGATGTCGATGCCCGTGGGGCACACCCGAACGCAGGCCTGGCAGTCGATGCAGTCTCCTTTTTCAGCGCCGCGCCCGCGGGGTTCTCCGCGTGTAAAATCGTACCCTATCTGTCGTGTTCCTTCGTCCACCAAAAGCGCCTGCAGGCGCGCGTAGGGGCAAAGCGTCGTGCAGAAACGATGCCTCAAGACGGCGGCGTCAACGTAGGCAAGAACGGCAATGAGCGCACCTACGGCCCAGAGGGAGGCCAGGGAACCCCCGCGCGCCTGCAGAAGCAATGCAGGGTCCGCGAAGTAGGCGATGACGCCAAATGCGAAGGCGGCCGAAAGAAACAAAAGAGACCCTTGCAAGCCAGCGCGCCGTGTCCACTTGGAAAAAGAAGAACGTGTTCGGGCCAAGCGCGCGCGTGCAAGGGCAGGGCCTTCCCAAAAACGTTCCAGTGCTCGCACACCGAGGTCGACAAAGAGTCCTTGTGGACAGGCATAGCCGCACCACAAACGGCCCCAAAGAGACGACACAAGCCCCAGGCTGAGAGCGGCGCCAAGCACAAGCAGCACGACGTTAATAAGACTCGAGGCGGGCAACACCTTGCCCAAAAGAAAGTAATGCCCAGTGTGGAGCTCAAAGCGCACAAAAGGGAGGCCCTCAACCCGTATCCAGGGGAGGGCCATAAACGTGACCACGAACAAAGCCGCAAGAAGGTGCCTCATGCGTTGGTGGCGTCCGGAAGTGTCTTGAACCGCCAGGCCCCGCTGCCGAGAGGCACCTTCGCGTGTTTCCTTGTGGGGAGGCGACCGAAATGTCACTGCAGCGCGCCTTTTTCCCCTTGGGGTGGTTTGGGCGAGGCAGGGCGGCTTCCCTGAAGGCTCGCCACGAAAGCGGTGAGGTCGCCGATGCGTGCCTGTCCGAGGATGGCACCCCAACCCGGCATGCCTTTAGCGGGAACGCCTTCGCTCAGCACCTTTTCCAAGGCTGCGGCTGTGCGGCCGTGGATCCAGGCGTCATCGGCCAAATTGGGTCCAATAAGGCCGCCACCGTCGGCGGCATGGCACGAGGCACAGTTCGTTGCATACAGCGCACGCCCGCGCTCAACACGCGCAGCATCTTTGGCGCGTTCCAGCAAGCTCACCGATGGCGACTCTTTCGCCAGGTCGGCACCAGCCTCATTCGCCAGGGGCCCCCCCTTCAGTTCCGCAAGTCCTTGCTGGAACTCTTCGAGTTGTGAAACAGCTGGAAACCAGGGGAGGTGGTACCAAGCCATATAACCCACCGCGAAAACCACGGACAACTGGAACAGCCTCACCCACCATCGCGGCATCGGATTGTCTTCTTCTTCGATGCCGTCGAAGTCACTGTGTCCATGTCCCAATTCTTTTTTGGGTGCCTCATTCGTCATGGAGTGGCAACTCCCCTGTCCGTGCAATTTCAGAGGTTGGCTTCGCGCAGGCGATGGCCACGACGCATGCGAAGGCCACGAGGCAAAGCCCCAGGGCGATGGCGGGTGCATGCGCAAGCACGCCCGCGTTCTGGCTGAGTTGGAAAAGAGTTTTTATCATGGCGAAGTGGCTTCCTTTGTAACTTCCTTTGTAGCTTCGTTCTTGCCAAGATCCGTTCCAAGGCGCTGCAGGTAGGCAATGAGAGCGACCATTTCAGTGGCGTCCTTTGCATTCGTTTCGCCTTGTTCCTTTAGACGTGCGACAATGTCTCGCGACTGACGTTCGAGTGCCTTGGGTGCTCCAAGAATGTCGCCCTCAAGATACGGCACGCCAATACGCTGCAGGGCCACCATCTTTTTTCGGACGTCCGACGATTCCAGCGGCGTCTCTGCAAGCCACGGGTAGGCGGGCATCACGCTCCCTTCCACCAGCGCGCGAGGGTTCACAAGGTGCCGGTAATGCCAAGCATCGCCGTATTTTCCTCCCACGCGGTGGAGGTCGGGCCCCGTGCGTTTTGACCCCCAAAGGTGAGGCGTGTCGTATACGAATTCGCCTGCTTGGCTGTGCGGGCCGTAGCGCAGAACCTCTTCAGGCAAAGTGCGGATCATTTGGGTGTGGCAACCGACACACCCTTCGCGGATATAGATGTCTCGACCTTCGAGTTCGAGAGGTGTGTAGGGCTTCACGGCTGCGATGCGGAGCGAGGCATCGTCGGCCGTTAGTGCCGGAACAAGTTCAAGAATGCCTCCTGCGGCAACCGCAACCAGCACGAAGAGGGTCATGGCCGTCGGCCAATTTTCCACCATGCCCGACCACGTGGGAAAGGCGAACCCGCGATCGTCGGGCCGGGCCATGGCTTGGGCCTCGGTGTCTTCGAAACAAGCGGGTTTCCCAAGCGCGAGGCGAGCTGCGCGCGCGGAAATAGCCGTGCGCACCAAGTTGTAGGTCATCAGGATGACGCCTGCGAGATACAGGCTTCCTCCCACGGCACGAACGAGTTGCAGAGGAATAAGGGCCCGTGCGATTTCAATGAAACTGGGGTGAACCAACAGGCTGTCGCTCCCCACAGCGTTCGCCATGGTCGCGTGGACCACGCCCGAAACATACATGGGAACGATGTAGACGAGAATTCCGAGAGTCCCGAGCCAAAAGTGCCAGTGCGCAAGCCTTTGGCTGTGAAGCTCCGTGCCTTGAAGGCGCGGCAGGAGCCAATAAAGCATGCCGAATGCAAGAAAACCATTCCAGCCCAAAGCACCCGAGTGAACGTGGGCAATAGTCCAGTCGGTGTTGTGGGAAATGGCATTGACGGCCTTGATGGAAAGCAATGGCCCTTCGAAGGTCGCCATCATGTAGAAGGTCACGCCGCAAAGGAAAAACTTCAAAACAGGATCGGTTTTGAGTTTGCTCCAGGCGTTCTTCAGTGTGAGGAGGAAATTGATGCCCCCACCCCAAGACGGAGCAACAAGCATCACCGAAAAAACCATTCCCAAAGACTGCAGCCACACGGGAAGAGCCGTGTGCTGAAGGTGGTGGGGACCCGCCCAAATATAGAGGAAGATAAGCGACCAGAAATGAAGAATGGAAAGCCGGTAGGAGTAGATGGGTCGGCCCGCGGCCTTCGGGATGTAGTAATAAGCAAGTCCGAGGAAGGGCGTTGTGAGAAAGAACGCAACGGCGTTATGCCCATACCACCACTGCACGAGTGCGTCCTGAATGCCTGTGTAAATGGGGTAGCTTTTCGTGAGGGTGACAGGAATGCCGAGGCTGTTCACCACGTGCAGCATCGCGATGGCGACGATGGTGGAGATGTAGAACCAGATGCTCACGTAGAGGACCTGCTCGCGGCGGCGCCTCAGAGTCATGAAGAAGTTGAGTGCGAAGGTCAGCCAGACAACCGTAATCGCTAAGTCAATGGGCCATTCGAGCTCGGCGTATTCCTTCGAGGTTGTGAGTCCGAGCGGCAAGGTGAGGGCTGCGGCGACGATAATCGCCTGCCATCCCCAGAAATGCACGCGACTCAAGACGTCGCTCCACATGCGCGTTTTCAAGAGACGCTGAGAAGAATGGTAAATTCCAGCGAAAATGGCGTTTCCGCAAAACGCGAAGACGACAGCGTTGGTGTGAAGGGGGCGAAGCCTCCCGAAACTCAGCCACGACGTGGTGAAGTTCGCCAGTGGCGTGTAAAGCTGCACGGCAATGAGCAAACCGACAAGCATGCCAATGAGGCCCCACACAACGGTGGCCCAAGCGAACTTTCGGCAAATGTCGTCGTCGTAGCGGAATGTTTCGGGCACTGCACCGGACACGTGCGACTCCTGGTGTGAAAGAGGAAGGGCAAGCAAGCAACGGCAAGCAAGCAACGGCTGCGCCTTGCAACGGTCGTGCCAGCTGACTTCACCCCTCCGATCGGTCCTTTCTGTCGATGCCCACAGGCCCAAACGATGCTGGGGTGTGTCGCTGTGGGGCAGGGTGTCCAACCGAACGGGACAACTCGTCCCCTTTTCTTTCCGATCTCGTGTCAGCCCTCGCGTCAGCCTTCGTTTCTGAGATAGACGATGCCTCGCCTCTTTGCGTATGAGTGGGTTGACCTCGGCCGCCTGTGTGGCTCCGCTCCGCTCATTGCAAGGACGTTTTTCCATGACACTCGCGCACGAAAACGCTTCTGGCAGCGGCTCCTCTGTTTCTCCAAGAGGGGGCCGTCGTCTGGGCACTCAAAAGGCACGCGTGTTCGTTATCGATGACGATGCCGCCATGACATGCTTGCTCAAGGAGTTTCTGGAAGGTCTAGGCCACGAGGTGAGGGCGTTTGAAAGGGCTCACCACGCCTTAGGCGCCTTGAAAGTCGCTCTTTCTGCAGCTGACGAGGCGCAAGGGGCCACTTCAGCGTCGTTGCCCGATCTCATTGTTTCCGACGTGCGGATGCCCGAAATGTCGGGCACTGAATTCTTGGCCCAGGCGCACCTCCTTGCGCCCGACATCCCCATCATTCTTGCCACGGCCTTTGGGTCTATTGAGTCGGCCATTTCTGCCGTTCGGCAAGGTGCCTACGACTATGTGGTGAAACCTTTCCAGCTTGGCGAATTTGAAGTCAGCGTTTCGCGGGCGCTCGAAGCCCGCGGTTTGCGCGCCGACGTTCATGCCTTGAAGTCCGCCTCGACGCGCGGGTGGGAACTCGCGCGGATGATGGGGAAGAGTGCGGCCATGCGCGACGTTTTCGACCTCATTGAACGTGTTGCGCCCTCGCTTGCCACGGTTTTGGTGACGGGTGAAAGTGGAACGGGCAAGGAAATGGTGGCGAGAGCCCTTCACGATTTGAGCCCCCGCGCTGCGCGCCCCTTCGTGGCCATCAATTGCTCGGCTATTCCCGAGGGCCTGCTGGAGTCTGAGCTCTTTGGGCACGCAAAGGGCGCATTCACTGGTGCGCTTTCAGCCAAGCGGGGACTTTTCGCGGAAGCCGACGGCGGCACCGTGTTTCTCGACGAAGTGGGAGATATGCCGCTCACCCTGCAGGCCAAGCTCCTGCGGGTTCTGCAGGAACGCTCCGTGCGTCCTGTCGGCGAAACGGTTTCGCGCGACATTGACGTGCGCATCGTGGCGGCCACTCACCGCGACCTCAAGGCAGCCATCGCAAGCGGCCATTTCCGAGAAGACCTTTTTTACCGCCTCAGCGTTATTCCCATCGTGTTGCCTCCCCTGCGTCAAAGGCGTGAAGACATTCCGCTCTTAGCCAATCATTTTCTTCGACGTTACGCTTCTCTCAACTCATCGAACGTGTCGTGCATTTCGCCTGATGCCTTGCAGGCGCTCATGCGGATGCGCTGGGAAGGGAACGTCCGGCAGCTTGAAAACGCCGTGGAACGGGCGGTGGTGTTGGCGCGGGGCGAGCGCGTGGAACGCAGCGACCTTCCCAACGAGGATGGCGACGATGTGGAGGACTTTCTGGCGCGCGTGGTGGACACCCTGCCCACGCTCGAGGAACTCGAAAACCGCTACATGCGTTTTGTTCTTGAAAAAACGGGCGGGCGAAAAGAAAAAGCGGCCCAGATTTTAGGCATCAACCGGCGAACCCTGTTGCGACGACGGCCCGAAACTTCGGAGTGACTGAAAGAACTCTCTTTTCTTTGAAATGGGGGGTGCGTCTGCGAGAAACGTTTCATGCTCTTGGTTGAGGCTTAATCAAGTTCTTTTGCCGCAGGCGTGTCGTTTAAGAATGCCTTGAGCTGTTTCCTTTCCTCGGCTGCAAGCGGGTGAAGTGGGGGCGGCATACCACCTTCCTTCACAAGAAACGCGATGGAAAGAAAGTTCATGCGGCGAAGCGGTTCGCGCGCGAAGAGGCCGGGGCCGCCGTGACATTCACGGCAGGTGACTATTTCGAGCTTGCGCTGCCAGAACGTTTCATGGAGCGAGAAGGGAACTCGGCGCACGCTCTGCGTGCGGCTTCCAATAAGGTTCTCGTTCTCGGCGATGTCGCTCCCAAGCGGGCCGTAGGTCATTATGCGCAGGTTCCAAATGAAGAGAGTCACGGAGTCGAGCCAAGAAGGAGAAAGCGCGGAGCCCGACCAGCGCGGTCTGAGCGCTCTTGGCCCGTTCGCGTGGCAAAGCCCGCACGAAACGGAATATTCGCGCTCTGTGTCTGAGTCGGACTCGAATTGGGAAAAACGCGCGGTGCGCTTTGTGAGATCGACGTAAATGGCGAGGCTGTCTGGATGTGCTCCTGGGCCTGCGAGGCCGGACGGTCCTGAATGGCTCTGCCGCATGAGCCAGACGTCCTCGCCGCCGCGGCGAAGGTAACGGACTTCGTTGAAAATGGGTTCACCGCGGACCGTCTGTGATTCACGGCTCTCGAAAGCGACGCTGCGACCGCCGAAGAAGGCGTGCAATACGAACGCACCGAGAACGCACGCGGCATTCCCCGCAAGGAGGACCGCAAGCCAAAAGACGTTCCGCATCCCTCACCTCATTCAGAGCACGTTACAGACCAGGGTCGCAGCGATGCCCTCTTTGATGAGCGTCGCCTGGGCGGGCGAGGGGAAGTTCGCGAGATCACAGCCACCGCGACCGCAGGGCTTCGGAGCCGGGACCTGGATCGAGAGCTGTTCTAAGGTTGCGGCAACTCCGGGGGCCAATTTGTAAGAGTAGGCTTCGTCGTTGTTCCCGAGTATTTCTATGGAGTACGGGGCGAAACCTGTTTCAAAGCCCGTCTTGCCCGAGAGAACGACAGTCGCTGAGCCGAAGTCGGAAGTCAGTGCGTGGTGAAACACGTAGAGGCTTGGGGTGAGCGCTTGCCCGCCGAAACAGAGGAACCCCTGTGGCGCGGCAGACGCGGATGCGACCGCTGATGTGACAGCGAGGGCGGTGCTGAAAAGAAGGACGTGAACGTACTTTGAAAGCTGAACCGGCATGGAGAACTCCTTTTTTGTGCCGCGAGGAAGTGCGGCTCGGAAAACCTGCGTCAAAATCTTTCATAAGACAAATTAAATATAATGTAGATATCATCGATTTTTTCGATGTATGCTTGAGGCAAGGTCTCTGAGGTTCGAAAAGCTCAGATTTTTCATTGAAAGGAAGCCAAGATGGCGAACCGCGCGGCGCCGTTACCTAAGACGCATGTGGGCTCCCTGCCCTTTCTCAATTCCCTCGCGCTCGATGCGTTCCTGGCTTGTGCACGCTCGGGCCAGGCGACGCTCGCAGCAAAGGCGCTCCACATCACCCAGTCCGCGCTGTCGCAGCGGATCCGGAATCTCGAAGACAATCTCCAGGTGACGCTGTTCCTTCGTTCGCGCAGCGGCATGGCGCTCACCGATGCCGGACGCGAACTTGTGCGCCACTGCGTTGTGCACGAGGCCATGGAAACAGAGGTGGTGCAAAGGCTCCGTGGGACGAGCGAAGGCCTTGCGAGGCAACGGGTCGGCGTCGCGTCGTTTTCGTCGGTGCATGCGTCGATCGTCGCTGTTGCTGCTGCTGCTGCGAGTCGGAAGTTTCCCTCGCTCGTGTTCGACCTACGGGTGGATGAGATGGCCGTGCTTCCGCGCCTTCTCGAGAACGGGTCGGTGCAGTTCTGCCTGCTCGATGCTCCGCTCACTGCGGGCCCTTTTGAGGCGCGAGTTATAGGTGTCGAACGCAACGTGCTTGTCGAGCGCGCCTGCGGCCCTGTGGCTGATGTCTTCCTCGACCACAACCAGACAGACGCCTACACGAAGACTTACTTTGGCGCTCGCGCTGGAGCGGGGCTTACGCGGCATTTTGTCGGCGACATCCACGCGATTCTTGCCGGGGTAAAACATGGCCTCGGACGCGCGATCTTGCCGCGGCACCTGGTGAGGGGGCACGACGATCTCAGAATCCTAAACCCGAGCAAGGAGTTGCGTGTGCCCGTGGTGCTTCATTTCGCGAAGCAGTCCTACATGCCCGAAAGCCTCCGTGGCGTGATGCAGGCCCTCGTGGAAACTGCGAAGGAGACACTTTAAGGTCTCGGATTAGGTCAGTCAGAAGGAATCTCTGCAATTTTCGTTTTGGAGACAGGGATAGCAGTGAGCTTGCCGCCGAAGCACGTGTTCAACATTCCAGGGATGGCGAGTCCATTCGCACCCGCCGCAAGGCCAACGAGTCTGGGATCCGGGCCGTCGGCATCGATCACAACAGGTCCTCCTGAATCGCCGTAACAAAGGCCCGCTGTTTTTTCGGGTGTCACTTCCAGCACCCCATTCGAAAAAACACGGGTGATCGTTGCGTCGAATTTTGCCAAACCAGGCATGTTTTTCGCTTTATTTCTTTCTGGCAAAAAGACAGTGGCAGCCTGAATGCCAAAGCCACCCACGCTGACTTTCTTTCCAACAAGAGTTTTGTGGTCGCCCGAAAAGACCGCGATTGGTTTATACGGTGTGGGAGCTCGAGCAGAGATTTCGATTGAGGCCAAATCATCAAGCGGTTTGTTCGAGTCTTGCCCAAGGGCAAGTGCGACATAGGCGCCAAAGAATGCGGGCACACTGTTGACGGCCTGAAAGCCGGGATGGAGTCGGGTTCCCGACCGTGCGAAGTCGACGAGTGGGGAGTCGGGAGCGAGCACGGAATCGAACACGATAGCGTCCTGCAAGCCGAGCTCTTTGTTTACGATGGGAACGAGGCAATGAGCAACCGTGAGCACTTTTCGCTCTTCAATGAGGACGCCTGAGCATGATCCGCGCATCTCTCGTTGGAACACCACTTTTTGCACCAAGGTGACGGTGGATGCGCGCAGAGCGCTTTGTTCTTCGCGAGGCACTTGGGCGCTCCGAATGGCATCGACGCCTGAATCTGGTGGCACGCTTTCTGTTCTTTTGCACGATGCCAAGAGCGCGCAAAGGAACGCCAAAGAAGTAACAGCGGTGATCTTTTTCAAAAGTCCTCCCTTTTCCTTTGTCGGCCTTCGCGATTCTAGAAATTCAACACTACCAGAACGCACTAAAGAAACGAGCCAGCGGCCAGCCCTAAGAGCCCTGCGACCGGGATCATGGCAAGCCCCCAAAAAAGAAGGGCTCGAAACGTCCCATCTCTGGCGGCTCCGGGTGGGCAGGCGGCAATGCAAAGCGCTCCGAGGGTGGAAAAAGGGCTTGCGTCAACCACATGAGTGCCCGCCATCATCGCGCCGAGCATGGCAACAAAGCCCCCGCTTTCCACGTGGGTGGTTTCTGAAAAGGCGTCGACAATGGGCAAAAACAGAGGCAACACGACGCCCGTAGAGCTTGAAAAAGCAGACAACGTGCCCGCGAGAAACGAGAGCACTCCAGGGGATGCCTTTAAATTGACATGACCACTGGTGAAGCCTGCCAAAAGCGCACCTAAGTCACGCGACTCCGCGAGGGCCACGAGCGCACTCATGCCGCAAACGAGCAGAAGAGAGGAAAACGGCACGCGTTTCAAAGCGTCGTCGAGCTTGACGTGCGTGAGCACGAGTGCCGCGGCTGCAGCGCTCCAGCCGGCCACGGCAAGAGGGACACGGAAGGCAAGTGCCCCAATGAAAACACACACCAGCAGGCCAAGTCGTTTTTTGGCGTGAAGTTCGCCATGCAGCAGAGGTGGCGCGGGCTCGGTTGAGGCTTGAAGAGTGGCGTGTGGAAGTTCACGAGTTTCGGAATGTCTTGCTGAAAAAAACCGGTACCCCAGGAACGAAATGAAGGCCATGAAGACAAAAACACCCCCGGCGAGCCAAAGCATGAGGGCTTCCAACGAAAGTCCCGCACGCGAGGCGAGGTCGTGTTTCGTGACGTAGGTGCCCACCAAGATGCCCGCCACCGCCAATGGGGAGAAGGCGGCGGCATTGGCACCCCCAATGACCACAACGGACATGGCCGGAAAAGAGATGCCTCGCTCACGGGCCAGTGGCATGGCGAGGGGAGCCACGAGAGCGACGGCCGCAATATTGCCAAGCCCCAGTGCGGTGACAGCGGCAATAATGAAAAACGTCGCTGTGGCGAGGCGTCCGCGGTGGCGAGGGAGCTTTGCGACGGTCGCTTGGACAGCAAAGGTGAGCAGCCCCGCGCGGTCGAGGAACGATGAAAACAACGTGACGCCAAAGAGGGTTAAGAACAGGGACTGAGGAAAAAAGGCGAGTGTCTTCTCAGCCGAAAGGCCGCCCATTGTCGTTCCAAGAACGAGAGTCGCAGCCAAAGCGAACGTTCCGGCATGAAGGCGGGGCTTCCAGGCGGAAACGGCAATGATGATGCCTAGGGTGGCGACGATGAGGGCAAGGAACATGGGTCACCACCAACAAGGGACGCAGAAGCCTTCGGCTAAGGTGCGCGTTGCCCCGCGGCCTCCGCTCAGACTTTCGCGGCACGGAGGCGAGCAATGCGTTCTTCAAGGGGAGGGTGCGTGGAAAAGAGCGCAAGGAACTTGCTCGGGCGGCCGCTGATTTTGAATGCCGCCACAGCCTGCTGGGAGTCGTCAACCCTGTTTGTCGCACCGCGCAGCCGCTCAAGAGCGGAGATCATTTTTTGGCGACCCCCGAGGGTTGCGCCACCGGCATCGGCGCGAAATTCGCGATAGCGAGAAAACGCCGACACCACCACTTGACCCAAAATGCCGAAGAGTATTTGCAGAACGATGGTGGTGATGAGTTCCACCATGTGGCGGCTCTCTTCTTTCACCGACTGCCCCACGGCAAAGGCGACAATCCGCGCGAAGAACATGACGAACGCGTTCACAACACCCTGAACCAGCGTCATGGTGACCATATCGCCGTTGGCGACGTGGGCAACCTCGTGCGCCAGCACACCTTCGACCTCTTCTTTGCTCATGCCGTACAAAAGCCCCGACGACACCGCCACCAAAGCGCGGTTGCGGGTCGGACCCGTGGCAAAGGCGTTCACTTCCGGGCTCTCGTAAATGCCCACTTGTGGCATCGTTTTGATGCCTGCCTTTGCAGAGAGGTCGTAGACGGTGCTCAAAAGCCACCGGGCCTCCCCTGAGGCCTGAGCCGGGTCAACGAGCTTCACGCCCATGGTCCACTTCGCCATAATGCGCGAAATGGCCAGGGAAATGAACGAACCCGCCATCCCCCAAACCAGGCAGTAAGCCATTAACATGCCGTAGTTGAGGCCACGGTCTGTCACGTAACGGTTCAGCCCCAAGCTGCTCGTTACAATGGAGATGGTGATCATCACCGCGATATTGACGAGAAAAAACCAACCGAATCGTTTGAACAAGGCCATGGAAGGGAAACCTCCTTTGCCGCACGAATATGGACGGAAGATGCCGCCTGTCAAACCGGAGCAAGCACCCACTCTATTCCAGAAGGGCACCAGAACGAAAACGTTCAGCTGAGTCGAAAATCTGCGAGGCGCCAAACCTTCCCAGGTAACGTTGGGACCGGCCGACCGGAATGCTGAGTGTCGAGTATCACATGAACCGCCTGGGGAGCCGAGGGAGCCATGGCTCCGAGGTTCACGTATTCATTCTCAAAATTGCCCACAATCGACCATTTTGAGGCGAAGACTGCAAAGGCTTCCTGCTTGTAGATGTGGTCTTCCAATTCATGACCCGCCTTCAGCATCAGTGTGCAGCCCTCCAAAGGAAACCCGTGGACCTCGAGCTGACGCACAGTGCCTTGGTGCATGCCGCGGCTGTCGCGTCCTGTGAGGTAACAAATGTGAACACCTTGCGAGTGAAGTGCATCGACGAAGGCCTTTGCGCCTTCCACGGGGCGGTCGAGGTCAACGAGTGTTTTTCCGTCGAAAAATCGCTTGCGCCAAAGCTTTTCGGCCGACTGGAGGATCTCGGACACGTCGTTGTCCCGAAGATCAAGCCCTGCATTTTCAAACGCGTGGGACAACGAGTACCCCATGTGACACAACGCGATAGACTCAACCCGGCGAAGAAGGGCGCGAGGGTAACGCCGGGCATCGGCCTGAGAAGCTGTCCATTCCCTCAGAATCCCCAGAGTGCGGTGGCTCACGTCAAACAGCGTGCCATCGAGGTCGAAGACAACGGCAGGCTGCGTTTTGGCCTTTTTCGCGCTTGCGATATGTTCTTCCAAGAGAGCGAGAACGGATTTCGCCTGGGTGTCTTCGATGGCCCAATCTACGGGTTCAG
Source organism: Silvanigrellales bacterium (assembly GCA_020247005.1). GTDB lineage: Bacteria > Bdellovibrionota_B > Oligoflexia > Silvanigrellales > Silvanigrellaceae > JADCJN01. Next base: position 17,948 of record JADCJN010000232.1, read on the forward strand.
CGCGGTAGGTTCGGCTCCGGGGATGTGGTCCTGCGTTGAAAGCGCGTGACGCTTCCATGGCAAGAACGTCAAAGAGGTCTGCTTTGGTTTCTGCACGCGTAAAGACTTCGGCCAAAGCTTGCAGCGCAGCGCGCACTCCCACATCGTAGCCACTTTCGGCAGATTGGCCTCGAAGCAGGGTTCGGTTCTCGGCATCGCGCTCGCGAAGGCGACGTTCGACCTGCGCAACGAGATATTTCCTGAGGTCCGTCATGTCGTCGTCTTCCTCTCGAAACCCAGTTTGGCGATCACAGGTGCCCCTTTTCGGTGTCAAAGGCCTCCGGGTCGGGAGCCACCTCGCCTGGTGCCCGATGGGAGCGCACAATGCGAGCTCCGAAGGCAACACTTCGGGCTTCCCAAGCCTTCGACACGGCGTCGCGGGCGGTGGCCTCGGCGGCGATTTGGACTCGGGGGCTCGGGCGCGTCGCCTCGAGCTCCGCCAAAAATCGTTTTCGCGAGAGTCCAATAAGAACAGGATAGCCCAAGGCCACGAGGGCTTCCATGCCATCGCGCGAGAGCAGCGCCAGGTTGTCGGACAATTGCTTTCCAAAGCCAATGCCCGGGTCGATGGCAATGCTCTGGACACCCTGCGAACGAGCCGCTGCGGCACGTTCGGAAAGAAACGCACACACTTCCGCAACACAGTCGGTATACCAGGACTCAGACGCAGTTTGGGGTTCTGAGGCGAGGCTCTGCGCACCGAGTTGCATGGTGGAGGGTTCGCCGCGCATGTGCATGACTATCAATGGAAGAGCATGCTCGGCGCACACTTCAAAGGTGGTTCGCCCGTCTTCCCTTTTTCGGCCCGCCCAAACATCGTTCGCAACGTCGACGAGCCCCGCTTCAGCAGCGCGCGCCAGTGTCGACGGTGATGAGGTGTCGAGAGACAAAAGAACACCGGGAAGTGCAGCCCGGAGCGCTTCCAGAACAGGGCGCACCCGGGCCCACTCCTGTGCGTGGGGAATGTCTTTCGACCCGGGGCGGGTTGACACACCCCCGACATCAATGACGTGAGCGCCCGCGGCGACAAGTGCCTGCGCCCGACTCACTGAAGCACTTCCTTGAGGAAAGTAGAAACCGCCGTCCGAGAAGCTGTCGGGGGTCACATTCAAGATGCCAAACCAAGCGGGCCAGGGAAGGGATTCGAAAAACGACGCAGCCAAAAGGGAACCCGCGGGCTCCAAAGGAGCTTCCGCGGGTGAAGGGTGGGCCATTGAACGTGGCTTTTTCACGCTGGGGAAGGCGAAGGGAGGCGAAGGCCCGCGTCAGGGAGGACGGGTGTGGCCTCCCCTTTTGGAGGCGTGACTCCGGTGTCGTCGCTTTTGCCAGATCGTGTTTTGGTGTCTTGGATGGCCCGAATTTCGTCGAGCGTGGCTCCATTGATGGCGGCAACGAACTCGTCGGAATCGAGTGTCTCCACTTCAATGAGAATGGTGGCGACGTGCTCGAAAACGTCCATGTGGTCGACAAGCATCTGCTTGGCCAGAGCGTATTGGGTGTTGATGATGCGCGAGACTTCCTGGTCGATTTCGTTTGCGACGGTCTCGGAGTAGTTGCGCCCTTCGCCGAAGTCGCGACCCAGAAATGGATTCTCGCTCTTCGTTCCGAAGTTGATGGGCCCAAGCTTGCTCATGCCAAATTGGCAAACCATGGCGCGAGCCATTTCCGTGGCATTCGCGATGTCGTTCGACGCGCCCGTGGTGAACTGGCTGAACTTGATTTCTTCCGCCGCGCGGCCACCCATGCCCACGGCAATGCGGGTGAGGAGGTCTTCTTTCGTGTGGCTGTAGAGGTCTTCTTTTGGAAGGAAGGCCGTGACGCCCAGCGCGCGTCCGCGCGGGATGACGGTGAGCTTGTGCACTTCCGTGCGAGACTTGAGGTAATGCGCCACCAGGGCATGGCCGGTTTCGTGGTAGGACGTTTCGCGAATGAGGTCTTTGCTCAAGACCATGCTCTTGCGCTCCGAGCCCATCATAATTTTGTCTTTGGCGTACTCGAAATCCTTCATGCTGACGCGCTTGTTTCCATTGCGCGCGGCCATAAGTGCAGCCTCGTTCACCAGATTCTCGAGGTCGGCGCCGGAAAACCCGGGCGTGCCGAGAGCGAGCTTCTCGACGTTGATGTCGTCTACGGTTTTCACGCGCTTGGTGTAGATGCCAAGAATTTCCTTGCGTCCGCGCACATCGGGAAGATTCACAACAACGCGGCGGTCGAATCGGCCAGGACGCAGAAGAGCGGGGTCGAGAACATCGGGGCGGTTTGTTGCCGCAATGACAATGACGGCCTCGTTTGCCTCAAACCCGTCCATTTCCACAAGGAGTTGGTTGAGCGTTTGTTCGCGCTCGTCGTGTCCGCCGCCCACTCCGGCGCCACGGTGGCGACCCACGGCGTCGATTTCGTCGATGAAGATAATACAGGGCGCATTTTTCTTGGCATTTTCGAAGAGGTCGCGCACGCGCGAAGCACCCACGCCCACGAACATCTCGACGAAGTCGGAGCCCGAGATGTGAAAGAATGGAACACCCGCCTCGCCAGCAATGGCACGGGCAAGAAGGGTTTTTCCGGTACCCGGAGATCCCATCATAAGGACCCCCTTCGGAATGCGGGCGCCGATTTCTTGGAACCGTTTGTGGTCTTTCAGAAAGGCGACGATTTCGGCGCACTCCTGCTTGGCTTCCTCGACGCCTGCCACGTCTTTGAAGGTCACCCGCTGGGCGCTTTCCGGAAGAAGCTTTGCTTTGCTCTTGCCAAACGACATAGCTTTTCCGCCTGCACCTTGCATATTGCGGAGGAAAAGAACCATGAATCCGACCACGACGAGAAGCGGCAGCCACATGGTGAGGAACGAAGCCCACCACACATTTCCGTCTTCCGAGCGCTCGTAGTTCAGGGGAATTTGTTGAGCGGCGAGCTTTTCTCGCAGTTCCTTGCGGAGCACTTCGTCGGCAGGGGCAAACGTTGTGACAATCGACTTGTCTTTGAGTTTCGCCACAATTTCATCGCCACGCAGAGCGTCGCCGCGCATGGTGACTTCCACAATACGTTTGGGGTCCTCCACCGGTTTGTCGACGTAAGTCGCAAACTCAGAGTAAGGTTTCGCAACCTCATCTCGCTGTCGCGAAAAGAATTTGAATGACAACACAAATAGCGCGATGATGGCGATCCAAATGATAGCCGCCTTCAGCCAGGACTCTTTTGCCATGTAAGCTCCTTGTGGCTCCTAGGTCACTTCGTGAGCCTGGCGCTCGTGCGTGAGCACGACGAGAGCCCGCTGTTCGCGCCCTGGACCTGTCCGCCGACTCCCCGGCGGAGGCATCACGCCCCGCCGCCTCACGGCGTTTGCAAACCATTATGTATGAGAACCGCCGGCGTGCAAATGAACGTGACACGCTTCAGGCAGTGTGGGCAATGTGCAACGGCCTTGAGGCAAGTCAAGCCCCGGGGAGGCGTCTCGCCCGAAAGGAAATTCCTGCCGCAAAACACAGCGCCGAAGCGCCGAGAGGGAGAGGCACCACAATGGGAAGGACGCTTTGTTGAGATATCGAGGCAGGATGCGAATTTTTTGAAGCCATTCGAGCTTTTGTCACATGAATGGCGAGGTTCTTCCAATGCTCGTCTCCAAGTGCGCGCGAAAGTGAGGCAAAAATAGAAGCTCCTGCGGGAGGCACATGTGGACGGGAGTCCGAGCCGGAGGCACTGAGCGCACGTCGGCAAGCCCGAGCCATTGTGGAGGCAGACTGCTCTTGGTTTGAAAGGGGAACAAAGCACTCGTGCATCTCTTCGTCCAGGGGCGCGCAGGCAGAGGCCTTTTTTGTGAGCATCGATATTGGCGCGTCTGCGGAGGTGTCCACGAGTTCGCGAATGCGTTGCGCGCAGCGCGTGAAGGCCCGTTCATAGGCGGGATTCAACTTCATGAGCGAGGGAAGAACCGAGTGTCGCAAATGATTGCGTGCATAATGAGTCTCCGCGTTGCTGGGGTCTTCCCGCCATGGCACGCGTTGAGCCTTCGCATAATCTTGGATTTCCGCATGAGGCACGCTGGCGAAAGGGCGAAGAAGTCCGCGGGCGGGGTCGAATGGGGCGAGGCCCGTGAGACCTTCGGGGCCACATCCCCGCACGAGATGGAGCAGCATCGTTTCTACCACGTCACGCGCGTGGTGCGCCGTGACAATGTATCCTCGGCGTCCCGTGGAGGCCTGAAGTTCTGCGCGCACGCGTTCGGCTTCTGCGTAGCGCCATTGTCGCGCCGCGCTTTGAAAGTTGCCCGCGGGGAAAAAAGGAGCTCGGGCAAGGTGAAGTTCGATGCCCCATTCCAAACAGGCTGTTGCGACGGTTTCTTCATCGTCGGCGTTGGAGTCGGGTCGTGTGCCGTGGTTGCAGTGCAGCGCGACCATGGCAGGTGGCTCATCGCCTTTCCAGCCTCTGTGGGAACGGGTGGCCGCCGCCAAGACCCGCAAAAGAGTCATGCTATCGAGACCACCTGAAACAAGCACGACAAGCGCAGCATGCGCCTGCGTGCCTGGCTCGCGGAGCGTGTTTTGAAGGAATTGGCCTATTGCGAATTCGAGGGGGGAGAGTCGCATTGCGATGGCGTTCTCCTTTTGCCTGGGTGGAGTTTGCAAAGCCCTCGTCGTTCCGTTACAAGCATGCGAGCATAAAAGTTTCAACACACATTCGCTCCGCGTTTGCTTGCGGCCACTCACAGGAGCTTCGATTATGAATCGCAGACACCTCGGTAAAGTCCTCGGCGGTCACTTCGGACTGCTTCTCGCAGCGTCGGTTCTCGCGGGCACGAATGCCACTTTCATTCCTTCCGTCGCATTCGGAGCGGAGACGCCTCGCGAAGGCGGCGTTCTTATTTACGGGCGCGGCGGTGACTCTGTTTCGCTGGACCCTGCAAAGGAAACCGACGGCGAAAGTCTGAATGTTTGCGACAACATTTTCGATACTTTGGTGCAGTTTAAGCTGGGCACGACGGAAATCGAACCTGGGTTGGCGGAAAGCTGGAGTGTGACGCCCGATGGCACGTCGTACACCTTCAAGCTTCGTCCGAATGTGAAGTTTCATGACGGCACGCCTCTCGATGCCGACGCGGTCATTTTTAGCCTCATGCGCCAACACGACGCTAAGCACGAAGCTTACGGCTACGCGAAGGCGTGGAACTACTGGAACGACATGGGGATGAACACCCTCGTGAAGGCCATGACCAAGGTGGACGCCAACACTGTCAAAATCGAACTGGCGCGTCCTGAAGCGCCCTTCCTGGCAAACATGGCGATGCAGTTCGCGTCTATTGTGAGTCCCACAGCCGTCCGCAAGTTCAAAGAAGACTTTGCGAAAAACCCGGTGGGCACAGGCCCCTTCAAGTTCGTCAGCTGGACGAAGGGCGAGCGCATTGTTCTCGATGCGAACAAGGAATTTTGGGGTCAGAAGCCTAAGCTCGCCCGCGTTATCTTTCGTTCCATCCCTGATTCCTCTGCCCGGCTGAATGCCTTCCTGGCGAAGGAAATTCACATGATGAACCAGCCAACGCCTGATCAAGTGGCCACCATCAAGCAACGCCGCCCCGATGCCTCCGTTATGGATGCGCCTGGCATGAACGTGGCTTACCTCGCCTTTAATGTGCAGAAGAAGCCCTTTGACAATGCGAAGGTTCGTCAGGCTCTCAACACCGCTGTGAACAAAGATGCCATCATCAAGGGCATCTACTCGGGCATGGGCATGGCGGCTGTGAACCCCATTCCGCCTTCTCTGTGGGGCTACAATACGTCTGTGAAGCAGTACGCCTACAGCATTGAGAGGTCGAAGCAGCTTTTGAAAGAGGCTGGATTCCCCAACGGTTTCAAAACCACACTCTACTACATGCCTGTTTCCCGCCCTTACATGCCCGACGGAAAGAAAGTGGCCGAAGCCATTCAGGCCGATCTGAAGAAAATTGGAGTCGAGGTGTCCCTGTCCACTTACGAATGGGGCACCTACCTCGACAAAACCAAGAACGGCGAGCACGAGATGGCGCTTCTTGGATGGAGTGGTGACAACGGCGACCCTGACAATTTCCTGCACGTTCTGCTTTCGGGTGAGAACACAAAACCCCCCGCGGCGAATATTGCTTTCTACAACAACACAAGGGTCACCGATATTTTGCGTCAGGCGAAAACGGTGAGTGAGCAGTCGAAGCGCGCGAGCCTTTACCAGGAAGCGCAGACAATCATTCACAAGGACGCCCCCTGGATCCCCATCGCACACAGCCGTGTGGCGATGCCCATGGACAAGCGCGTGAATGGCTATGTCATGACACCCAACGAAACGCGTCGCTTCAACACTGTCTGGCTCGCGAAGTAACCGATGTTCGCACTCGTCGTTCGGCGTCTTCTGTTCTCCATTCCGGTCTTGTTGCTTCTCACGCTCGTGCTCTTCCTTGCCGTGAAACTCGTTCCTGGCGATGCGGCACTCGTGATGGCCGGGGAGCGAGCGACCCCTGAGAAGGTCGAGTACATTCGTCAGGCGTTGAATCTCGACAAGCCCTGGTACACGCAGTACGGCATGTACATCTGGAGGCTTGTCACGGACTTCGACCTCGGTCAGAGCCTCTTTCATGACAGGCCGATTGCCGACCTGTTGTCGACAGCGGTGCCTGCCACCGTCGAGCTTGGGTTCGCTGCCCTTGTCATCGCGCTGCCGGTGGGTGTGGTGTTGGGCATCGCTTCAGCGGTTTTTCGCAACACCCTCATCGACAAAGCGGCCACGTCGACCGCCCTTGCGGGGGTGAGCATGCCTATTTTCTGGTTGGCTCTTATCCTCATGTACGTTTTCAGCATCCAACTGGGTTGGCTGCCCACGTCGGGCCGTATGAGTGATGAAGCCCTGTTCGACCCGGCACTCGACTCCGTGACGCGCATGTACACACTCGACGGGCTCCTGATTGGCCTCAAAACCGGAGAGTGGGAAGTGTTTCAATATGCGGTCAAGCATATTGTTCTTCCCGCTGTTGCGCTTTCAACCATTCCCATGGCGCAAATTTCGAGGATGACGCGCTCCAGCTTTCTGGAAGTGTTAGGGCAAGACTTCATTCGCACGGCGCGTGCAAAGGGAGTCCGTCCTTCCATGGTCATTTTCAAGCACGCTTTTCGAAACGCTTCCCTCCAAATCGTGACGGTGTCCATGCTTCAAGCGGGCACGATTTTTGGAGGGGCCGTCATCACTGAGACCATGTTCGCATGGCCTGGTTTGGGAAAAGTCTTGGTCGAGAGTATTTCGAGCCGTGATTTTCCTATGGTCCAGTCGGGAACGCTCTTCGTCGGATGCGTGTTTGTGTTGTTCAACCTGACCGCGGACGTCCTGTATGGGCTTCTGGACCCGCGTGTGAAAAAGGGAGCGTGACTCATGCTTCACAGCGTGAATGCGCGCTCGCCCTGGGTGCGCACCTGGACCGAGATCCGGGGAAACAAACTGGCATTTCTGTCGTTTGGCATCGTTGTGGCCACGGCGCTCATTGCGGTGTTCGCCCCGTGGTTGGCGCCCCACAGTCCTGAAGCGATGCAGCTCGTGGAAGGCCGTTTGCTTCCGCCGTTCTTCATGGAGGGCGGCAACACGTCCCATGTGTTGGGGACCGACGCCACCGGGCGCGATGTTCTTTCTCGGCTCATTTATGGGTCGCGAGTGTCTTTGTGTATTGGTATTGTACCTGTTTTTTTTGGCTGTCTCATTGGCATCCCTGTGGGGCTTGCTGCTGGTTACTTGGGCGGCAAAGTGGATGAGGCGCTCATGCGGGTCACTGACATCCTGCTGGCTTTTCCGTCCATCCTTCTTGCGCTGATTATTGTCGCCTTCCTTGGGCAGGGCATTTTCAATCTCATGATCGCAGTCGGGCTTGCCAGTGCACCTGCGTTTGCTCGCATTGTGCGAAGTGCTGTTCTTTCTGAACGAAACCGGGAGTATGTCGCCAGCGCAGAAAGTTTAGGATCTGCCACACCTCGCATCGTCTGGCGCCACATTTTCCCAAACATCACGAGCTCCCTCATCGTGCTCTTCACAATCAACTTTGCCTCTGCGCTCCTCGAAGCCGCCGGCTTGAGCTTTTTAGGGCTTGGTGTGAAGCCTCCGACGGCGGAATGGGGCGCCATGCTCGCCGACGGCAAGAATTACTTCTACGACGGTTGGTGGATGATTGTGTTCCCGGGTATCGCCATCTTTCTGGTTGTGATGAGCCTGAATATCTTGGGCGATTCCTTGCGTGATGCCCTCGATCCGCGAGCGGCGAAAAGGTAAGGCATCGGAATCGAGAACAGATGCGGGAGCTCCCACGAATGAACACGAATGAAAAAGCAGTGTCAAAGCGCCTTGCCACCCGTTGGTCGGGTTTTGGCACGAGCATTTTCACAGAAATGACGGAACTCGCCAAGCGGCACAGCGCCGTGAACCTGGCGCAAGGTTTTCCGGACTTTCCTGGGCCAGCCGAGCTGTTAGACGCAACGTCGCGGCATCTCAAGGCATCACACAATCAGTACGCACCGAGCGTGGGCGAAGAGGCCTTGCGCGACGCGGTCTCTCAGTTCGTTTTCAAGAGCACAGGTGCGTACTTTGACCCCAAGCTTGAAGTCACCATTACGACGGGTGCCACCGAGGCGATTTATGCGGTGGTGAATGCGTTTGTGAACCCTGGCGATAGAGTTGTCGTTTTCGAACCCTATTACGATAGTTACGCGCAAGCCATTGCGAATGCAGGCGGAACGCTGGTGCCCGTGCGGCTTCACGCTCCCGACACCCCGGTCGGTCTTCCCTCTCAAAATTGGGCTATCGATTGGGAAGAATTCGACGCGGTTGCGGCTGGTGGTTTCAAGTTCCTTATCCTCAACTCTCCGCACAACCCAACAGGCAAAGTGTTTACCGAGGAGGAACTCGAACGAATTTCCACTAAAGTCTTGAAAAACGACGCGATTGTGATGTGTGACGAGGTCTACGAGCATTTGTTGTTTGACGACGCCAGGCATCTTTCACTGTGTTCCCTCGAGAAGATCCGCCCCCGCGTGGTGCGAGTCAGCTCTGCGGCAAAAACGTTTGGCTTCACGGGGTTCAAGGTTGGCTGGGTGACAGCACCTGCGGAACTCACGAGGGCTGTGCGGCTCGTGCACCAAGGCATCGTTTTCTGCACCCCACCGTTTCTTCAGGCTGCGTTTGCAGAGCTTCTTTCCGACGAAAGATGGCTCGAGCGTTACTTTATTGAGTTTCGAAAAACCTACGCCGACAAGCGAGATTTTTTGAAGGCGACGCTTGAGCGTGCCGGTTTTCAAGTTCAGCCCTGTAAAGGAACATACTTCCTGATGGCGAATTTCGAGGCCCTGGCAGGAGATGTTTCCGATGTGGCTTTCGCCAAGCAGCTCATTGAAACTCACAGTGTGGCGGCCATTCCTCCTTCGGTTTTTTACCTCCACCCGCCGCGCAGCCTCCCATGGCTCCGCTTCGCGTTCTGTAAGAGCGACGACACTCTGCGTCGTGCGCAAGATCTCTTGTTGCGTTCTTAACGGTTTACGGCAAGCGCTCCGCTTTCTCTCCTCTCCCTATATAGTGGGCGTGATGGGGTTCGAGAGGGGACGAACGTTAACCCAAAGTTCAAATGAACGCCGGCCCTGTTCCTGAAGCATCAAGGCGCCATTGAGAGCGGGCACGCCAAGCTCGGCTGCGCACGCCATGCCATCGGAAGGCAGGTAGAGCATGTCGAAGTAACACAGCCGTTTTCCGTGCAGCAATTTCAAGACTGCGCGCGCATACGGGTTTTCCGGCGTCGACGAACCGGGCAGTCCAAGAGGGAGTGTGTTCACCACAATGAGGTGTTTCTCGACGGCGAGCGCTTCGGCGGCTTCGTCGAAATGAAGACTCGCAAAGGCCTTTGGATTCTGGGAGCTCGCCCCACTTAGGCGGCTTTTCGCGGGGTCGCGGCAAAGAAACAGGACAGGCGTGTTTACTTTGGAACCAAGAGGCTGGAGTGAAAGTGCCTCTGGAAGAGCCCGTGCAGCTCCTCCTGCACCGAGGCAAACCACTTTCCATCGTATTTCTGGCTCAGGCGAGTTCACGAGAGCGGGGCCGCAGAGGCGTTCCAATGAGGCGGCGATGCCAAAGACGTCGGTGTTTTCGAGTGCCCAACCCCCTTGCGCGTTCCGGTAGAGAGTGTTGGCTGCTCCTGTGCGGACGACGTGGGCTGACTGATGGAAGCGTGGATCATCCAGTAAAAGTGCCTTGTAGGGGGCCGTAATGTTGAGCCCAAGAAAACCTGGAGTGGCGAGCAGGCGTTCTACCGTGGCCCGAGCTGAAATGCTGGTGGGTTCGGAAAACAACGAATAGGTCGCGCCGATACTCAATTCTGTGAACCATTGAGTGTGCATGCGCGGTGAAAGGGAATGATGAATGCGGGCGCCAAGGAGCCCGGCAAAGAGAGCCTGGCGGTTCACGACAGGGGCTCGTCCATAAGAAAGTTCAGGTACTGCCGAAGACTCTCCGTACCAGCTCTATCGCTCGGGAAGAGAAACTTTGCGCCGCAAACATCGTAGGGTTCGCCTGTTGAGGAGCGGGCCTTGATCCAGACGATTTTCGCGGCAAGCATGAGGTCGCGACTTGGGAAGTCGGGGAGGGAATGCAAACGTAACAGTATGATGTTTCCTTTTCCGAAAGCGGCAGATGAGGCGATGCTGCAGCCGCCAAACGACAGCGACAGGATGGTCAAACCCTCGGCCGAGAGGGTTGAGGGCGTGGCGTATGCACCCGACGTTCGGAGCGAGGAAAGAAAGATCCGACTCTCATCGTCGCTTAAAAGGTATCCCGTTACTTTGAGGAAGAGCCCGTCAACACGGGCGAATTTCCTCTGTCGTTGGTAGGGGTTTTCGTCAGAGTCGTTGGGCCAAAGAGTAACAACCAGCACACCTATGAGTGCGACACACACCACTCCGACAACCCAGGAAAGCGCGCCCCCAGCCAGCGTTCCCGCCCCCGGTGAACCACCACCGCGAGCTTGAAGCGAAAAACCTTCGCCTAAGCCTGCCTGGGCGAGCGCACTGTTCGGACACACGAGAAAGAGTTGCGCTGCAATAAGAAGTCGATGTGCCGCGCGAAAGATGGAGAGCCAATGGAGCGTCAAAAAACTCACCGGATACTCCAAAAAAGTGACAAGGGTCGAAAACCGAATTTTCCACTCAAGCTATGATGAGAATGGTCGATAAAAATGCAGTCGCGGGTTTCGCGGCAGCGCGCGTCGAGAGGACGCCCTGAAAAGACCGCCACGTCGGACGACGTCGCTTGAGTGAATTTACGATGTCTGTAGGGAACGTTGGGGACACTGCAACCTGTCTCCGCGCCTTTTGAACGCTTAAAGGGGAACGAGACGATATGGCTAAGAAAGTTGCTAAAACCGCGATTGCGGAAGGCGCCAAGAAACCTGCTCAGCGCAAAACCAAGCGCAAGGCCGGCAAGAAGGCCGTTAAGAAGACTGTAGCAAAGAAGGTGAAGGCGAAGAAGGCCGTCAAGGCCAAGAAGCCTGCCGCCAAGAAGCCAGCAGCCAAGAAGGTGAAGGCGAAGAAGGCCGTCAAGGCCAAGAAGCCAGCTGCCAAGAAGGTGAAGGCGAAGAAGGTCGTTCGCAAGAAGAAGGCCGTGAAGGCGAAAAAGAAGGTCGTCAAGGCCAAGCGCAAGGTGAAGGCGAAAAAGGCTGTCAAAGCCAAGAAGCCCGCAGCTCGCAAGTCCAAGAAGCCTGCCGTCCGCAAGGCGAAAAAGACCCGCAAGGTCGCTGCCAAGAAACCTGCGGTCCGCAAGGCCCCCAAGGTGCGCAAGGCAAAGCTCGCCGCTTAAGGCGGCAAAAGCAAGCTTCCAGGGCCGCCTCAAGGGCTCAATGCCGGTGGACGTGTGTCCACCGGCTTTTCTTTTGCGCTCGACCCCATGACCTCTGTAAAGCACGCCCACGGAACGGAAAAACGAAAAATGGGCCGCCTCCGGCTCGGAGGCGGCCCTGGCTGTGACAATCGTCGAAGTCTTAAAGAGAAGTGCGGGAGAAGGGTGCAGGAGAAGAGGACTCATCGGACGCGAGGCGGGCTTGGATGTCGAGCGTCAAGCGGTTCAGAAGTTCGGAAGAAATGGCCACAATGTCTTTGTCGCGGAGGCCGTGAGACCGAAGATCGCGGAAGATGGTTTCGGCAATGACCTTGGTCGCATTCACCGAACTTGTCTGAGCGTTGGATTGTTGCAGCGACTGAATGGTGTTGATGAGCGAATGCATGTCGTCTCCTCGGGGTGCGAAAGCTCTCAGTTCTCGGTGTCAGTCGTTGGTATAAGCAACAGGCGTGCCAGACTTCAACTACATTCTGCCTAAGAGGTGGGCAAGTCGTAATGAGGCTGAGAGGCCCACTGAACAGGGAATTTGGGAATTTTGCCCAAAGATTGAGCTACGATGAGCTGGACAGAGCGTCTCATTCCTGCAAAGTTTGAGGCCGGTGAGTGTCTCTTTTCGTCAACACCGCTTCTTTTGGGGAGGCGCCTCGCGTGGCCCGCAGCCTCAGCTTCGTTTTGGAAGGCGCCGGACTCGTCCCTGTCCTGGCGCCTGTCGATGTGCCCCGTCTTCCTCTTGCCTACTGGCAACGGGGCTTCGATCGAAGCACTTTGGGGTCGACCGAAATCAAGCCGAGCGGTGCCTTGGCCGACCTCACTTACTTTTGGATGGCCGACTGCGAGCCCTGCAAGGTTGGACTCCGCGAGCTCGCACGTCTCGATGCTCAGGAAGAATGGAAACCCATCCTTGGCATTCGTGTCGTTGCTGTGGAAAGCGATGTCTCTTCATTCTTCGGCGACGATCTCGTTGCCTCCGGATGGACACGAGAGACTCTTGTCGATCTCAACGGCGGACTCGCGGAGCGCCTCGGTGTCCTTGGCTCTCCGGGAGTGGTGGTGTCCGATGCGGAGTCCCATGTCATTGCCCGTTTCAATGGCGACGTCGCATTCGACTCACCGGGTTTCGAACTCTTTATGGGTACGCTCAAGGCATTCAAGAAAACGAAGAGCGGTGAAGATAAGTCGAAATTAATTTCCTTGGCTTCCGAACTTCGCGCAGAAGTCAAGACGACGTCTGAGGGTGGTGCCAAATTTTTGGGAGTGCCTCTCGCAGGGTACTTTTTCCTGTTCGCGTTGGTCGCCGTTTGCTACGCTATGGCAAAATCTGTTATGCGACGGCGCAAGAATTCCTCGAATCCCACATGAGGGTTGAAAATCAGCTTGACGGCCCGCCTGGGCCGGATAGATGAAGGAGGCGTTTCGAGCGCCCCGTCCTAGAGGAATATGCGGCAGTTGAGTTGTATCAAGGAGAGTCCATGGACATGCACGAATTGATTCGGCAGATGGAGAGAGCAGAGCGGATTTGGCCAGACGATCGCCCGTGGGCTATCCAAATCCTCGCTGGCTACCTGCACGTCTCTCCAACCGAGCTTCTCGGTCTTTTTCGCCAAATCAATCCGACTCTCGAATCAGAACGCGACCAAGTTTTGCCGGAAGACCTTCGCCTTTTGCGTGCTCATTGCGAGCGGCTTCTGGAAAAGCATGCCAGCGAGAGCTTGGAAGACAAACGCAAAGAGCAGGCCCGCGCCCGGAAGACCGTGCAAACCCTTCTTCCGAAGATTTCGGAGCTTTCCGCAGGGCGCGATTACGTTCGCGCCTTGAACACCTACATTTATATGCTGGGCGAGAGCGGTGAAGTCGCAACGCCCGAAGAAAAAGCTCAGTGGTACGAGGAAATGGGTCGTCTGTCGTTGAAAGTGAAACGCCACCCCAACGAAGCCGCCCGCTACTTCCGCTCCGCGGTCAATGCGCTGAGCCTTCTCGAGGACGCCGAGGGCATTCAGGACCTTCTCGACACCTACGACGAGGAATTCCAAGGAGAGGAAGCCCGAAAGTCGTGGGAACTCGTCCTCGCCACGGGCCGCGAGTCGCTCTCGAAGCTCGTGTATTCAACCTGACTCCCTGACCCATGCAGACTGTGTTTGTGTGAACCCGGTGACGGAAATGCTCCTCACCGGGTCTTTCTTTGCCGAGTCCGCCGCTCCCACTTCCACCGATACCGCCTGGGTGGAGGGCGAGCACGCATGCTTCTCAGGATCGTCGAAAATTCGCGAAAGAAAACCCAGTCTGCGGCCGCTTGCCTCGCTCTGGCTTGGGCAGGCCTCGCAGGCGTCCCTGTGTTCGTTGACACCGCATTCGCTGCCGACCAGAAGCCGGCTGAAAAAAGCGACGCGAAGATATTGGCAAAGTCCAAGGCGGATGCTCAGGAGGAATCCTTCGACGAGGGCGACGCAGGCGAGGAAGAGCCACGAAAATTCAACGATGTGCTCATGGATCTCCTCAACGAATTCGCCTTCGATATGAAATCGGGGCTCCTGAAGGGTGTTCCCAATACAGGCATTCGGCGCGTCGCGCTCTCGGAGGGCATTCCGAAAAGCTATGAAACCTACATGGAAAGCCTGGTTTCCGAGCGCCTTCGCAAATACAGCACGGTGAAAGTCATTCAGTGCGCGCAATGCAAAACCAAACGCAGCTTTGTTGAAAAGGGCCGGGTTATCATCTCGACTCCTGTGAACAATCCTGCTGAACTCGACAGAATATCCGAAGTTCTGAAAATCGAAACCTGGACCGATGTCGCTGTCCTTTATCAGGAGACTAGCCTGCTCCTTGCCTTCAACGTTTTTGATGCAAAAACAAAAGAGCTGCTGTGGACCAAAATTTACAATAGCGAAACCTTGTATCGGAAGGTTGTAAACGGAAAAACCGTGCCGAAGATGCCCCTTGATCCGGAAAGTAAAGACGAGGAAAAAAAGGAAGAAGTGCCCAAGTCAAAGTACGCTCTTTCGCTCACTGCCGGCTATATTCTCGTTCCCAATGTCAAAAAGCCTTCCAACATGCTTGGCGGAATTCTTCGGGCCGCCGAAATTTTCAATCTTGAGCGCTCTGAAATTGGTGCGAGTGTCATGCCCGTCGTCGATCCTGGGCTGTTCATCAAGAACTACGAAGGTGTCGAAGGCGATGCCTCCGCTTCCGACGAAGTGGAAGTTGGCGGCAAAAAGGAAACCATAAAGCCTTTCCGATTCGGACTTGGTCTTTTTGGTTCGTATCACCACAATTTCGTGACTCCACCAATCAACTATGACGTGCTTCGATATGGGGCCCACTTGTCACTTGGTGGCATCTTGGCGAGTGGCTACATCACGTTTACCGGCCGCACAGGAGCCACGCTAAAGTTTGGACGCCGTTTCGTTCTTGAACTCGGTGTCATGTACAGCGCTCCCACAACACTTACGATTCAAGATGAATTCACCTACAAGACGAAAGGAGGCATCGGTGCGGACATCACCTTCGGCCTCTGTTTCTGAGAGACGCCGGTTTTGGCAGGGTGACTTCATGGGTGGCTCATGGGCGCGAAGCCTCATTGCCATCGGGATCTGGAGTTTCGCTTCGCTAGGAGCTCAGCCTGCTGCCTTGGCTCAAGGAAAATTTGAAAAATCAAAAGAGGAAGAGGACCTTGAGGTTCACGAGAAGAAAAGCCGCACCGGGGTGAAGATAGCGCCGCCTTCCGGTGCTGCCTCTCCTCGGTCCGACGGCAAAGCCGTCGACGATCTTTTTCGATCCCTTCCCGAAGACGCGCGCGACGACGGAGAGGTTTCATTGCCGGCCGAGGGGCTTGGAATGGAGCTTGTGAATCCCGAGGAAATCGAACGCAGGCGTCTTGAAAATAGGCGACGGGAGCTGCTTCTGAAGGCGGTGGACGATGAGCAATCGGGAGGGCGCAAGGCGCTTGACGAGAGGCACACCCGCGAACTTTCCGACATTGAACGGCGGCTTGGCGTGGAGTCGAATGACCCTGGGCTCGAAAAACCGCCCAGCTACACGCTTTCTGTTCAGAAAATAAAAGACCTTTACCGCGCGCGCGACTATGAGGAAGCGCTGATTCTTTTAACCGACACGCTCAGACACTACCCGCGCGCGCCTCAGCTCTTGATGATGAAAGGGACCTTGCATCAGAAACTTGGCCAAATCGACCTCGCCGCGCAAGCGTATCAGCGTGCATTTGAATACGAACCGTCGAGAAGGCTCAAAGCGCAAATCGACTACATTCGGCGGCTTCAGGCAGAAAGGGAACGTCTGCGGCCAAGGCGAGAGGGCATTGTCATTCCGCTGGGCGTCGAGGAGGCCACGTTCATCACAAAGCCAAAGGCGTCGCCAAAAACTTTGAATGAGCTGCCCAAGAAAGACGTCCCGTCGCTTCCAAGCGTGCCTGACGTTCAAGGAGGGAAGTGATGCTGAGCGTGCTTGTTGGACTTGGCGGATTTCTTGGCGTCTGTGCTTTACTTTTAGGCAAGGATCTTGCGCTTTTTTACGATCGTGATTCCCTTTTGCTTCTCACCATCGGGCCTATTGCCGTTATTTTCATGAGCTACAGTTTTCTCGACTTCTTCAGTGGCCTGAAAACCGTCAGCACCATGGCCTTCTTGAACCAAAGCAAAGAGATGAATTCTATTTCAAATCTCCTTACTCAGCTTTCGCAAGCTGTTCGAGCCGATGGCGTCGGCGCTGTGGCACAGCAAAAAGATAAGGTGAAGAACCCGCTCTTTCGCGATGGCCTGGCGCTAATTCTAAATGGATTCACGCCCGATGAAATTCGTCATAATCTCGTGGCGAAAATAAACACAAGGCAAAGCCAATTCAACTCCGCGGCGAACCTCTTCGACAGCATGGGCAAGTTGTGTCCAGGAATGGGACTTCTTGGCACCATTATTGGCCTCATGAAGATGCTGGCGAACATGAGTGATCCGAAGTCGCTTGGACCCTCCATGGCCATAGCCCTGCTCACCACACTCTATGGACTCGTGTTCGGCACCGTTCTTTACAATTCCATTGCCGATAAAGTCCGTTTGTATGCGGAAAAAAGTTTGCAACTCGACACTATGATTATGGAAGGCGTGCTGCTTTTGAAAGAGAAGAAGTCGGGAGCCCACTTTCGAGACGTCCTGAACACCTACGGACAAAGCGGCGGCGCTCCGAAGGGAACTCAAACCGGTGGAAATGGGGCCGCGCAGGCGAACGGCGCGGGAGGCTCCTTCGGCGCTGTGCCGAGGTCGCGCATGCCTGGTCAAAAGTAACAAAAGAAATGGTTGTCCGCGCGTAAGCGGCAAGAGAGTAACATGAGCGTTTTCGAGACCATCACACCGCCGAAAAGGAAGCCTGCCGCCAGCGAGCCATGGCTCACTTCCTATGCGGATCTTGTGACAAATCTTATGGCGTTTTTTGTCATGCTCTTGTCGATGTCGACCTTTGAAACGGTGAAGATGAACTCCGTGACGAAGGAGGTTTCGCGGGTGCGCGCCGACTCCCTCGACAAGCTCGAGGCTGTTCTTAAAAAGCAAATATTAAAAAGCAAACTTGAAAAAAAAGTCAGTGTTCAGCTCAATGACTTCGGACTCAACGTCGAGTTCCGGGGCGAGGGGATGTTTGAACCTGGGGGCGATGCCCTGACGCCTGTGGCGCGCCAGGAATTCAAGCCCATGCTAGACATCCTGGCAAAGATAGAGCCCAAGTATTCCCTCGCGCTTGAAGGTCACACCGACGACGTTCCACTTGTTGGAAATCGTTCGTTCAAAGACAACTGGGGCTTGTCGAGTGCCCGTGGCGTCACTCTCATGAAAGAGCTCGCTTTGCTCGGTGTGCCATTCAAAAGAATGAACGTGGCAGGCTTTGCCGAGACCAGGCCGAAAGAAGATCCGAAGCCCCACATTGAGGCTCTCATGAAGCCGGGCGTCCATCGGAAACCTCTGGAAGAAAAGCTCCGACAGACGCGGGCCACGAACCGAAGAGTCCTTGTGCGGGTATACCAATGAAAATGCGTCGTGTTTCCATAGGCATTTGCGCCTTCCTTACGGGAACTGCTGCGCTCGCACCATTGGCGCGCGGCCAGAACAACGCGTTGTCGAACAATTCGGCACTGAACAACGCGTCTATCAACAATGCGGCACTGAACAACGTGAACTCGAGCAACGCAGGGCTCAATAACGTTTCCGGAAACACCGGCAACGCGGCGATCAATGCTCTTGATACGGAAGATGCGGATCCACTCAACAACGCTTCTCTCGATCTCCCCTCCAATGCCGCGCCTTCGAATGTGTCTCAGAATGGGGTTTCAACGGGCGCCTCCAACACACCCTCCAATAGCTTTGGTGGTTCACTGGGCAATGTCGCGGCGCCACCCGAGTCTGTTCCGGCCGACCCCGTTCCATCGGATGCTGACCCTTTGCTCGCTCCCGCGGGAGCGTTGTCGTCGCTGGGAACGGGTGCCTTAGCCCCCGGAACTGCCGAGCTTCCTGTGGCCGACTCCGAGCAGGAGGCCTACAACCAGCAGATCGATACAAAGATCCGACCGCGCCTCTCGGGCGACCTTCAGCGCTACTGCCTCGATTACTGCAACATCCTTTCTATCGACGTTTCCAGCCAAGAGAACTTCAACACCGCCAACGCGGATCTGGGCTTTGAAGGCGCCACAACAAGCGCGGGAGGAGGCCGCACCTTTCAGGCGAGTGCGTTGCGCGCCGAGGTCATGGTGGACACCCGATTCGGCACCAGCAACATCGAAAGGCTGCAGAAGCTCTTCGCAAAAATTCTGGAGCGCTACCCGCTTCGTATCGACCTCCAATGGTCACTTGTGACCTTTCCAGACTCGGGAACAAACGTCCGGAGTGAGGCTCAGGTTCGTGCCGACTTCTCGCAGCAGGTTCGAAATCAACTTGAACGCGTGGCGGTCGAATATTGTCCTCGCGACTGCAAAGTGAGCAATGCCGATGTGAACATCGCTCGCGCGGGTGTTGATGAAGTGCAAAACGGGGCAGCATATCGTTACCTTTTCTCGAGGGATGGCAAGGGTGCATTGTTCGTTCGGGGCGTGAACGCGAGTATCGCGCTCAATTCGCTTATGGATGCCGAGCGAAAAGACCGCATCCGCCTCCTTATGAATGAAGTTCTATTGCCGTTTGGAAGCGTGAACCTTCAGTGGCGTGAAATTCCCTTTCCCCGGAGCGCCGAAGAGGTGCAAAAAGATCTCGACTTCGAACGCAATGACCCTTGGGGACTCAAGCGCCTCGGCGAGGCTTTGAAGGTGTTCCGAGAATTCGCGAATACGAAAGAGATCATTCGGGAAAGCAGCACGACCGAAAAGAACAACTCGAGCTCACTGGAAAAGACGGCGGCAGAGCGGTTGAGTGAACTCTCGCGCAGCGAGAGGGCGTCGACAGAGTCGACGAAGTCGGAAAGCGAACGGGCCCGGGAACTGCAAAGCAATCTGGAAAAAAACTCAAGCTCACTGACGTCTTCTGAAGAGTCGGGCGAGGGATTTTGGAACCAACAGAACACGCTTCTTGTGGGTGGTATCCTCCTTGTTCTCCTCATCGCGGGTGCCCTTGGGCTGCGTTTCGTGGTCACCGGCAAACGCATGCAGCAGGTTATTAATGAAGGCATGGTGGGTATAGGCCACGCGCCCATGAGCTCTGTGGGCGAAGCTGGGATGATGGCGGGCGGCCATCACGCAGGAAGTCACGCCGGTGGTGGTGTGGGTATGCCCATGGGGGTTGTGGCATCTCCCTTAGTTGCTGGCGTTTCTGGAATGGGAGGAATGGGTCTTTCCGAAGACATGAAGCGCTCTCTTTCGCTCCAGTCACTTCGCGATGAACTCGTGCAGCTCTTCGTCACGCAACCCAAAGTGGCTCGCGACGTGTTTGGCCGCATGATTCGAGAAGACGGCATCGAAAACTCTGCCAGGCTTGTGGTGGTTTTCGGGGAAATGATGATTTTCGAGCTCCTGGGCGATGCCGATCTGAAGAAAGAGATCTACACCCTCGCGGAATACGTGCACGTGAACGCACCCGACGTTTCCGTGGACGAACAGCTCGAACTCCTCCGCACTTTGAAACTCAAAATGACCGCAGGCAAGATGCGGCTCATGACGAGCCGAACGCTCGACATGTTCGATTTTCTAAAGGCGAAGTCGGGGCGACAGATCTACGACCTCATTAACGATGAATCGCCGCGCTCGCAGTCCATCGTTCTCACTCAGCTGTCTACCGAGAAGCGCCGCACGGTGTTCGAACTTTTCGAAGGGCAGGCCAAAGTCGACCTTCTTCGCGAACTTTCCAACAACGACGTTGTGCAAAGAGAATATTTATTCAACGTCGCGGAAGCGCTCAAGCGCAAGGCCATGAGCCGCCCCTCGTTCGATGGGGAAAGTGTGCAAGGCATCGACGTGCTGCTCGACCTCCTTGAGCGAGCCGAGCTCCACGACCAAAGAAACCTCATGGAGGACCTGGACCGCAACAACGGAGAGATTGCTCGCATGCTTCGCACGCGGCTTGTGACCGTCGAAACTCTTCCCTTTCTGCGCGACGGTCTGCTTCTTGAAATCTTCCTTTCCATGGAGTCCCACACCATGGCGACGTTCCTGGCGGGCACGCGCGAGCACATTCGAAATCTCATTTTGTCGAAGGCTCCGCCCGACGTTGCCGACAACTGGGTGGAAGGGCTCGAGCAAATTCGCAGCATCGACGCGGAAGCCCTTCGTCTTGCCGAAATGCAGGTTATTGCGAAAATCCGAAGCTTTTCGAATCAGGGTCTGCTGTCGCTGCTTGAAGTGAACTTGTCGCTTTATCCAAAATCGGAATTTGACGGAGACGACGACAGCGGAACCAATGCTTCGCATGCCAAACGCGTCTTCAAAATCTCGAATCCGCTTGTGGCCTGAATGAGGAGTTCATGATGTTTCGACTTGGAGGCTTTTTTTCCGCTGTGATAGGGGTCATTTCGGCGATTTCTCTCTCTTCGGTCGTCGGATGCAAAAATCGCCAGTTCAACACGTCGAAATCGAACTCTGACGACACCAATGATGTGAATTTCTTTGACCGCTTCGGGTTTGGGAAATTTGTGGACGGCCTGAAGGCCGAGATGAGCAAGGAGGCTGCTCATGGGAGCGAGGCGTTCACCACAGACATAGATTGCAATGCAATAGACTATCGGAAGCTTGTGTTTCAAAAAAACGAAAGCTTTCCTCATGAGATATTGAAAAACGGGAAAAATGCACTCTCGACTGAGGCAAAGAACAACGCTGTGATCATGGCACGGGCGTCGTTCCTCTCTTACAAAAAAACAGAGTTTCTTCTGACATTTGATGCCAGTGGGAAAGCATCTCCAAGCGAAGAAGTCGCCTCATGGGGATTCACGAAAGGAGAACTGCTTTCCGATCCCACCTCTGACGCTCAGGCATTTGTGTTCTCTAACCTCACCACGGTGCTTGTCGTTTTTCGCGGAACGTCCTCGCCTATGGATGTGATTGTGGATCTCGATCTTGTAAAAGTAGAAAAGACTTCGTGGGGGCTAACCCACCGTGGGTTTTCCATTGCGTATCGAGGTGGCAGGACAGAGGGCCTCAAAGAGTTGGTGAAGGGTGACAAACCAGTGGAAGGGATTCAATCACAACTTTTCGAGGCCCTTTTGCGTCACGGATACGATGTGAATTTGTGGTCAAACCTGTCTTCGAAAAGAATGCCCTCGCTTGGGAACGCCACTCCCGTGCCCCAGACAGACAAGTGGGGTTTCCATAAAAACGTGGACGCGACTGTGCCGCAATCACCCCAAAAAGAGCTTTGGATCACCGGTCACAGCGCGGGCGGCGCTTTGGCGCAACTGCTGGCAGCAGATCTCACCGAACGTGAAGTCGAATTGAAAGGACTCTGGGGTGCGAAAAGATGCGAGTCGTTGAAAGCTCCCACCAATTACGTGACTGGTGTTGTGAGCTTTGGAAGTCCTCGTTTGGGCGACAAAGAATTTGCGCAATGTATGGACACGGCATTGAAGGGACGCAATTGGCGTTTCGTAAACAACAATGATATTGTGACACAAATTCCGTGGGTTGAGTTTGGATATCGGCATGCGGGAGAGCATTTGCTTTTGACTGACACCGGCGGACTCATTGTGAAACCTCGAGCCACTGAAGTTTTCTCAGACCTTTTAAAGGGCATTGTGTCAGAGGCGCTGCGCGGCCGTGTTGACAGGGCATTGGCGAAAGGGGTTCACGATCACTTTGTTTACCCACAACCCTTGCAGCACCAGTATAACACCCTGTGTCCGTATGATTTGCCGCTCGCGGAAAATTCCGGAGCTCAGCCCGCGAACCCGTAGACGACACTCCAACAACGACGGGCTTCAGCGCCGAACGGCTCTTGCCATTTCGCGCTTTGCTTCGGCCTCTTTCGCCGACTGGCGCTTGTCGTGTTGCGCCTTGCCACGGGCAAGCCCCACCTCGACCTTCACTCGATTGTCGTCATTGAAATAGATCTCAAGCGGAATGAGGGTATATCCTTTTTGCCGCGTCGCCTCGTCGAGTTTCTTTATTTCCGAGGCATTCAACAGGAGCTTCCGTTCCCGGCGCTCCGTGTGGTTCATGTATGAGGCATGCAGAATGGTAGTGACGTGCAGGCCAATGAGCCACACCTCACCATCACGCACAACCGCGAAGGCTTCATTCAGACTCGGATTCGACATCCTCAGCGCCTTGACTTCCGATCCGCGCAGGGCGATTCCCGCTTCGAACCGTTCTTCGATAGAATAGTCGTGAAACGCCTTCTTGTTTTTCGCGATGGATTTCATGCGCCATTGGTCGGCCAAAGGCGTTCCGAAGTCAAGCACGCCAAAGAAAGATGCACTCGCCATGACCGTTGAACCGTTCACGCTCGACCTTGTGTTTGCCGCCTTGGTGTTCGCCTTTGGGGCTTCCCTGGGCAGTTTCCTCAACGTCGTCGCCTGGAGGGTCCCTTTGCGGCAATCCGTGGTGACGCCCTCGAGCCAGTGCACCCAGTGCGGCGCTGCAGTCCCTTGGTGGGGGCTCATTCCCATCCTGGGTTGGTTCCTGGTGAGGGGGAAGTGTGTGAAGTGCCGGGAACCCGTTTCGCCCCTCTACCCCGTTGTCGAAACCGTTGCAGGACTCGGAACCGTGTTCCTTTTCTTCCACCACACGGATGCTGCGTCTGTCTTGGCCCTTGTCGCGGGAGGCGACGCCGATGGCTCAGGGGTCCCGCTCGGGCGCTTTCGCTACGGTTTTGCAGTTCCTTTGGCCACTTCGCTCTGGCTTTTTTACACGGCCATTCCCCTCGTCATCATCGACCTCCGCTTTCGACTCCTTCCCGACGTCATCACCTTGCCCGGCACCGCGGTCGCCATTGCGCTGGGGACTCTGAACCCCGCCTTAGGTTGGCAGGCCACTCTTTTGGGCGCGGCGGTGGGCGCGGGGGGGCTGCTGGCAGTGGCCAAAGGGTACGAGTGGATCAGGGGACGGGAAGGCATGGGTCTTGGTGACGTGAAGTACCTGGCTCTGATTGGCGCTGTCGTGGGTTGGCAAGGGGTTGTTTTGACCGTCGCCTTGGCGAGCTTCGCAGGCGCATTGGTCGGTATCGCTGTGGGGTTTGTGAAAAGAGAGGGGTTGCAGGCCGCCATTCCTTTCGGCCCGTTTCTCGCCCTGGGAGCATTGGTGGTGAATATTTGGGGTGAAAGCCTCCAAATGCTGTTGTACGGAAGTTAGGCCAGGTGCTCCCTTTTTGGTGGGAGCAAAGGGAGTGGAGAAATCTTTACGAGGTGGTGACATGAATTTGGTTTTGCGTTCCATTTGGGCGGCGGCGCGCTCGTCTGTGGTCCGAGGTTTCGCCTGCGGGACGCTTGCTCTCGCTGCAGGGTCTCTTCTTGCGGGCTGCGGCGCCCCGGAAGCACGTGTGCCTGATGCGACCCTCGCGGCTGCTCCCGGGCCTGCGAATCGTGAAATTTGTTCCAACGACGTGAACGTCCGCAACGCGGCGCTGGCATCTATTGGGACCGCCACTCGCGGCGAAAAGGTCACGCTCATGCCAGAACGCGTGACGGGAACCGGGGCCCTTGCTGGAAACACCTTTGCGCGTGTTTATTTTCACGCGGCACCTGTTGGCTACGGCTATGTTGCACAGCAATTCCTGTGCAAACTGGGAAGCCAACCCCCGGCGCCCACGGGCAAGAGGGTCATTGAGGTCAACTACACCACCAACCGACTCAAGTTCTTCGTCGACGGCAAGCTCGTGCGGGAGTGGAACGTCGGCACCATGCGCCAGGCCGTTCTTAATTCCGGTGACTACAAGGTGGGGACCTACACGATTTGGGCCAAAGACGTTTGCCCCCCTTGGAGAAAGCCTGGAACAACTGTCGACGTGCCAGGTTGCGCAAGCAACAACCCCCTGGGGACCCGTGGCCTTTGGTTCAGTGGCTACCTTTATGGGTTGCATGGCACTATTGAGCCTGCCCTCATTGCCGAGGGCACCACGGCCAATGGGCGTCGCGTGAGCAGCGGTTGCATTCGCAACTCGAACGCGAACATCGAATGGCTCTATGACCAGGTGAAAATTGGAGATGAAGTCCGTCTTTTTTGGTGAAAGGGGGGCTTGCGCCCTTGCCTCAGCATGCCTCTTTGCAAAGGCTCCTTGCTGAACTCAATCCGGAACAGCGGGAGGCGGCGTCCACACTGGAAGGCCCGCTGCTTGTTCTGGCAGGTGCTGGAACGGGGAAAACCAAGGTCATTACGACGCGCATCGCGCACATGATTGCCGTGGGCATTGAGCCCGAACGCATTGTGGCTGTGAGCTTCACGAACAAAGCGGCCAGCGAAATGCAAGAACGGCTGGCGCATTTCACCGGACGGAAAGTGGCCGAGCGTGCCACGCTTTCAACCTTCCATTCCTTCGCGTTGAGCTTGGTGCGTCGCTTCCCCAGCGAATGCGGCCTTTCTCCCCGCTTTGGCATCGCCGACGAAGGCCAATCGCGCGCCCTCTTGAAAGAAGCGATTCAGGAAAACAAGCTCGACGAACTTGTGCCTTTGCCATCGGCGGTCGAGCGCATTTCCCAGTACAAAGACCTCCTGTTCACCGATGCGGACTTCGACAAGTCGAACAAGGCTTTCGATAGGGCCATGATGAGGCCTTTGTTTTCAAGCTATAACAGGAGGTTGCGCCTCTATAATTTAGTAGATTTCGACGACCTTGTTTATTTGGCTGCTCTTCTCTTGCGCAACCACCCAAAGGCACGACAAGAAATTCAAGAAGACCTTCACTACCTTCTTGTGGACGAGTACCAAGACACCAGCACAGGGCAGCTGGAACTCGTTCGTCTCCTTGCAGGAGAGCGGCGAAACGTGTGTGTGGTGGGCGACGACGACCAGAGCATTTACTCCTGGCGAGGGGCGCGTCCCGACGTTATTTTCGAGTTTCTTCGGCATTTTCCCGAAGCAAAGAACATTAAGTTGGAGCAAAACTACCGCTGCGCGCCCAACATCCTTGCCGCTGCCAATGCCGTCATTGCCGAGAACGAGGGGCGCCTTGGAAAGACCCTTTGGAGTCGACAAAAAACATACGACCGTATTCGTCTCCATGCCGCCGAAAATGAGCGAGACGAGGCGCTGCACGTGGCTGGCCTTTGTCAGGAGCTCGTTGAAAAGCACGGGTATGCCTGGCAGGACTTCGCCATTCTTGTGCGCTCCAACAAGCAGTCCGTTCCTTTCGAACAACTCTTTGAGGAACGCAAAATACCCTACCATGTGCACGGCGGCACACGGATGTTCGACCGCAAGGAAGTGCGCGACCTCTTTGCATACGTGAAACTTGCTTACAATCCCCGCGACCTCAATGCCCTTTTTCGGGTGATAAACCTCCCCTCGAGGCACATCGGTTTGGCGACCCTCGAGAAACTCAAAGGGGTCCACGCCGAATGCGCCTCGCGGAACCCCCAGGCCAGCGGGCGAGAGCTTCTCGACAGGGCCTTGGAAGAAGTGGGGGAGACGCACGAAGGGGTGCGCGAATACCTTGGGCTTTGGAGGGCCGCAGCGGCTCGGTTCGACGGGGCGCGGACCCGTGAAGATCTCTCGGGCGCGCTTCGGCACGCTTATGAATCGCTGGGCCTTTTGCGCGAAATCACGGTGGCGTCTGGGAGCATGCAGGTGGCCAATTTTCGGAAAGAACTCGTGGAGCGCGTCTTTGGCGTGCTCGACAAGGTCGAGCTCGCCGAGCCCACCCTGGAAGCCGTGGTGGACGCTTTGAACCTGGACGAAAATCGTTTTTCCAAAGGCACCGACACCAGCGGAAAACTGCAGATCATGTCGATGCACGCATCCAAAGGCCTTGAATTTCCGGTCGTCTTTCTGGTGGGACTCGAAGAAGGTGTTCTGCCCCACGAACGGAGCATGGATGTCGCCCACGGGGAATCCGAGGAGCGACGGCTTTTCTATGTTGCGCTCACCCGTGCAAAACACAGGCTGTTCCTTTCCCACTGCGGATTTCGTCGAAAAGGAAAAGGAGCGAGGGCCAAGGGGGGAGAAAAGGATCCCGAGCCGTCCCGGTTCCTGAAAGCGATACCGGAAGAACTGTTGGAAGTGACTGAAACCGACGCCGGCGCCGAGGAGGCCCGTCGTATGGAGGCTGCCAAAAAGCTCTTTGAAATGTTTCGATAGGGTCTTGAAGAGCGCCTTGCAGAGCGATAGAAAATGGGGATGAAGCGCAAGCCCGTCGTTCGACTCCTTGTCCTTGTGTTCGCCGTTCTTGCCGCTTTTCCCGCGGCCACCGTCGTCATGAACATCAACCGCCCGTCCTTGGGTCGCGTGTTCTTGGCGAATCAAGAGTCTTCTGTCTCTTTGGCTGTGCGCAACGAAACGGCGTCTTTTGCGTTCTCGTTCGATGTCGATCCCCGCAAGGCTGCCTCCCTTGCGTCTTCCCTTGCTGCTTTCTTCACCCTCTACAGTGAAGAAACTGAGCGAGATGTTGCTCTGGAGGACTCTGCTCCCGAAGGGACTTTGCTCGACGAAGGTGAGGCCCTTCCCGGCCCCGAGGAAAATGGCGAGGAGGGCGAACTGGAACAGGGGGCGTTTCCTGTCACGGGTGTGTTCGACGACGCTCTGCGCGCTGTTGTGGAATCGGCTTGGAATGGGGGTGTCTTGCGTGTTGAGCTCGCGCTCGACCTCCCTTTGCGTGTGTGGGAAGTTCCGTTTGCGGCCTGGACTTTGGCGCGCATCGGAACCTCGCACAGGGCTCCGGGTGAGTCTGTAGAGCCGCACGATGCGAGTGCGCGGGCCTTGAAGGCGCTTATTCTGCGGCAGCTTCAGGGCACGTCCACTGGCGCGTTTGCCTTGGCAGAAGACGTTCTCGATGCGTCCATTCTGGACGTCGAAGACGTTCAATCGGACTCCCATCATGGTTTCGTGCAGCTTGACGTTGACCTCGTGGATGCGCTCGCGGAGACGTTTTGTCCGGAAGCTCCGGCATCGCTCGATGCGTGCCGAGTTTTCGCACTTCCCCGGGCAGAGACACGCGCGCTGCTTGGTGAATGGCTCGATGGCGTCGGAGAATCGTTTCAAGTTCAGCTTCATTTTCGATGGCAAATTCGCGGCACCATGCTGTTCATTGCGAACACCGACGAGGGCCTCCAGCGCATTGTGGAGGCTCGCAGGCCACCTCCCGGCATGCTCGCCTCGCTGCCGGTCACCGAAGACGTGCCAGCGGGGCGCGTCACACTTCTTGCAAGGCAAGCCCATCTTCAGAACAACTTGCTTGCGCTCATGTCGGGCGTCGAGCGCCACGCTGCCACGCTGGAAGGTGTGCAGGCCGGACTCTCTGAATATCTCGCCTCACCTGCGGGCGAGGAATCCATCGCCCTCATGGAAGATGTTTTTTCTTTTCTGACCCGCTGGTCGAGCGAGGCTCTTGTCGAGTCGAGGCGTTCGGGCCAGGCTTGGAACGCACGTCTTTGGTACGAGAATCCCGATGTTGTCCGCGACGCCGAAGGCGCAGATGCTTTGGTGAAAGAAGTGGCTGCAGAGCACTTTCAGACTTTCTTTGCACCTTGGATGGGCGAAGCTCAAAACCTTGCGGTGCAGTGGCCCTCGGAAGATAGGGTCGTGGTGGACACGCGGCTCAAAGGAGTGGCACCTCAGCACGACGAGCTTTTAAGCCAGGGCGAAAAGCCCAATCCTCTCTGATTTTAGGGTCCTGCGAGAACGAGGAGACGAAGACAATGGCGGGCGTCAAAGCACTTTATGCGTTGGAAGGGAACACGCAGAAACTCGATGGTGGAGCGATGTTTGGCAACGCTCCCCGGGCCATGTGGGAAAAGTGGGCGCCTCCCGACGCGCTCAATCGCATCGATCTCGCTTGTCGCAGTCTGCTTGTTGAAACCGATGATGGAAGGCTCCTGCTTTTTGAGGCGGGCATAGGAGCCTTTTTCGATCCGAAGATGCGCGAGCGGTATGGCGTTCAGGAATCATCCCATGTCTTGCTGGAAAGCCTTGCAAAGCACGGCTTCACGCATGCCGACATCGACGCGGTTGTCTTATCGCACCTGCACTTCGACCACGCCGGCGGACTTCTTTCAGCCTGGCAAGCTGGGAGCCCTCCCTCGCTCTTGTTTCCAAAAGCGTCTTTCTACGTGGGCGCCGAGCATTGGCAGCGGGCCCTCAATCCTCACCCTCGCGACAGAGCCTCGTTTGTGCCTGAACTCAATGAGCTCCTGGAAGCGAGTGGCCGACTCAAGCGCGTCGACAAAAGCGGTGTTTCCGATCTCTCTCCGCTCGTGTCCTTCCGGTTCAGTCACGGGCACACACCGGGACTTTTGCTTTCAGAAATTGCGATGCCGGGGGGTCCTCTCGTTTTTGCGTCCGACCTCATTCCTGGCGCAGCATGGGTGCATGTTCCCTTGTCCATGGGTTACGACCGGTTCCCTGAACTCGTTATTGACGAGAAAAGGGGGCTGTTGGAAGATCTTGCTGCACGCCAAGGAAAACTCTTCTTTACGCACGACGCGCACAACGCTTGTGGCGTGGTGCGCGTCGACGAGAAAGGTCGGTTCCGGACGGAGTCGCTGGCGGTGAGTGCCGTCAGCTGAGCCCAGAAGTCAGTCTTACTTTTTGCGAACGGGAGCTTTTTTGGTCGCCGTGGTCGTCTTTTTCTTGATGCCGACGGCTTCCTTCAGCGACTTGGCTGCACGAAAGGCGACTTTCTTGGACGCGGGGATTTTGATTTCTTCGCCAGTCTGAGGATTGCGGCCCTTACGAGCAGCGCGGTCTTTCACCTGAATGATGCCGACCTTGTCGAGACGAACCTTCGCCTGGTTGCTCACAAGTTCGTCTTCAATGGTGGTGAGAAACTCGATAATGAGTTCTTTGGTCACCTTCTTGGGAAGTTCGTCGTGCTTGGCTGCCACGGCGGCGATGATTTGGCTGGTGGAGACGGTCGCGTTCTTCTTGGTCATCGAGGAGTCCCTTCCTATAACAAAGGAGGATGGCGAAAAGGCAGGCTTCGAAGGCCCGAGTACCCATCCGTATTTAAATGAAGTGTGGGATGCGTTAGCATCCTTCACGATTCCCGGTCGAAACGCAAGGAGCGCGCAGGTGAAAAATCGAACAGAACTGTTACCTCGATTGCTTGAGGCGCTCCAATTCGAAAATTATGCGGTGGCACTTCTGGCTTTTATGGCCGTGTGGGCGACCCGTTCGCTGTTCGTTCGATCGCTTTCACAGGAGAGGAAACAGACGCTCGTCCATCAGGAACGCAGTTGCCTCAAATTCGCATTTGCAAGCCTTGCGTCAATTGGTGCGTTTCGTGGTGCCGACTTCTTCGTGCCTGAAACCGCTCGCATAGTTCCCCTCTTGCAAGTCTTTGGGCTCGTCACGTTGTTTGTTTCTTTCGTGTGGATCTCGAAACTCATCCGCCTGGGCACCTTCGTCGTCTCGTTCGCACTCAGCCCTCAGCGCCCGGTGCCCTTGCTCCTTATCAACGTCATCACTGTGCTTCTCGCCACGGCCTTCGCCCTTCTTCTTGCGAACGAAGTTCTTGGGTTCAGCGTGCTGCCGCTGCTCGCAACTTCAGCTGTTCTTTCGTTGGTTCTGGGCCTTGCCCTGCAAGACACCCTCGGGAATCTTCTTACGGGCATCGCGTTGCAAATCGACAAGCCTTTTCGCATCGGCGACTGGATAGAGCTTCAAGGAAGCGGGCTTAAGACCATTGGCCAGGTGACAGAAATCACTTGGCGAGCCACCATTTTAAAAGCGTTCACTGACGAAATGCTCGTGGTGCCCAACAGGACGGTCGCACAATCGCAAATTTCAAATTACAGTTCGAAGCGCGAACCCGTGCTTCGTAGCCACGCCTTCCGATTTCCCTACGGGACAAACCTCGAACTTGTGCGCATGGCACTCCTTGAGGTTGTGAGGAAAACCCCAGGAATTCACACGAACCCAGCGCCAGCGTTTATTCTTGTCGAAAACGGCGAGTCTTGGATCACCTGCAAGCTGCTCTACTCCATTGTCGATTTCGGAGAGCAGTTCTTGGTCGGAGATAAAGTGCTGGTTGCCGCGCACGGGCGTTTACAGCAGCTCGGCATTCGCATGGCGCGGCCCACCTACGAAATTATTCAGAGGGAACTCGATCTTGGGCAAGGGCCTTGAAGAGGGCTATTTTGCTGGCGACGAGATCCCTTGGGGCGCGGTGACTACTTCAGGTCAGCGACCTTGCACCCAAAGACCGCTTCTTGAATTTGTTTGCCATCGATGGTTCGGTCGCCCAGAAGACGGAGAGTGGTCAGGAAGATTCCCCCTTTCACAAGTGAGGCGCCCGAAGCAACTGGCCTTGCTTGTGGGATGTGCTCGACTGCTGCAAACGACGTTGTTGCATCGGCATGGACAATAAACGCAGTGGCGCCGACACCATTGGACGTCATTTCAATCTGGGAAATTGGGGTGCCTTGAGCAGCCAGCTCGAACTCCTCGCTGTGCGTGAACACGATTCGATTGTCGCTCGAAAAGTTGATTTCACACTTCAGCGACACGGACTTAGAAGCTGGGGTTTCAGACTTGAGGACTGTCTGCTGGGCAAGCGCCACCGACGAGAAAGCAAGAGAGGATGACAGTGCAATTTTTGCAGAATTCATTAGCATATGGAGATCCTGACAGTGTTAATTTCATTCGATGACAAGCAGCTTGTCTACGAATGGACGTTGCATAGACTGTCGATCGAGTAAATCAATTTCTGTATTGAATCAGTCCAGAACTTACACGCGAGGGGAAGCTGGCTTCCCGGGCAGTCCATCTATGTGCGACAAGGCGGCTCTTCTCGCTGAAGAGTGGGCGCCGCGTAACAGGAAGATAATTGGACATTTGAAAAAGACAAGAGTATCCGAACCGTAGACCCTGAGTTCGAGAGCCAACGGAGGTGAACATGAC
>JADCJN010000233.1 GCA_020247005.1 Silvanigrellales bacterium
CCCGCGCAGAAAAAGCCCGTCGACAAGGCCCAGGTTGTGCAACGCGGACTCCCGAGGGTGGCCGCCCGCACGGAGCAGATGCGCGGTCAATGCCATGCGCGAGCGCACAGCGGAGCCTTTGGCCTCGTGCCCACCATTTTCCTCTTCCTGTGTCTTCGGAGCCGGGGCGACAGTGTCAGAAAGGAAAGAGGAGGCTTTTCCGTTTTCAAATCGCGTTGCATTTGCGGGGGAAAGGGGAGTCTCGACGTCGGAGCTCGAATGAATGGGCACAACAGTCGAGGCAATGTGGAAGTGGGCGCCGCACGTCACATGGAGGCGTTGGGGAACATCAGGCACCACGCGCAGGCGCGCTCCGCTCAAAAGTCCCAGGTCTTTGCCGTTGGCATGAAGCCGGCACGCCGCTTTTTCGTTTTGTTGCGAGCGCCACTCTCCTGCCAGACTCGGGGCGAGCACAACCCAGTCTTGCTGAAGGTTGCGCTTCGAAGCCTCCTCCAAAAGTACGGCAAGCCCCGCAGTCATGTGGGCGCGCACGGCATCGGGAACGGCCTCACCATGCATCCGAAGGTACTCCTGCAGCAGCCGGGGCTCGTTTTGCAGGAAACCTGCCGCGAGGAGAAGGAGGTCGGCACCCGTGCCAGGAGCGCCCTGGCGTTCGCCCTCTTCGACCCGCGCTTGGAGTCTTTGAAGGGCCGGATAACTCGTGTGGTTGCGTTGAAGCACGGCGGGAAGCTCTGATTCCAGAGGGAATTCCCCCTGAGTGGAAGCGCCCGGAGAAGCGAAAGACGCGGTGGCAAAACCACTCGAAACGAGAGTAATTGCTAAAAAAATGAACATAATCATGACTTTGCAAGTTCCTACGCCTGTGCCGTCCACACGCTGGACGGTTGGTGACTGGAAATGAAAAGTCATTGGTCACTTTGCTGCGGGGGGCTGGGCCTGAACAATGTAACACCTTAAAATTACTGAATTGAAAAGAGTCCCTTCACTGGCACGCTTCTTTCTAAAGGAGGCTTGGCTCTCGCCTCGGTTTCCCGAGACGGCGGCCGCGGGGTCACCTTCTTGAGGCCCCAAGGAGCGGACCATGTGGACTCGGCACCTCTTTCCTCTTTTGCCCGTGTCGGCCTTCGTGGCCTTTTTGGTGCTGGCTGGGGTGGGTGCCGTGGCGTCGGCTCGAGAGCAGGCTGACTACAATGCGTTCCGTGCGGATGTCCGCAGCGTGTCAGTCGTGGCTCCCGAAGCGCCTCCCAGGCTGCGCCAGCAGAGCATCGAAATCGCCATGGCCCTCTTTTCCATCGACAAGGCTTCTTCCGTTTCGGGCCCACACTTCGACAGAATGCTCGAAGACCGCGGACTCACCACAGGCGGCACATTGAGTTCCAGCAAAACGGTCACCATTGGCCCGTCGGCTTTCACAAGCTGGGGCGTTTTGGGCTCCACACTTGGGCATGAAATCGAAGTTCATGCGCGCCAGTCGTTCCTGGCTGTCGTCGTCCGCGACCGCATTGCGGAGGTGCAGCTGTCGGCGCGTCGTCGCTTGGGTGCGTATGTGTCCGCATTGAACCCTTCGGCGCGCGAGAGCTTCGAGAACGACGGGACCTGGCGCGCAGAGCGCGAAGCCTACATGTATGAACTCGCGAACGCCGAGCGTTTCGGTTTGAGCCCTGCGGAAACGAGAAGCATTGCTTACGTCATGAACTACTACTACCCCGATCCGCCCCACGGTGGGGGGCAGGACGGCTTCCAGGAAGCCAGCGGCACATTAGAGGATGCCAGCGAAACTTCCGCCGCCCTGAAGAACGAAGCTCTGTAATAGCCTTCGCCCTTCCAGGGTGCTCTTCGAGTTCTTAGCCCTTCGGAATGGTGACGAGAAGCTTGCGCCCTTCACGGAAAAGAACCTCAATTTTATTGAGGCCGCTTTCCGCGACAACGAAGCCCGTGCCAAACACCTTGTGGTTGATGACCTCGCCGGTGTTGAAACGTT
The DNA here is from genome assembly GCA_020247005.1 of Silvanigrellales bacterium. Lineage (GTDB taxonomy): Bacteria > Bdellovibrionota_B > Oligoflexia > Silvanigrellales > Silvanigrellaceae > JADCJN01. The sequence continues at coordinate 1,982 of JADCJN010000233.1, forward strand.
GAGTCGCTTTGTACTCCTTGGCCTGGCTCACTGCATTTTTGTTCTGCAAAAGCTTCGCCTCGAAGGTGGCCATGTCTTCGGGGGTGCCGCGTTGCATGGACAAAGGCAGTGCGCTGGCAGCCTTCGCCGAAAGGCGGGGCTCAGTGTCACCCTTTTCCTTTTTCGCCTTAGCCTTTGCTTTGGCTTTTGGCTTTTTCTTTCCGTCGGCGCCGAGGAGCACCTTCGTGACGTCAGCGCTCATGGTGTCGAGATCGAATTCTTCGTCGCGATCGCTCATTCCCTGGCCTCCACTCGCTTTTAAAGCGGCATCGTTCTTGGGAGCGCGGTAAGTGCGCTCGGTTTTGCACGTGTTGCACCTAACGCGTTCGGGCTTGTTTTGCGCACTTGCTGTCATGATAGTGTGAGAAAGATTGAGCTTGCAACGACTGCAGAACGCAACCACGTCCTTCCCGACGCGAGACGTGCTGTCTTTTTTGGCAATATTCAAGAACGTATTCTGGGAGCCGAAAATCGACATTCTGGAGGGCCTCGAAAGGGGGGCATCACATGGCAACAACAATCCCTGCGCCCACTTGGTGGAAGAAGGGCTTTTGGGAAAAGACGGGTTTCGTGAAAGTATAATAGAGCCGGAACTGCTGCGATTTCAAAGTCACTCCGGCTGCACCACCGTTGCGCTTCGACTCGATTCCGTAACCAGAACTCACTCGGAGGTCAAGGTAGTCCTTAGCAAGCAACGTGAGCCCGAAGAGTGCACGGTCGGGCTTGGTGTTGGCAAACACGAGGTCGAGGTTTGCAACGAAGTGTCCCGCGAACCCAAAGGCCGCGCCCAAGGCGTGCGATGTCGTGGTGTCGTAGCGGTCGAGCCAGCCATCGGTGCGCGCGCCCACAAGAACCGTTTCGCTGATGTTGTAAATCACACCGCCGCGCAAGCGCGGCGTTTCGCGAAAGCGTTTTCCCCCGGACGCACGTTCGGCGTCGGAGCGTTCCACCTGAATGTAGTCGCCTGCAAGCCCTACCACGAACGCGCTTTCGCCCAACCGCTCGGCCAGTCCCAAGGAAAAGCGTCTGTCTTTTGCGCCCGAGGCTTCGGTTGCTGTGCGCGCTTTGAGGCCTGCGGCAATTTCCGCCATGAGCGAATCGGTGACGCCTGCCTCCACCGCTAAGACGTTTGCCTTTGCCCATTTTGCTTCGCCGGTGATGGCGATTTCTTTTGACAGGGCGAGGCCCGCAGGATTCGCATCGGTGGCGGATAGGTCGCCAACGATGGCTGTGCCACCTCCAAACAAGGCGGCCGAAGCTCCGAAAGGCTCATTGAGGGCCGACACTGGCACTCGGGCGTCCGCGTGCGCGATGCCCGAAAAACATGGAAACACGACGGCAGACAAAGTGGACGTGAAGAGCACGCAAAATGCGCTCAGATGCATGAAGACCCCTCTCGGCAAAGCGCTCCGGGCACGGCCATGATGCCTGACGTTGAAGGAAAGGGGTAGGTGGGCTACCGTGACGCTCCTTCGGTTTCCGATTCCAGTCGAGTTGTCTGAGGCCCGCTTTTCACTTTCAGAATTCCGGAGCGCCCATGCACACGCCGCCCAATTCCTCCCATTTTCTCGAGCTCCTGCAGGAGCGTGGTCTGATGGCGCAGGCGAGCCACGAAGACGAACTGGGCGAACTTTTGGCCCATGGGCCCTTTGATGCCCATGGGAAACGTTATGGCGTGTATGCCGGCTTCGACCCTACGGCACGCAGTCTTCACGTGGGACACCTTCTTGTCATTCTTGGGCTGCGCCGGGCGCAAGACCGTGGCCTCACGCCCATCATCGTGTTCGGGGGTGCGACGGGGATGATTGGCGACCCCACGGGCCGCACAGAGCTTCGGCAAATGAATTCGCGCGAGGTGGTGGACGGCTACATTGAAAACTTCAAGACGCTCATAGGCCGTTACTTTCGCACCGATGTGCCGAACGCTCCCGTGTATGTGAACAACGACGACTGGATGCGGGGCATGGATTGGCTTTCGTTCCTTCGGGATGTCGGGTCGCATTTCACCATCGCGCGCTTGCTCTCTGCCGAAGTGAATCGATCGCGTTACGAAGCGGGTGGGCTTACGTTCATGGAACTGGGTTATCAGCTTCTACAAAGTTATGACTTTCTCGTTCTTTCTCGCACGCACAACTGCATTTTGCAGGTGGGTGGCAACGATCAGTGGAGCAACATCCTGAGCGGAGCCGATCTCATTCGCCGAGTCGATGGCCGTAAGGCCTTCGCGCTCACGTTTCCTTTGCTCGTGGGCAGCGATGGGCGAAAGTATGGAAAGACGGCAGGGAATGCAGTGTGGCTCGATGGCAGTATGTTCGCACCCTACGAGTTCTTCCAATTTTTCCGCAACGTCTCTGATGCCGACGTGGCGATGATGATGCGCCTCATGACGTTTGAACCACTGACGCGCATCGAAGAGCTCACAGGGCCAGATGCCAATATCAACGCCTCAAAAGAATTTCTGGCCTTCGAGATGACAGCTCTCGTGCACGGGAAAGAAGAGGCCGAGAAAGCCCTCGCGGCTGCCCGTGCCTTGTTCTCAGGCGGCGGCGACCTGTCGAGTGCTCCCACAACCCTCGTCAGCCGTGCCGAGGTGGAAGAAGGTCTGGGACTCTTGGCGCTTTTGGTGCGGGCGGGGTTGGCCGCGAGCAATGGTGAGGCCCGAAAGCTCATTCAAGGCAATGGCCTGTCTGTAAATGGGGAGAAGTGCACCGACCCCCACCGGAAGGTGGGAAGTGCGGACTTTCAAACCGAGCAGGGCGCGTTGGTGCTGAAAAAAGGCAAGAAGGACTTCCATCTCGTCCGACTTTCGGACTGATTTTTTTAAATGCAGCCGTTGTCCGGTCGCGGGATGTCCTCCCACCGACGAAGGGGTGACTCAGTTCGATTTCGTCGGTTCTGTCAGCGCGCTCGAAAGCACATTGGCTATAGTGGCGTTCAGCGCGCTCTCGTTGACTGTGCGCGTGCTCACCATGGGCATGAAACCGAAATACCCGAAGTTCCTCTGAACATAATCGGCGCGGTACACTTCGCGAATTTTGGAGTCTATCGCCGCCCGCGAGCGAAAGCCTCGCATTCTCGGCCCTGATTCGCCGCCAGGGCTCACCAATTCGGCGAAGAATTTCTGCGTGAGGAGGCCATCTGCGAAGGCGGTTGATTTGGCATCGTCTTGCGAATCGGTGTGTTCGCCTTCACGAGAAAGGTTCTGCCCCTTGAGTTCGAATCCTGCACCATCCAACCTCCCACGCGCGTCGAGACGTTCTTTTTGCGACTCCGGCAGGCTAGCGCGCACGATGGATTGGTGCGCCGATGCTGTGTGGCAAGAGACGCAATCGAAAGAGTGCAGGTTGAATTCTATCGGATCGCTCAAACGGGAGGACGAAGCGACGATCGCAGTGACCCCTTCTCGAGACAGGTCGACGCTTCCAATTTCAGGGCTGAGTGAGATTTTCGCCAGATCAACAACGTTCGGAACCTTCGCATTCGTTCGGAACGAGCGAGTCAATGTGGGATGGAGGGCTTTCTCCGGGTCACGCTCCTGAGCCTCTTGGACCATGAGGTGAGAGCCTCCGACCATGGGGATCCTTTTGGGAACAAGGCGCGTTGGGTTGCCTGGGTCTGGCCTCGCCGTCATATAGAACCAGCTCGTTGCCAAGCTTCGAAATGGGCTGTCTTCCAGAGTGTTCCCGAAGAGGCTGACTTCGGAGAGTGTTCCTTCTGATTTCCAGGCGTGGAATGCCTCGGAGAGACTCTTGCCGAACCTGGCCGCGCGGGCGAGGTCATCTGCCGAAGTCACGTTGTTGGCGGCGCGCTTTGCGGAACGACGGAAATTAAGGCCAAACCCCGGGTGAATGTCGAGCGCAAGGCCGCGCTCTTCGACTGCGGCAGCAGCCTTCAGTTTGCGGAGAGTTTCGAGGATCGACTGCGGCGTCGCGCCCGGCAGATCGTAGATGAGGTGCATGGCGAAATCGTACGCTTGCCATCCTTTGTCAGAGTCAGAATAGCCGTTGGGATTAAAGGTCACGTTGGGAAGTTGCAGAGGCTGGGCCACGAGTCTCATTTGCGGTTTGCAGTGAGCCTTATACGCTTTCAGGAACAGGTCTCGATCCGGGAATGGGGTTGATGGTTCCCTCTCGAGCCACGGTGCAAGATGCTGAGGTCGCCCGGCACAGAGATCGATGCGCGCCGCTATGATTTTCCAAAGCCCGGGGCGCGAGGGCTCCTCGAATGCCAACCCCAAGAGCGCGTCTTGCAGCTTCCGTTTTCCTGCTGGCGCGGAAGTCCCAATGGGCTGAAAGGTGCCACAACGTTCACGCATGAGGGGCCGCATGACGTCGTCCCCCGTTGCGACCGCCTCTTTCATTTCATGCCATGCTTGGCAGATCAAATCATTGAACTGGGTGCTCGAGAGAAAGGCCGGACGCCCTGTATCGCTCATTCCATCGTAACCCACCTGCGTGAGCGGCAGAAGGACGTCTTCCAGAGAGAATCCTTGGAAACGTCGGAAGTCCCGTCCGCCCTTAACGGGGGGCGAGCCCCTGTTCGTGTCGTTCCGGCTCGAGAGGGGGAACAGCCAGGCAAGGTCGTTTATCTCGAAGTCGTCGGTTTCGGCAGAGCGTGCCATTGCGGCCTTCGACGCGTTGAAACTCCTCGGCTTGCAAGAAATCATCAAGAAACCGACAATCACGATGAGGAGCGAGGCGAAAAACCCGTACAAAGGTCGCATGTGAAAACCTCTCTTTTGGGGCGGATTTTATTCGAAACTCCTGAGGGAGGCAGTGTCCCACGGAATTGAAAGCGCACAAAGAAGGCAAGGGGTCGAGAACAAGTATAGACCGGCATTTAACGCTCCTCGCGCCGCGTTCTCACCAGCACGTGACTGAGGTCGTCAATGCGTGCGCGGAGGCGCGGTATGAGTTCTTCCGCGTCCTTGTCTTCCAAAGTGATTTCGGGCCACGAAAGACGCACCGTTTTATGGGGGATGGTGTCTTTTTCGGCCCGTGAAAGTTGACAGCCCCCCAAAGAAATCAACATGAGCGTGCGGCTCCAACGCATGTTGGAAATGCGGGCCACAGGGAACACCTGTGGAGTCACCTTTTGTTCCGCCAGCAAATTGCCATAGGCCAGGGCGCCTTGCGAAATGATTTCGCGTGACTGGGTGAGCACGGTGATGTCGAAGAGGTCATGCAGACTTTCTTGCAGAAAGCTGGCCGCAAGGCTCGCCACCACACTTTCTTCCTGGTCGACAAACACGACGCGGTGCTTTCGCTTGCGCAGTGTGCGGCGCGCCAGGCCGTGTTCTGCGAAGTCAATTTGTTCCGCCCAGTTGCAGCAGAGGTCGGCCACCTTTTCGAGCTTTGAACTCACGTTGATAAGCTGAAGAGCTTCCTCGACCTGGCTGCGTTCGCTTGTGGACGTGAGCAAGTGCCGGGCGTGCTGATAGAGTTCGCGGTGCATGGTGTCAATTTTGTCGTCGAGCAGGTGAATATCGGCGATTTGGGTGAGGTCACCTTCGAACATCGCCATGTAAGACCTCACGAAGAGGTCTTTGGTTTCCTTCATCATGCGCGAGAGGAGGTCTTTGTGCAGAAACTGTTCGCGGCCAGCCAACTGCCTCGCAAGGCTTTCCACGGCGTCCCCCACCCGTTCCACATGGTGAGCGATTTTTGCCGTGGCGTACACAAGGCGCAGTTCGTAGGCCATAGGCTGCTGTGTGGCGAAGATCTGCAGAATCGCCTCGTCCACTTCGGTTTCGAGGTTGTCCACTTCGGTGTCAAGAACAACGATTTTAATGAGATCTTCGTGCCGTGGGCTTTCAAGATGTTCAATAACGACGCTGAATCCAGCCAAAACGCGGTCGCACATGGCCCGCAAAAGAGACTTCATGTTTCCGAGCTGGAGCTCGAGGGTCGGTATACGCGTCATGAAAGGCTTCCTGTGGAACCTGGGTGAGAAAAACAAGCGCCGTTGCTTACTCGTGGAGCTCTTGTTAAGCACGAAGAGGCGGACGTCCTGACGACCTGACGTGCTTCGGGCCCGCCGTGTTCGCCAGGAGCATGCCATGACAGACGCCAAATCGCCCACAGTCTCTTCGCTGCCTGCCGACCTGGCTGAGCTGAGCGAACTTTCCGCCCTTTCTGTGACTCCGGAAATCAATCCTCGCACGGGCAAACCGCTGAAGCCCTCGTGGCTTAAGGTGGAGCGCGTCAAAGGCGACCGCCTTTTTGAAATCAAGCGCAACTTGCGTGGCGACAAGCTGTTCACTGTGTGCGAAGAAGCGCGCTGCCCGAACATTTCGGAGTGCTGGAGCGCCGGCACGGCGACGTTCATGATTTTGGGCGACACGTGCACGCGGGGGTGCCGTTTTTGTGCGGTCAAAACCGGAAATCCGGGTGGGCTTCTTGACCCCAGCGAGCCTGAAAACACCGCGGCAAACATCAAAACCATGGGGCTCGACTATGCCGTAATCACCATGGTCGACCGCGACGATCTTCCCGACGGTGGGGCCGCGCACATTAAAGCGACCATCGAAGCGATTCACGCGCAATGCCCCGGGGTCGTTCTCGAAATTCTGGCCGGCGACTTTCAGGGCAAGCCTGAACCCCTTCGCACCGTTGTCGACGCGGGTCGCGGGCTTGACGTGTTCGCGCACAATTTGGAAACGGTGCGACGTTTGACGCCACGTGTCCGTGACGCCCGCGCGAAATACGACCAGAGTCTTCGCGTTCTTGAAAACGCCCGCGGCATGCGCGCGGGGATGTTCACAAAAAGCGCGCTCATGCTTGGCCTCGGTGAAGAGCCCACGGAGATTGAAGAAGCCCTGCGCGACATCCGTGCCGTCGGAGTCGACATCATCACCATTGGGCAGTACTTGCAGCCGTCGAACAAGCATCTGACCATAAAACGGTTCGTTCACCCCGACGAGTTCAAGCATTGGAAAGCCGTAGCCACACAGCTCGGTTTCAAGGGAGTTGCTTCAGGTCCGCTGGTGCGAAGCTCCTACAAAGCGGCTCACCTTTTTCCAGGCCGGGAGTCACGCGTCTCTCTATGAAGGCAGCATGTGGTTGTGCGCGCAAGGCACTGCTTGTGAGCGCTCAAGTTCTTTTGGCGCCGGGACATGCGGTCGTCTTCGTTCTTGCGTTTCTGCTGACACTTGTGCCCGTCTTTCCAACGCGCACGGGCCTCTCAAACCTCCGCGCGCGCTTGGGTGTGCGGGGCTGCAAGGCGCACGCCATGTTGGCGGTCGTCTTCTTCAATTATTATCTTTACGCACTAGAAGTGTTTGTGCTTTGGCCGTTGGGTTTGGAAACCATGGAGCGAGAAGAGGAGCTTTTGCGCTATATGCTTGCGCTCCGCGAAAAGTACGACCTCCCTGCGGATCGGGGATTCGTCGTCTTGGGGGCGCACTTCTCGAACATCGAGTCGGCTGGCGCGGCGCTTTGCCGCGTTTTTCGCCAGGGTGGTTTTGGCGAGCACGTCATTCTGGCCAAGCCCTCGTCCTTGCGGGGTGTCACGAAGTTCTTCCAGGTGTACCGGAGCAAACGGGGCATCCGCCTTTTGTGGACCGACAGGAAAGACTTGCTGCGCCAACTTCTGCTGCACGCCCGTTCGGGTGATTCCCTTTGTTTTTTGGTCGATCAAAAGCCGGCCGTTGGAGGTATTTTCGCTAGGTTCTTCAACGAGTGGGCAGCTTTTCCCTTCGCGGGGCCCGACGTGGGCCTGCGCTTCGACATGCCTGTATTGCACGTCACCGCCAAACGGATTCTTCCAGGATGGTTTCGTTTGGAGTTTGCCGAAGGCGAGAATTCCCGGTTGCGCATTGCTCGAACATTGCCTCCTGATGTACAGCGGACGGGAACACAGTATGAATGCCGCGATGTCCTCACCCTGCACCTTGGCGAGAAGGAGCTCCGCATGGCGCCCGTCATGTCCGCGTTTGCGGGGTGGTTGGAGGCTGTTGTTCGCCAAGCACCCACTCAATGGTTTTGGGATTATCGGAAATGGTCGCGCAAACCAAAATCGACGTTTGGATCCACAGCCTTGGAATAGAGGACCTCCTCGCCGGATGTTCAGGCTCACATTAGACACATATTGGCTCAAGGTGACCGCTTGCATCCTCGTGGAGCAGAGCTTACGCGCCTCAAGCCTTGTGTGGAGCCTGTTTCTTCTCGAGAGAGTCTTTCGCCAGGCGCCTGTGCTCAGCGCATTCGTTGCATTTTCGATGTCGATTTTTCTTCCCTTTGCGCTGGGCATGCTGCGTGGGCGCATTGCCGACGCCTGGCAAATTCGTTTGTACAAGAGCGTTATTGACGAATACGCGCGCGCAGGGCGCCACACCCTGTCGGACTGGTTCGATGACGACCGTCGCGACCGCGATGTGCCCTTCATGGCATCCGAGGCACACCAAATTGTTTCGCATACGGTTGAGTGGTTCCAAACCCTTACGGGCCACCTGACCCACGTCGTGTTTCACATTGCCGCCATGTGGCTTTTGTTCTCGGCGAGTTTTGGAGCGGCCTATGGCGTGGCCTTTTTTCTGGGGCTTGCCATGAGCCGTTGGTTTGAAGTCCGAGGGCGGCGCATGGTCAACGAAGACCAAAACGCCCAGGCGGCCATCTCCATGCGTTTGCTGGGGAGCTGGGACAACATCGTTCTGGGCAATGTTTACAACCGAAAGAATTGGGAACGGAAGGTCAAAGAAGAACTCGAAACGCTGGGTGCCGTGCGACGGAGGATTCTGGGCCTCGACTCCCTTCGGGCGTCGGCCGTGTTTTTGGTTGTCGTTGTTCCTGTGGCCGTGCAGATTTTCCGATATTTCGACCTCCGGCCTGAACGCGCGTTTGACCCGCAGACCATGGCGACCCTGCTTGTCACTATCCCGTTTGTCTGGTTTGCACTGGAGCGATTTCCGAACCTGTTTGCGTCTATTCATGCCCGCCGGCGCAACCTGGAAAACATCTCGAAAATCGACGAGACCTTGGGGCAGCCCAGTGCCGGCCTTTCGGCGACGCAAGGGCCTCAGGGCGTGTCTCCCGCGGAGGAAGACGACGAAGGGCCGCATGTGGAGTGGCAAAGTCTGGCGTTTTTGAATCAAGGTGTCGTGGAGCGCCTGCGCGGGATGGAATCGCTTCCCCAGCTCACGGGGCAATTTCGTCCAGGTCGCTATGTCGTGTTGGGGCCTTCGGGGAGCGGCAAAACCACGCTCATGCTTATGTTGAAAGGCCATTATCCAAGCCAGAGTTTCTATTTTCCGGGCCAAAACACCCTCGTGTTCGATAGCGAAACAGAAAGCCTGTTCGACCCCGTTCAAAAGCTCATTGCGTGCCTGCAGCGCATTCGCGAGAACTCAGAGGGGGGCATTGTGTTGCTCGACGACTGGGACGTTTACTTGGACGCCTGGAGTGCTGAGCAAGTGAGTCAGGTGATAGACGACATTTCTCAGGTGCGTTGTGTGATTGAAACGAGGCGTGTGAACCTGTCGGAAATTTAAGAGGAACGTTTGGGGAGCCACGTTTCGAAACGGCACTCCGTTCCTTTCTCGGAAGCGCCTTCTTGCGCCACGAGCTCAAAGTCCTCTTCGAAGGGCGGAAAATAGGTGTCACCTTTTGGAGACAAAAACACCCGCGTGAGTTCGAGGCGGGTCACGACTCCGGCTGCGAAAGCAGCAGCATAGAGCTGAGCGCCGCCGATGATGAAAATGCGACCGGCAAAATCTGCGGTAGCTGCGGTGGCCGCGTTGCCAGCTGCGGTTGCACAGGCTTCCAGAGCCGCGTGGAGAGACGTGAAGGTTTCCACCCCCTCCTGCGCAAAACGGCTCACCACCATGTTCCGGCGTCCGGGCAGGGGTTTGCGTCCCAGCGACTCAAACGTGTTGCGGCCCATGACAACAGGACAGCCGAGCGTGAGGGCTTTGAAGCGTTTGAGGTCGCAGGACAAGTGCCAGGGCATTCGATTATCAAGGCCGATGACTCGGTTTTCTGC
>JADCJN010000234.1 GCA_020247005.1 Silvanigrellales bacterium
CAAAGGGGCAACGCGGGTTGAACCGGCACCCGGGGGGCGGGTTCATGGGACTGGGCACGTCGCCTTGCAACACGCGTTTTTCGCGTTTTTCACCAATGACAGGCTCCGGAATGCTGGAAATGAGGGCCTGGGTGTAGGGGTGGAGCGGTCTCTTGTAAAGGCTTTGTGCGCTCGTATGCTCCACAATTTTGCCGAGGTACATGACCGCGACGTCGTCGGAAATGTGCTCGATAACAGCAAGGTCGTGCGCAATGAAAATGTACGAGAGGCCGTATTTGTCCCGCAGATCCATCATGAGGTTCAGAATCTGGCTTTGGATCGAGACATCGAGCGCTGACACGGGCTCGTCGGCGACAATGAGTTTTGGGTGCAGTGCGAGCGCACGTGCGATGCCAATGCGCTGGCGCTGCCCGCCCGAAAACTCATGCGGATACCGGTTTGCGGCATCACTCGGAAGACCCACCTCCGCCAGCAACGCTTGAATTTTGTCTTCGCGTTCTTTTCGTCCCTTGTAGAGGCCGTGAATTTCATAGGGCTCAGAAAGAATCTCTCGGATGCTCATGCGCGGATTGAGCGAGGCAAAGGGGTCTTGGAAAATGATCTGCATTTCGCGTCGAAGCGCGCGCATTTCGCGGGCACCCAAGTTCGTCATTTCCTGACCTTCGAACTTGATGCTGCCTGAGGTGGGTTCGACAAGGCGCAGAAGCGCACGCCCGAGCGTCGACTTCCCGCACCCCGACTCGCCCACCAACCCCAGCGTGCGTCCCTTACGGAGGGTAAAAGAAACGCCATCGACGGCATGAACGCGCGCCACTTCGCGCCCAAAGACGCCACCCGTAACCGGAAAGTGTTTCACGAGATCTTTGGCTTCAAAAAGCGCGACTCCCGTTTCAGTGGTGGCGCTTGGGGAGCCCTTCGCCAGAGACGATTGAGTGGCAACGGAATTCGACACGCTTGAGTTCCTCTCCATGTTTCACACCGCCTTTATACAGGCGGCTTCCGAGCCGTTGGAAAGTTTGCGCAGCGCAGGTTCCGCCGCGCGGCATTCCTCGGTGGCCAAGGGGCAGCGGTCTTGGAAACGACAGCCTTGCGGAAAGTTCCCGAGCGAGGGCACAAGCCCAGGAATCGTTTTCAGACGGTTGGTTTTGCGGCCCAGGCGAGGGATGGATTCCATCAGACCCTGCGTGTAGGGGTGCTTCGGGCTCGAAAAAAGCGCCTTCGCTGTGGCCCGTTCCACCACACGACCGGCATACATCACCACCACGTCTTCGCAGGTTTCCGCCACCACGCCGAGGTCGTGCGTAATGAGCAGGGTGCTCATGCCCTGCTGCTCTTGCAGGTCGTTCATGAGGTTGAGAATCTGCGCTTGAATGGTGACGTCGAGTGCCGTGGTGGGCTCGTCGGCAATAAGGAGTGCAGGCTTGCACGCCAGGGCCATGGCTATCATGACGCGTTGGCGCATGCCCCCTGAAAGTTGGTGCGGGTATTCGTCGACGCGCTGTTCGGGGGAAGGGATTTTCACCGCCCGAAGCATCTCGATGGAAAGATCTCGCGCTTGGCGCCCATTTGCACCCTTGTGAAGTTTGAAGACTTCGCCAATTTGGTTTCCGATGGTGAACACCGGGTTGAGCGATGTCATGGGCTCTTGGAAGATCATGGAAATGCGATTGCCACGGATTTTTCGCATTTCATTTTCACGCAGCGCGAGAAGATCGCGCCCTTCAAAATGAATGCTTCCCGAGGTGATACGGCCAGGCGGCTGTGGAATGAGACGCATGATGGAGAGGCTTGTGACCGATTTTCCGCAGCCTGACTCTCCCACTATGCCCAGGGTTTTCCCTTTGCGCACTTGAAAGGAACAGTCGTCGACGGCGTTCACCCACCGCCCCCCCACATGGAAGCTCGTCACAAGATTGCGAACGTCGAGCACGGCCTCGGTGGCTGCGCCCGTAACCCCGGCAGGGGTGGAAAGAGAGGAGGGCTGCATGGAACTCACTTTGGCCTCACTTGTGCGTGGCATGGATAAGGCCAATTTCCCGCAGGCGTTGACGAAGGAACTCGTCGGCGAGAATGGGCGCGTGGAGGGGCGGCCTCACGGGGCTTTTGCAGGTGTCGAGAATCTCGAGTTTGCAGGAAGAATACGGGTGCACGAAAAACGGCATGGAATAGCGCGGCACGTTGCGTCCCCCGGGGGGGTTCACCACCCGGTGCGTTGTGGAGGGAATGACATCGTTGCAGATGCGCGAGAGCATGTCGCCCGAATCGACAACCATTTGCCCCGGACCCGATTCCACGCTCATCCACCGGCCATCGCGCGTGAGCAGCTCGAGTCCCGACTCCGTGGCTTCACAGAGAATCGTAATGAAATTGATGTCTTCATGAGCGGCAGCGCGCACGGCGCCACTTTGAAATTGATCGCCCGTAACAGCAGGGTAATGGATACACCGCAGGATGCTGTTCCCGTCTTTCACCATTTTTGGAAGGACGTGACGTTGGAGCCCAAGGTAAAGTGACGTGGCCTCGAGCAGCGTCGATGCGAAGCCGTCGAGGCGCTCATAAAGCTCATGCAGAACGGTCTTGAATTCAGGAACATGACTTTCGGGCCACACATTGGGGGGATAGAGCCTTTCTGGGCCCGTGTAGGTTTCGCGGCCCACGTGCCAGAACTCCTTGAGGTCGCCCTTGTCGTTGTTCTTGGCGTGCTCTTTGCCAAACCCGGTGTAGGCGCGCTGGCCGCCTCCCCCCGGCAGGTCGTAGGTGGCCTTGATGTCGGGTGGGAGATCGAAAAAGGCTTTCACTTTTGCATAGGCCTGACGGATGAGCGCCGGATCGATGCCGTGCCCTTCCACCACGACGAAGCCAAACTCCTTGAGACCCTGGCCAAAGAGGTTTGTGAATTCTCGCGCCTCTTGGGGAGTGCCCTGGGTGAACTGCTGGATGTTGACGCAGGGTACGGTGGTGAGTCTCGCCATGGGGAGTCACTCCAATGTGCAGCGGTGGCCACCGCTGCGATTCAGCCAAGTCGTTCGAGGAATTTTTCCACATCGTCGCGTTTTTTGCGAGCACGTGGGCCAATGAGCACGAACGTGCGCTTCAAGGCGCCCACGACGCGGCGGGCCGTGTCGAGGATCTCTTGGGCAGTCAGTTCTCTTACAATGGCGAGCTCCTCGTCAACGGAAAGCGACGAGCCGAGGAAACCGTTCCAAACCTCGCGGCTCACCAGGCGCCCGTGGGCTTCCGCGAGCGTCTCGAGGTCGAAGAGATAGCGGAAGCGGACGCGCTCCATCTCCTCCTCGGAGGGGGCTTCCTGCACAACGCGGTTCATTTCTTCAAAGAGGCGCACAAGGAGCTTGTCAATGGAGTCTTTCGACACCGTGGCATCCACGGAAAAGACGCCCACGTCGGCGAAAGCCGTGGCGTCGCAAGAAATGTCGTACACAAGCCCTTGGCGTTCACGGATTTCCGCAGGAAGGCGAGAAGAAATGCCATCGTCGAGGATGCGTTGCAGAAAGGTTTCCGCAATGACCTCACGCGTAAGGCCCCCCGATGCGGGGAACATGAGCTTCACCGCATATTGGCTGTCGGAGTTGTTTTGGAGCTTCAAGACGTGCCGCCGCTTCCGGCTGCCCGGGGTAGACCAATACTCCGATGGCGAGGCAATGAGCTGACGCGCCGTGGCGACGTCTTTGGGAGAAACGCTGGAAGCGTGCTCCCAAGGGAATCCAAAAGCACGCTCGACGAGCGGAGCGACTTTTTCGACAGGGAGCGAGGAGATGACCGACACGGCGCAATGGCGAGGTGTGTAGAAACGCGCGCGTTTTGCTTCGAGATCCGCAAGGCCAAGACGCTTCACGACGTCTTCTTTGCCAATAATCGGCAGGCCCAGGGGATGCGTGCCAAAAAGCCCTTCCATGGCAAGGCTTTCTGTGTCGACGCAGTCGCCGTCTTCGTTGTAGTCGCTTTGCATTTCTTGAAGAATGATGGATCGCTCGGTTTCGAGGTCGGCAAAGTTGGGCCGCAAGAAGAACTCGGCGAAGGCATCCACGGCAGGTTCCACGCGGCGGGTGGCCCCCCGCAGCCAATAGGCGGTGCTTTCCACGCTCGTCATGGCATTGCTTTCGCCCCCGAAGGCCTCCATGAGCCGCGCGAGGCGGATGGAGTCGGGATAAGAGCGGCTGCCACGAAACATCATGTGTTCGAGGAAGTGCGATACCCCGTTGGTTTCGGGCGTTTCATCGCGCGAACCCGTGTCAATTTGCATCGAGATTTCGAACGAGGCCGATTCTGGCGTCACGCCGACATACAGAGGAAGGCCATTGGAAAGAACAGCGCGTTCCAGTGAACGAAGCTTCATTTGCGGCGCTCCACAACGAAATCGAGAAGGCCAAAAAGCGACTCCACCGCAGGAGCCCCGCGTGACACGCGAGACCCTTGCGACGACAGACTGTCGAGAGCGCTGAGCAACGCCTGTCGCCCGGTTTGCACATACGCTTTGGCAATGGCTTTTGCTTCGTGCAACCCGCCGGTGGCGTGCACGCCTTCAACCAACGCTTTTTTCGCGGTGGCATCGGCCTCGCCGGTTTCAAGGATGGTGGAAACGAGTTTTCGAAAACCCGCGAAGCGCTCACCGCCGGAGTCGGCCAGGGCCAACGCAAGAATCAGAGGGAGTGTCACTTTGCCTTCCAACAGATCAGCCGTGACGCTCTTGCCCACTTCGTCTTCCTCGCCTTCGTAGTCGAGGCAGTCGTCTGCAATTTGAAAGGCGAAACCGAGAGAGCGGCCGTAGTCGCCAAATGGAAGCGCCACGGACGCCGGAAGGCCAGCGAGGTAACACGGAGTGCGGCAGCTCGCTTCGAAAAGGGCCGCCGTTTTGCCGGCCACCACGCGCTCGTATTGTGCACGTGTGGTGTTCGCTTTCCATAGAAGATCGAGTTGATAGAGCTCACTTTCGCTCATGAAGCGAATGCATTCCGCAAAGTCGTCGATGAGCGGCAGGCTTGCTGTTTTCACCATGAGGCGACAAGCCGCCGAATAAATGAGGTCGCCGGCGAGCACGGCCGTCTCGTCGCCCCAAACAGAATTCGCTGTGGGTTTGCCACGCCGCACCGTAGAATTGTCGATGACGTCATCGTGCAAAAGGCTCGCTGTGTGGATGTACTCGCACACCGCTGCAATGGGAAAGGCGTGTTCGCCTTCATACCCAATGGCCTGGCAGGTCAGCAGAAAGAGCGCAGGCCTTACGCGTTTGCCGCCAGAGGCGAAGATGTGTCGTATGACCTGATTGGTGGGTTCGTTGGGCGTCAGAAGGTACTCTGCGAGCCGAGGCTCAAGCGCCACAAGTTCCGAGGCGACGGGGGCGAGGAGACGCTGCATCGTTTCAGGATCTTTCTGCGCGCAGGGCGCGGATGGCCGCACCATAATCGGGTTTGCCCAGGACGGCTCCTCCGGCCACCAGCACGGTTGCGCCATGCTGCGCGAGCAGCGCGGCATTTCCTTCATTCACGCCACCGTCCACCTGAATGTCGAACACCAAATTTTTGGCCTTGGCGTGTGAGGCGAGCTCACGCACCTTTTCTGCCATTTCAGGGATGTGGGCCTGGCGCGAAAACCCGGGGTTCACAGCCATGATGGTGATTTGGTCGACAAAGGGCAACAGGGATTCCACGAAGCGCCACGAGGTGCCCGGGTTGAGCGCGAGTCCTGCGCGTTTGCCACGGGCACGGATGGCTGTGCAGAGGCGGTGCGCATGGAGTGCCACCTCCGGATGAAACGTGAGTGTGTCCGCACCGGCAGCAAGATACTGTTCGAAGACCGCGTCCGGGTTCGTCACCATAATATGGACGTCGAGATGCAGGCGTGTGCAGGCGCGCATCTGTTCCAAAAAGGGAACGCCGATGGTGAGAAGTGGCACAAAATGGCCGTCCATGCAGTCGAAGTGGATGCCATCTGCACCACCCTTTTCAAGCGCGCGGACTTCGTCTTCGAGGCGCAACAAATTGCCCGCGGCAATGGACGGTTGGATTCGAACGGCCCCAGGGGCCTGTGGCGATGCGGGCATCGTGTGGACCACTTCCAATTCAGGGTTTCGGTGAGCGCACTTCGCGAGCGGACGCGGCAGAATCGACGTCTGTAGACGTAGAACACCCTGCCCGCTTTGTCATGCCTTCCTCACTGAGACCCCAAGCCATCATCACATGGCGGGAGAAGCCACGGGCTCGGGCGCAGGCTCAGGCGCAGGCGCAGGCGCAGGTGCAGGCTCGGGGAAGGGCATTTCCGCACGCCGCGCCTTTTCATAGAGGGCGCCGAGTGCCGCGAAACGGCCTCGCAAAGGGGCTTTTTCCTCGACCCAAAGAAAGTCGGGTCGCTTCCAGGCATCCCACTCGCCTCCCACAATGCGTCCCTGTGCGTCGACTTCCAGAGCGTACTTGTAAACGACTTCGGAAAGCGACCGACTAGATTCTGCGCCAAGCGAAAGCCACTGAGCTGAAATTTCGTTCACATAACCGACGCGCGACTCCACGACCACTTCGCGGACGGCATTGGGTGCGGCGCCTGGACTCGGGGGACGCTCGGCCAGCAACTCACTTTCGAAGGAGTAAACGGGTTGGTTCCACACTTGAAGGTCGCGCTGTACGTCGAAGACGAACCCTTGCTTGCGGAGGCCTAATTGGTTCGCAAGAATGACGTGAAAAGCGCCGGCATTGACATCTCGGCATTCGGGCCGATTGAGAGCCTCGTCGGGGCTTTCGGGCGCCACATTGCATCGGCCACCCAGCATGCGGGCAGGAGGGCTTTCGGCTTGGCCCTGCACATAGAGAAGGAGGGCCTTGAGGTCGGAGGAGCCAAAGGGAATTTCAATGCCGTCGGGGTTCACCGCAAGAAGGGATTGTGGTTCGTCGAACGCGATGGCTGCAGGTGCCCAACCGTGGCAAAGACCCTCCCATGAGGCGTTTTGGGGGCTGACCCGCTTCCATTCCGATTTCACCAGAGGGTAGTCGTAAGCGCCTCGGTAGGCATCATACTTCTCTGCCGGAGAGAGTTCTGCCCGCTCGCGCAGACTCATGCGGGCCAACTCGTCTTTGGAGGGTGATGCGTACTGAAAATCATTTGGTTCGCTGGAAAGCCAGCGGTGTGAAATGCCTCCTTTACGCGAGGGCCAGTAGGAGTCTGACCAAGGCACTTTTGCCAATTTTGCGGACACGGGGAGGGCGTCGAGTTCGCGCACGAACCCGGGACCCAGATTCAGGGGGTCGTTGTTGGGATCCCAGGCCTCCTGCTTTTGCGATGGCGCAGGAAACTGGGAAGAGCCCCTCTCGTGGCCACAGGCGGGCGCAAGGCCTACCAGTGCGGCAACGGACATGGCGGCCAGCAAGGAAAGAGAATGAGAAAGGGACGCGACGTTGACGTTGCGCCGAAGTGAGGGTGAGCGCTTCATGGCAGGGGTCCTCGCGCACGAGTGATGGAAAGCGAAAATCAAGAATGTAGATGCGAGATTCATGCCAACATTCGACACCTGAGCGCTCCGGGGAATTCGCTTCTTGCGACGCGTCGTTTGAACCGTGGGCTTGAAAACACGGCGAGAAAGGGCCCCAGAAGACGAGACGAAACGTCCCTTTAGGGGGACTTTTTGCACGCGATCAAGGCCGAAGACGCACCTTCGGCCTGGGCGTTCTTTGCCCCAGACAGGGCTTTGACGGCGCCAAACTCTTGTGCGTGCTCGTGGCTTAATCTCGTGTGAGCTCCGGAACGTTTTTCGGAATCACTGGGAGGTCGGAATGAGCAATGTGACACGGCGGGGTTTCTTGGGCACGGGCGCACTCGCAGGAATGGCGGGGCTCTCGAGCCAGATCCTTTCGGCCTGCGCCTCGCGCGCGTTCAATTCGGACTCCTCGCAAAAAGGACTCTTTGATAAGAACAAGGACGAAACGCCTCGTGGCGACGAATGGCAATTCGACGCGGTCACGATTTACCCCAGCAACGCGAAAGCGCCGCCGACTCTTCCCAAAGGGACAAAGCGCACGGTGCTTGTTGTGGGCGGAGGCATCGCGGGCCTTTCGGCAGGCATTGAGCTTGCGGAACGCGGTTACACGGTGACGGTCCGCGAGGCCGCCCCCTATTTGGGAGGCCGCCTCCACACCCGCGAAGAGAAATTGCCTGTGGGAACATTCAAGGTGGAGCATGGACTCCACATGTGGTTCTACCAGTATTACAACTTCCTAGAGCTGCTGGGCAAAGACAGACTCGACGTGCTCGACAAGTACTTTGTCGATTTCAAGGAAGTCTTTTTTATCTTCAAAGAAAAAGAGTACAAGCCCGAGCTTCTCAAAAGCGTTGGACCCTATCCGTTCAACCTTCTGGGCATCGTGCTCAGTTCGCCGAACCTGAACATTCTTTCGGCGGTGGGCACTGCGGGCGCGTTGCCCGACATCCTCGCCTACGACTTCAGCCGCGTTTACAAAGATCACGACGACATTACGCTGGTCGACTACGCCCGCAAGCGCATGGTGAACAAAGACTTCTACAACGTCGTGATGGAACCCGCGGCGTCGGTGACGCTCAACGACCCCGACAAAGTGAGCGCGGCGGAAATGCTGACGTTCATGCAACTCTATTTTCTTGGCCACCCCAAAGCCTTTTGGCGCAAGGTGACAACGGTCGACCACGGCACTGCGGTCATTGAGCCTATGGCGGAGCGTGTCCGAAAATTCGGGGGAACCGTCGTCACCTCGGCGCCAGTGAAGGGGCTGCGTTTCGAAGGCGGCAAAGTGGCGGGGTGCGTGGGTGAGAGCGAAACCTACGATCAGGTTATTCTCGCTTGCGACATCCCTGGAACGAAAAAGATTCTGGAAGCGAGCACGGCCGACTCGGGCACCGCGCGCTCCTTGAAAGAGCTGCGAGACGGCGTGGCCGAAATGAAGATAGCGCCCCTCTACCATATTTTGCGCGTGTGGTTCGACAAGCCGACCGATCCGGCGCGTCCGTTCAACCAAGCATGCATTGAAACCCCGCGCTCAACCATTCACCTCATTGGCATTTTCAGCATGCTCGAGAAGGAATGCATTGACTGGGCCAAGAAAACCGGTGGCAGCGTGGTGGAATACCACCTCTATAACGCGCCTAAAAACCCAGGGCTCACGAAGCCGAACCTCACGGCAGCCGAAGCGTGGGAAGTCATTAAAGGCGAAGCCGACGCCATTTTGCCCGAGCTCCAGGGGGCCAACACTCTTGCCATGACCTTGGGCTCCTTCGAGAACTTTACAAGCTACGAAGTGGGCCAGGCCACGGCACGTCTCGACCCTCTGTCGGCCCGTGGTGTGGGAGTAGCGAACCTGGGGCTTGCGGGTGACTGGATCCGCACGCCGTACCCTTCGGCCCTAATGGAGCGCGCCGTGTGTACCGGCCGTGAGTGCGCCAACGTCATTCTTGCGGAAGACAACGTGCGCAAGGTCACCCTGCGGGTGCCACGTGAAAAAGGCCCTGGTCTCTTGCCCAAGTTCTGAAAAATTTTTGCCTGAAGACTTTAGGAAAGCGGAGATGAAATTCTTTTTCATTTTTTTATTTTTTTTCACAGCAATAAATTGCTCAAAGAAAGACGAAAATCAGTCGTCTTCCGAAAACGCTTCTGAAACTCAGCAGTTTTCATCTTCGCAGAACAAACCAGTTGGAAACCCAAACCCATCGCCGCGAGCCTGCGTCAAGTACACCGCAATGATAGCCCAGTGCCCTCACCCAATGGGCAAAGGCGTGCGTGAGGTGGACAGGTATGATTCCGACGCATGGAGTTGCGGTATGGACGCCTTTTGGGCGGGGATATTGGGGAAATCAGGCGCGGAAGGCTGCGAGAATTTTCGTTGCGAAGAAGCATGCTCTTAAAGCAAACGCCGTCTCACACCAGAAAGGTTTAGGAAATGAGGACTTTCGCCCTTGCAGCCCTGTCGCTTGCCGCTGTTGTTTCTTTGTCGTGTAAACAGAGAACTTACAACACCGTGAAGAGCGACGATTCTTCCGGGAATTCAAGCGACGCGAAAGCGAGCTTCATTGGAGCGTCGTACGCGGAAACCCGACCTTCTTCGTTTGGCATCACCGACAAGGTGATTGCCGGCGGCATTGCGCGCCTCGGATTCGCTCCCATCACACAATGCGACCTCATGGCTTGGGCGGAACTTTCGCATTCAAAACTGCCCGTCGATCCGGCTGATGTGGCGGAGCAGTACAAAAAGTACATCGCCACGGGGAGAGGTTACAGTCATTCCGCGTTCGATGCCGCCGCGAATCCAAAGAAGAAAGTGTCCTACGCCGAAGGACTCGAAATGGCCGCTCGGTACATGACCTTTCAAGACCCGGATCCGAAGGTGCAGGCGTTTGTGAACGGATTGTGGGTGTCCGTTATCATCGAATACGGCACCGGTAGTGGCGAAGGGACGTGGGAAGGCACCGACATCAAGCGCACCGGTGGGAGCGGAGCTGATGCGACCTTCACGCCGGAAGCGCTTGCGGAGTGCCGCTCCTATGTTCCCTCGATTAAAAATGCGGACTGGAGCTGCATGCAGCACATGGCCGCCGACTACCTTGCCCATGTTATTGCGGCCGGAGATATCAAGGACTCGAGCGATGCGAGCCGCGCGGCATGGTCGCAAAAACTGGCGACTTCCGCCTACGCCAAAAAAATCCCATTCTACAGCATTCTCAATGCTGTTCCTGATGCCCTCACGCCAGATCCGCAAAAACGCCGCTATGAAATGCCCACGGTGAGTTACCGCACCATGAAAGCTCTTTCGGGCGCCGCGGCCGGCATGGGCAAAGCAAAAGAGCTGCAGGACTTAGGCATGAAAGCCGCCTGCTATTTCGACAAAAACAAGGCGATCGATTCCCGCGTGTCGCCTTCCGACAAGTGGCTGGGGTACTGGGACACAGGCTTCGACGGCTCTGGAAACACCGTAAATTATTGCAAATTTAATGACGCCGCTCGAGAAGTCGGCTTTGTGGATCAAGCCACGAGCTGCAATGGCTTAGACGTTCAGTCCATCGACTTTTAAACCCAAGGAGATTGTTATGAACATTCGTCCCGTTGCAGTGGTTGTCGCGGCCCTCGCCTCTGCGTTTTGCTCCTTGGTTTCCTCTTCCTTAGCTTTTGCCCAAGCGCCGAACGAAGCAAAGTTTAGCGAGGCCGCGCTGAAGAAACAGAAGGAACTCAACGTGAAGCTTCGAAAGAAGAACCCCAAGGGCGCCGTGTTGATGGAGGATGGCATCGAAGGACCTGCCACAAAAGCGGCCCAAAAGGCCGCTGGCAACGCGAATTAAACGGTTCCCTCGGCCTCCACTGAAGTCACGTAGGTGTGCATGAGTTTCTTCACACCAACAAGAGGAAAGCGGATTTCGAGGCGCCAACCGTCGAGGCTTTTTTCGACGCCTTGAACCACGCCTTCGCCAAAAATGCGGTGACGGACTTTGCCCCCGCGTTGAAACGGCGCGGCGTCTTTTTTGCTCTCTTCGTCATCGTCTCCAAAGTCGAAGGCGTCGGCTTCTTTTTTCTTTTTGACGAGGCCGAAAGCGGGTGCTTTTCCAGCACCACCGCCGCTCAAGGCATCGGCTGATTGCAAAAACGAACCAAAAGTGTCGCGAGACCCACTTGGAACCGTCGCATTGGACGTCGCTGTATTTGAAGTTTTCAATGTGCCAGCTGCCAGCATGCGCGCACGTGCTTGAGCCGCGAACGACGGTTTTGCCGAAAACGACGCACTGGTGCGTGCGCCTACGCCGGTGCTCCCCGTTCCTTCACTGTGGCTTTCGAAGCTGTGTGGGGCGCCCCTTTGCGAACCGTAACGCGGGGTGGGGGCCGTGACGCGCTGCACGCAGTCTTCGGGAAGTTCGTCGAGGAAGCGGGACGCCTCCGCAGGAAAGTCGGGACGAAAACGGTTCCTGCGGATGTGTGTGAGCGTCAAATGCTTTCGCGCGCGCGTGATGGCGACGTAAAGCAGGCGGCGTTCTTCTTCCACGGCGGCTTCGCTTTCCAGTGAATTTTGGTGTGGCAATGTGCCCTCTTCCAGTCCCGATACGAAGACGCGATCGAATTCGAGACCCTTGGACGAGTGGATGGTCATGAGGCTCACGGCCTCGGTTTCGCCCGCTTGAACGTTGTGCACTGTGGGTTCGATGGTGAGCTGCGCTTGTTCCAAGAAGGCCGCCAGCACGCTCGGGCGAGTGCCTTCGGGTGTCAGCGTATCCACTTCGCCACGGGCGAAGCGTTCTTCGAAGTCTGCCAGGGCGTTTTTGAGCTCCAAAACGTTTAACCAACGCTCTTCGGCGTCTTCCGGGTAACTCGCTCGCACATACTCTTCGAACTGGATGCCCGAAAGAATCGTCCCCAGGACCCCGGACGGTTGGCCCGTGAGTTGGAGTTCGGAGTAGGCGCGCACAAACACTGTGGACACCGCTTTGAGCGCCGAGACGCCACGCGTGATGTCGTGTGGAAGTTCATTGTTCGCAATGCGATCGGCCGCGCGCGCCAGGCAAAGCCCATGCTCGGCAGCCACAGCCTTCAAGCTCAACAACGCTTTGTCGCCGAAACCCCGTTTGGGGGTGTTCACGACTTTTTGAAACGCCGCATCGTCGTCGGGATTCACGAGCAGACGCAGGTACGCCAGCAGGATCTTGATTTCCGCGCGCTCGTAGAAACGCACCGATCCGTAGATGATGTAGGGAAGCATCCGCCGACGGAGTTCGTCTTCCAGCGCGCGCGACTGCGCGTTCGTGCGGTAGAGCAGTGCGAATTCAGAAAACCGCGCCCCTTCTTCCACAGCTTTCAGAATGCTGGCAGCCACATATTGGGCTTCTTCGTAAGGGTCGACGGAGGTGCGCACGAGCACCGGAGACCCTTGCGCTTCCGTCGTCCAGAGTTTTTTCGGCGCGCGTTTGAGGTTGTGAAGAATGACGTTGGTTGCCGCGCGCACAATGGTTTCACTGCTGCGGTAGTTTTGCTCAAGCTTCACCACCTTGGCTTCCGGGTAGTGCTTATTGAAGTCGAGAATAAAAGCCGGCTCCGC
>JADCJN010000235.1 GCA_020247005.1 Silvanigrellales bacterium
GAAAAGACGCATACGCACCCAATCGACATGATGATGGATTCGCCCCCGGCCCACTCGGTCCACAGTAGCGTCCACTCACATCGTAGCGCACCGCAGGCATCGGAAAGTTCGTCAGAGTCCTCAGGCCTGTCAGATAGGCGGGGAATTGCGCAGTCAAGACAGAGGCCAATGAGTTTGGCCAAGGTCCGGCACGGACAACAGACCTCTCGTCGCGAAGCTCAAACCCCTCAAAACGGCCTTGCCCCGTGGCAACACACAAGAGGCCATCTGTTCGCAGACAGGCGGCCAATGCCGGGGAAGTGAGCGCCGATGCCCGCATCGCGCCTGGCGACCTGGCAACGGCCAAAACGTTTTCAAAAACAGAAGAACGGGAAGCGACGCCGCCAAGTGAGCGCGCCTGCTTTACCTGCTGTCCGGTGCGGTTCACCATTCCCGCTATCATGACCGAAGTCATGCCCGCGAGCATCGTGACCCAAATCAATGCCCCGGCCATCGGCACCTCCCAAGCCGAGTATCGGGGCCGTGGGGACTTTTATTTAGGCATTCATCAAGGCCGATGTGAGAAACCAAATAAGAAAGAGAACGAAATCCCTCTTTCTAAGGGTTTGAGTCAATGCCCCCCAGGGGCAAGGAACGCAAGACGAAGGCAATGTCCAGTGGCCGATGTGTCGCCCAGTGTTTCCGCACGCACGAGGGCGTCGCGAGCCTCTTTGTCTCGTCCAACCGTGAGGTAACACAGAGCCGCCTCCACATGGACACGGGCATCGTGGGGGGCGAGCTGCCGGGCGCGCTCCAGAGCAAGCAGGGCCTTGTCAGGGCGTCCCTGGCGGACTTGCACGGTGGAGGCCAAGCGATGTCCTTCCGACGTTTCGCGAAGGTTGAGAGCTTTTTCAATGGACTCTTGCGCCCCGCGCAAGTCTGCGGCGTCCAAACACGCCCTGGCCAATGCACGGTGTTCTTTTTCCAAGGACTGGAGTTTGCCTGAAGCCTGCTCCTTCCCAAGAACAAGGGCGGCTTCATGACGCTTCGCAGCTTCATCGTAGAACCCCAAATCCGCCAAAACGACGCACCCTGCCAGTAGCGCTTCCACCGACGTCGGCTCTGCGCACACGGCGGCGTCGAACCCTTGCAAAGCTTCTGCGAATCGACCCTGCGCCATGCAGCAGAGGGCGTGCCGGGCAAGCCAAGACTCGGAATCACCCTCGAGGCGCAGGCGCGCCGCGGCCATGGACTCCGCCTGCTCCCACTGTCCTGTGGCGCACAACGTTTGGAAATGGGCGGCGTGCCGGGCGTCCTCTGACCACATGATTCCTCCTTGCGAGAGGCAAAACCAGCGCTCGCACTCTCGTGTGCACCGTTGATGCAACCCACACTGTAACACGCCACTTGAAAGCCCCAAAACCTCGGAGGAGAGTCTGGAAGCTCACGGGCTCCCTGTGGCACTCTATGAGCGTTCGCTGTGTGCGCTTTTTTTCGCGTTCTTCTGCTTGTTTCGTTGCCTTGGAGCCCGCCGCCATGGTTTTTTTGGTTTCGCCTCGTCGCAAACGCTTTGCCCGCAAACACTTTGCGTGTGTGTTCCTTTGGCCCCTTGGAATTCTTTGCTCGGGCCTCGCAGCCGGGTGCAAAGAAGAGAGCAACCGCGACGACACCGCCTCGCCCGCTGTCACAACAGGCGTTGGAGTCTACACCGCCGACACCTCCATTCTTGCGCAGGCCATTGGCGACCTCGTCGATGAATTGGCTTCGGCTCTGGCGGAAAATGGCGCGGGTGGAAGTCTCATTTACACGGCGGCGGTGCCACTCTCTCTCGCTGAAGAAAACGCCTTTGTGCGCAAATGCACGGTGGACGACCCTTTCGACCCCATAAAAGTCACTGTGGAAGTCGACACCAAACGTGTTTTTTCGGGAAAAATCAACGGAGGAGCAGGCAAAAGTGCCTTCACCTGGACAACGAAGTTCGAAGGCACCGGGAGCTCAAAGCGTGTGTGGACGCGTCCGGAGCCGGGAGTCATTGGCTGCGACGACCCCGCAACGCGTCTTCTTCTCGACTGGGGATTCGCCGAAAACGTGGAGGGGTTGGGACTTGCGGTTGAAGACGAACGCACGTCCACCCGTGCGGCCACCTCGCTCGATGGAACCCCCATTTACGCGCGCAAAACCACCGTCAAGGGCAAACGAAACACGACTTGGAAAGCAACCGGGGATGCCGAAGAAGGCGCTGAAATCAAGCGCACCAAAGTCGTCACCGTCGACCTCAATCGCACAATCAACCTCACAAACATGTGGGGCGACAAGGTGACCCTCGACACCACCCTAAAAACGAAAGAGGACGCGCCACTCGAGGCCTCCATGACGCGCACCTTCTCCGAAAAAGAAACCGGACTCACAGGGACTCTTCAGAAAGTGACCGCAACAAAGGGCACGCTCGTGGCAAGGGGAGAGGCCACCAAAACGACGCTTGAAGTCACTTTTGAGGGCGTCGTTTTTGAACCTGGAAAAGAGAATGCCTGCTTGCCTACCGCCGGCAAGGTGACAGGACGCATTGTGGGCGATGACGACCCGTCGAGCAAAGTGACGTTTGAAGTGAATTTTGCCGACAAAGCCCTTTCGGGCGAAAAATACGTGTCTCTGAGTGTTGGCAACGGAGCAAAGAAGACCTGCGAGGCCTGCATTCTTGACGCCTGCGATCTCGCTCTTTGAAAGCAGGAATGGCGTGCCTTGATCTTTTGGGGCGGCGTGAATACGGTCTCGCGGACACGCGCACTTCATACAAAGGAACCCTGCATCATGCTCGAACACGGCGCAGCCACGCTCATTCTTGGTGCCCAATACGGAGACGAAGGCAAGGGCAAACTCGTCGACGTCCTCGCGGAGCACGCCGATCTCGTGTGCCGTGTGCAAGGCGGTAACAACGCCGGCCACACCATTTGGGTGAAGGGCGAAAAAATCGTCACCCACCTCATGCCTTCCGGTGTCCTTCGCGAAAATTGCGAAGTCGCTATTGGTGCAGGGGTGGTGGTCGATCCGTTTGTTCTGGCGGAAGAGATGTCGGGCCTTTCGGCAAAGGGCTTTGACCTTCGGCCCGAACGCTTTTCTGTCGATTACCGCGCCCACGTCATTCTGCCTTACCACAAGGCAGTGGACATGCAGCGAGAACTCTCGCGCGCGAAGGCCGGCGCGGCCATTGGCACCACCGGCCGCGGCATTGGCCCAGCCTATGCCAGCAAGGCGTACCGCGACGGCCCACGCATGATAGACCTCACCACGCCTTCTTACTTTGACGCCTGGCTCGCGCAGCATCCCCACATGGAAGAAGGCCTTTCGTCTGATGTTCGTGCCGCTCTCATGGGCATTGGAAAGCAGCTGGCACCGCACCTCAAAGACGTCGCCATGATGGCCTGCAACCGCATGGCAGTGGGCGGGCGTGTGCTTGTGGAAGGCGCGCAAGGGGCGATGCTCGACGTTTCGTTCGGCACCTATCCTTATGTGACCTCGTCTTCGCTCGTTGCTGGCGCCTGCGCAGGCGGCTTGGGCATCCCTCCCTGGAAACTCAAAAACGTGGTGGGCGTCATTAAGGCTTACGCGACGCGCGTCGGCAATGGTCCTTTTCCGGGCGAGTTGTCGGGTGCGCTTGAAACACGCATCCGCGAGGTCGGGCGAGAGTTCGGATCCACCACGGGCCGCTCGCGCCGCGTGGGTTGGCTCGACCTCGTGGCACTGCGCTATTTGGCGCGAGTCAATGGACTCACGGGCCTCGCCATCATGAAGGCCGATGTTCTTTCTGGCCTTGAAGATGTCGGACTCGTCACCGCCTACCGGGATGCCCGCACGGGAAAAATCGCCGAAGGGTCGCCCATGAGCGCGGAGGCGTGGAACGCCATGGAACCCGTCGTTGAGTTTTGCCCCGGCTGGGATTTTGTTGTAAGTGACACATCTGAAACTCAGGGACAACCTCAACCCAAAGACTCTCCGGTGTCCCCGGCCTACGCTCACTTCCTCAAGAAAGTGGAAGACTTCGTTGGCGTGCCCATCGTCTATGCATCGACGGGGCCCGAGCGAACAGAAGGCGTCTGGCTCGGACCCGAAGACGTTCCCTTTGGAGCGCTTCGCCCCTGATTCCTCGAGGAGTCCTTCCCCCCATGCCAAAGACCCCCCTGCGCGGCAACGCTCTTATTTTGCAGTCCGGCGGTCCGACCGCGGTGATCAATCAATCGTTAGCGGGCGTCATGTCGGCTGCGGGCGACTACACGGACGTCATTTCCACTGTTTTTGGAGCCGTGCACGGCCTCCACGGCCTCCTTTACGAAAACTTCATTGACCTCAGCGCAGAATCGCCTTTGGCCTGGCAAGACATCGCGAACACGCCCGGCGCTGCCTTGGGCTCTGCACGCCTGAAGCCCAAGCGCAGCGACCTCGACCGCGTGTTCGAGGTTTTTTTCGCGCACAACATCAAATTTGTTTTCTACAACGGCGGCAATGACTCCGCCGAAGCCGCTCAGCTTATTCGCGAAGAAGCCAACGCCCGCTCCTACGAAATTCAAATTCTTCACATTCCCAAAACCATTGACAACGACCTCATGGAAACGGACCACTGCCCGGGCTATGGAAGCGTTGCTCGCGTGGTGAGCCACATTATTGCTGGCGACGACCTCGACAACCGCAGCTTTTACAATGGGGTTAAAATCAACGTTTGCATGGGCCGTCACGCGGGATGGATAGCGGCAGCCACCGCGCTCGCGAAACGGGGCGTCCTTGACTGCAACGACCCGAGCATTTGCGCTCCCCACCTGGTGTACCTTCCTGAAGTGCCTTTCCAGGAGACGAAGTTCCTCGACGACGTGCAGCGCTGTTACGATAAAATCGGACGCGCAACCATCGTAGTTGCCGAAGGCATTGCCGATCATCTCAGCGCAAAAGGCGCGAGCTTCACCGGCGAAAAAGACGAATTCGGAAACGCCCAGCTTTCGGGAACAAGCGGCCTGGGCGACCACCTGTCTTCACTCGTGAAGAAGAACCTGAAAGTGAAAGCGGAACTCGGAAAGTTGCGCGTGCGGGCCGACACCTGGGGTTATCTCCAGCGTTCTCTTCCTGGCATGCCCAGCCCCACCGACCAAGCCGAAGCCTTTTGGGTGGGCGCCATGGCTGTCCGCTACATGATGCAGGGCGAAAGCGACAAGATGGTGACCCTCCTACGCGTGAAAGCACCGGGCGGCGGCTATCGCTGCGAAACAGGCCTGTGCGACCTCGCGCTGGTGGCGCAAAAAACAAAGCTCATGCCCCCCGCCATGGTGAATGCTCAGGGCAATGGCGTAACCGAAGATTTTTTCGAATACGTCATGCCGCTGGCTTCTTTCCTTCCCACCGTGCGAACCCTGCGTGGCCACGGAGTGAGCCGAAAACTCCCTGAGTACCACAGGCCTGAATAACCACCGCACCCCGCACACCACGAGGTTCATCCCTGATTTCCATCGCTGCTTGCGCACGTGCCTCTGCAACCTCCCTTTCTTCCGTGCCGGGAATGAAACTTCCCATGGACAACCTCGTAGGCGCCTTTGAAGCGTGCCTCCGCGTCGAGTTCGAGCGCCAAACGGATCTTTCCTTTGCTGAGACATTCCGTTCGCACTGTCAGGTCGAAGGTGCCGAGACGACGGACTACCTCAACCAAGAGATTGCGTGTCCAAGTGGAGTGCGTCTCCTGGTTGGAATCCGTTTCCGCAATCTGAACCTCGCTCGGCCTTTCGTGTCGGTGCTCGCCCAAGACCAAGCCCACCTTTCGCAGGAAGACGTCGGTTGGCTCGTTTCTGCACTTCCTAAGCGTTTCCCTCTTTTTGCTCCGCGTTCTCTTCGCCTGTTCACTCACGTGTCCGATCCGAACTGGAATAAACATCTTCCCCTCACGGCCGCGGGCAAGATGCTCGTGGCGGCCCCCTTAGCGGAAGTGTTGGAGGCGGCGGAGAGAGTGAAGGTGAAAAAGGAGAGCGACACCGCTGAGGGGGTTCAGCGCTCGGACGGGTTGGAATTGCGTCGGGCGAAGGACACTGCCTTTTACGCAACCTACGTCGAGGCCTATGAACATGCGTACAAAGACTTTCCCCCTTGCCGCGAGTGGGCTCGCATCGAAACTGAGGAAGACCTCACGGAAATGATTTCCGAAGGGTGTCTCTTCGAGGTTTTCCAGGGCGGCCGTTGGGCCGGCGTCATCGGAGGAACATTGGGAGAGTCGTTTGGCCTCTCAGGCCTCCACATCGAAGAGATCCTCTTGGCCCGCTGGGCACGTGGCCGTGGCCTCGGGCGTCGGGTGCAGCAAGAGGTCGCGAAGGCCCTCGTCACACAGGAAGGACTCGCTTCCGAACAATGGCTGTCAGGATCTCTTGGCCGAATGAACACGCCAGCACTTCGCACGGCCCTGTCCGCCGGGAGACGGATCCTGGGAGCGGAGTTTTGGCTCCCTCTCGAGGGCACATAACGCGGCTCTCAGCGCGACTGCTCGAGGGTCACAAAGACCTGTGTTTCTTTCCCGTCTCGCTGCACTTTCACAGCCACCCGTTCGCCAGGCTTGTGGCTTTCCAGTGCGTTGAGAAGATCGTCGGTGGTTTCCACCTTGCGGCCTCCCAAGGCCACAATGACATCGCCGAGTAAAACGTCGCCCCGGCGCGTGATGCGCACGGGCCTCAGGCCGGCGCGAGCGGCCGCACGCCCTTCGAACACTTCCCCGACAATGACACCCTTGATTCCGTTTCTTTGGGCAATGTGGTCGTTCACTGTGCCAAGGCCAAGCGAGGGCCTCGAGACCTTTCCGAATTTCACGATTTCGGGAACCACACGCTTCACGGTGTTCACAGGCACGGCAAAGCCGATGCCCGCCGAGGCGCCCGACGGGCTGTAAATCATGGTGTTCACGCCAATCACCTTGCCCGAGGAGTCGAGCAGAGGGCCGCCTGAATTGCCTGGGTTTATAGGAGCGTCCGTTTGAATGACGTCGCGTATTTTCCGTTTGTTGGGCGCATCAATTTCACACCCCAGCGCGCTCACCACTCCCGTTGTGAGGGTGCGATCGAGCCCAAAAGGGTTGCCAATGGCCAACACTTTCTGCCCCACTAAAAGCTTCGTGGAGTCGGCGAGTGGAAGCGCAGCGAGTTTGCGTCCCGCAGGTGGTTCGACCTTCAAAACGGCCAGGTCGACCGAAGGCTCCGTACCCACCACACGGGCGCGCAACACGGTTTTGTCGCCCAACACGACTTCAATTTGCCGCGCGTTTTCAATCACGTGGTTGTTGGTGACAATAATCCCCGATTCGTCCCACACAAAACCGGAACCACTGCCCTGTGGCACGAGGCTCACGTCGAAGGTGAACGGATTTCGCTGCAAGGTTTGGGTGTTGATAAACACCACGGAAGGGGACGACCTTTGAAACAATTCGATGGTGTTGCGCTCTTCGGGCAAAAGCGCAGACGTCGCATCGACAACGGGGCTGGTGGGTTCTTGTGCCTGAGCAGGAAGGGGAGGAATGGCGACCTGCGCAGCAAAGGCACCAAAAACAAGAACGGCAAGAAAGTGCGTCATAGGGGAAGGTTTCCTGTCACACAGTTACAGCGTAAAAGCCGCCACAGCTTTTATGGCAAAGCCCGAGAAATCCTCGGTTTCAACAATAAAGAGATCCTTTTGTTTCAGTTTCCATGAGCCCCTAAAATACGATGGCTCCAAGCCCAAAGAAACAAACGGAGCTACAGTCACGAGTGCGCGTGCGGAAATTTGAAATCGAGTGAAATCCTCAATCTCAAACTTTTCATCGACCCTTGTCGTACCCAAATCACCTTTAATTTTCGCGTCACCTTGAAGAGCATGATCGTAGCCCAACAGGCCTTGAACCCGCAGCATGGGCAGCATCGAAAATTCAGCACCAAATTCTGCAGCCGCCATCAATGGATTAATGGTATATTCTAACCCGTCGCTCTTTGACGACAATACCGAGTACCGAAAGCCACCTCCTGCGAGAAGCGAAAATCCGGGCATGGAGTCGAGGAAACCGAGCTCGCCAAGTGCCTGAAGGGCATAGCCAGCAAGAGGATCAGGAGTTTTCTCCACTCCCTCTTGTTTTTCCTCTTGCAACTTTTCGTACCCGCCTCCCGCAACGACACGGAACGAAACGGCCCGCGCCTCGGCAATGAACAAGCTCTGGAGGCCAAGCGCAGCCGTAGCCGAAAGAACGATGTGCGAGAAAGAAAAGCGAGCCATGGAGTCTCCTTTGATAGGAAAAGGGAACAGGTCAAACATTACATGAAACAGCTCTTCACGAAAAACCACCACCGCGCGACGCTCGCACACCCAAAGCCTCCAATGCTTTCGCTAAACGCGCGAAGTCATCGACCTGAACAAGCACGTTGCCGTCGTCCACAGTGCCTCCACAACCGAGGCGTTCCTTCAAAAGCTTACACAGCAGGGCTTTCTGTGCACCCGAAGCTCCCGGCGTGAACTCATGCAACAGGGCCACGGGTTTGCCCCCGCGTCCCTTCACTTCGCGACGAATTTTGAGCGCCCCTTTCCAGGCCACTGCGGGTCCTTTTTGTGCGTCCTCATTTTCGGCTTCTTTGTTTGGTGCGGACGCAGACAACAGTCCACCTTGCCATTCGAGTCGTATGGGTTTCTTTTTTTTGGCATCGGGTGCTTGGTCACTCATGCGAAGTGTTTTTCCTGTGGTCAGGGCTTTTGAGGCTTTTGAGGTTTTTGTGCCATGTGCGCTGTGGCGTTGAAAAAATCTTGCAGGTGCGGATACCGCTCCTTGGTTTGCAAAGCCCAATAAAGCTGACGACGCGGATGCACATGACGCGTAAAAATACGCAAAAGAAGCTCTTCGTCGGCGGAAAGAATGACTTTCAGGCTCTGCGCTCTTTTGAGTTCCGAAAGGGCCAAGGCGCGCAGGCGGCGTTCGAGGGTTTCCACTTTCTTGCGAAACGCCAAAAGAGAAATTTCTTCTTTCTCGAGGTGGTGGAACCGTTCGCTGAAGTGCATCCAGGCGCCTGCCAAGAGGCCGAGCGAGGGAATTTCTCGCCCAAACGCTTCTATAAGAAGCACGATTTGCTCGACAGGATGGTTTTCGCAAAGAAGGGCCGCGTAGGCGCGTTCTTTTTCTTCGTCCAAAGGCGCTTCCTTGCTTGCGGCAAACGCTTCAAGCACGCGCCGCACCGCCGTTTCCGCAAGCTCACCTTCGGGCTCGTCGGCAGAAGAGCCCACGCCGCCTCCCGACGGAAACAACAGAGCATCTCCAGGAGAAAGGCCCACTTCTTCTCCGGCCGCACCTCGCACCGATTCCGACCCTGCTTCTTTCGACACCTCGTGGGTGACGTCGCGCAGCCTCCCCGAAGAAGACCCTGTTCCCAGGGTTCCCCGTGTGCTGGGGACCGTGCCAGGCGGCGCGCCAGAAGGGGTGTCATGGCCTGCGGGACTCTCGTCGTGTGGACGCTGGGGGTGCAAGGGGTGAACGTTCTTTGCGTCGCCCAGGGGCGTGCGCTTGCGCTTGCCTCCTTGTGTTTCCTTCCGCAGGTTCTGCCAGGTGGACGTCTCGAGGTTCAAACGCAAGGCCACCGTTTTCCCGCCTGAAAGCCCCAGCCGTGCGGGCGCCGACGGGGGAGAAGGGTGTGTGACCGCCAAAATGCGGCAACTTTCGAGCTCCTCGAGGGCGGCCCGGGCCGCCCGCTCAGGAATGCCCAGAAGCACGGCGAGTTCGCCATGGCTGCTCACCACTTCATCGACCCCTGCGGCCATGCAGTTGACGAGGTAACACACCAAGGAAAGACTCCCCGGCCCCAGGCGCGCCACCGCCAGAAGCTTAAAACCGCCTTTGTCGACGAACACTTGCAGGGGCGAGGGCAACGTCACGAGCCACCTCGAAACAAAAAGAGAAAGGCTAAAAAAAAGGGGAAAAGAGCGAAACGTCTCTCAAGCGGTTGCCGTTGGTGTCCGAAGCCAATGCAGAGGGTGAAACAACCATGCTGCACCGTTTCCTCACGCTTGGCGGCGTTCCGGAGTTGCGGAGCGAATCGGCATCGACTGAAAGCGACGTCGTGCCTGAAGTCGAACTCCTTCTTCCTGTCGACACCTACTGGGCCGCCCAGGAACTCATCCGCGAGATGCGCTACCTTCGGCACTCAGGCCAGAGCATCCTGCGTCACACGCAGCGTCTTCACAAGCTGGTGACACCCTACGTGACCGGAGAACGCGAACGGCAGCTGCTCCTGGGCACGAAGGCAGCCCCTGTGGCAAGCTGAGGCACAAGCCTCAAAGGAACAAGAAAACGAACCCTGCGCCGCCTTGGACGCCAGACACGCGGAGCATCTTCTTGGCGAAGTCTTTCGTGTACGACACGTACAGCGACAGTGCGAGATCTTCGAGCCCATAGGAATACCGGACGTTGCCCGCGTCGGCACCCCAAAGTTTCAATGCGGAAAATTCAAGGCTGCCACGGGCGCCCACAACACCACCCCACCCCTCTGCACCCAAATTCCCCACATTGCCTTCCTGTCCGCCCGAGGTGTTGGGATCCTCGCCATTGGCCACCTCTTCGCGCATGCGCTGAACGCCTCCCACAAGGGCCACGCGGGGAGCCAACCAAGGCGTCGCGCTCAGGCGCAGGCGGTAGTCGAGAGCCACGGCCAGGCCCAAGGAGTAGAAACTGATTTTTCGCCCGCGAACATCTTCAGGAATGGCGACTCCCTCTTTCGCGGTTTTTTCAGGCACCTTACCGGTGGTGCCCACATAACTGACCTCACCGCCCACACCGAGTTCGCCTGCAGCATCCAAAAGGCGAAAGGTTTGACCGAGCGTCACAGCCAACGGGCGTTTCTTTGGGTAGTAAGCCTTGTAAAGCGCGGTGTCGTCGGTGGGTGTGAGGACACCCACAAGAACGTAGAGGGCTCCTGACGGGGGGAAACCCGTTGGGCTGCCATCCACAGGATCGTTGCCAAAAACCCCGGCTGTCGAAGCCTGAGCGCGAGCCTCAGGCAAACCAAACGTTTCGTTCGACACCCTGCGCACAAAAACCGCAGCGCGTCGCAACCAACGGCCCGAAACGACAACAGCCCGCCCGGTCCATTCGAACACCTGATTGAGGGGCGCTTTGAAGCGAGGATGCGCATCGAGCCAGCGGGCCACGCGGGGGCCGTTGTCGTAATACCACGCAACTGCCGCGCGACCCCAGGGGGTTTTTTCAATGTAGGCGTCGCGCGCCACACGCCAATAGTGAACAGCGGCCGAGCCCGTGTCGCCGGAGGCGGCGGTCACCACAAAGCAGTCGCTGCGAGAAATGTCGGCACCCTTTTCCTTGCTGGCCAAGGGGATGTCGCGTGGCGTGACGGCACCACAGGCACTGCGCCCCAGGCCCACTCGCCCGGCGGAGTCGAGCGCAAACACGCTCACGCCATAGAGCGAACCATTTTCTACACCCGACACGCTAAACGAACTGCGGCTCGCGTCGATGCGTGCCACCGTGTAGCAGCCGTTTTTCACCGTTTTGCCCGCTGCATCGGGAAACGACGCCGGAACCAGAATCTCTTCGGCCGACTTGTTCAGAAGCGCAGCGTCTTTGCTCGCTGAGCACCCGAAGGCACAGGGGCTTGTGCCTTCGGCCTTTGGCTCACCCGGATACTGGCAGGTGAAAGTGACTTCCGACCTTCGAAAGGTGCCTTTGGGAATGTTTCTATCGGACACGCCATTGGCCCGAAAGTCCCACGACCGCGCCGCGGTGCACTCGTCATGATTCCAATACATGACAAGGTAACCCGAAAGGGAAGACGTCCCCTTCAAACTCGGATCGCGGGGATCCACAGAAGCGAGCGACGCCGGAGGCGCGACCTCAACCACAAATTCGCCATCGCTTGTCGTGATTTTTTTTACAGACGGGGGAGCGGCGATGGCGCCAACGTCGTTTTGCAAAAAGGCCTGCAAGCCCGAAATTTCCCGTGAGTTGGCATCGGTGGGCGGCCCGCCGCCTTGCGAATAGAATGGGGTGACGGCCAAGCGCTCGCGGCCCGTCGACGTGTCGAACGCCCCATAGAACGTGTCGGGCAGCTTGTTGCCAGGCATCACAATGGAAAGTGTTAACTTGCCATTGCGTGTGGTTTCGCTTCCCCCGAGCCTTTCGTTGTCGGCATCAACGGTGATTTTGCCTTCGCCTGCATAGAAATTGTTTTTGTCGGCGCCTAAATAGGCAGCCCACTTGGTTTTGTCGTACACAAATGTGCTGCCCGTTTCGGGCACCGAAACAGTAACGCAGAAGGTGATGGTTATTTTTTCAAGGGTCGAACCCTTTGGGGGAATGCCCGAAGGAGTGACCGAGGGCTCACATTCGCTGCTTTTGCCAAACGTCACGTTCTGAAGCGAACTTGTTGTGCTCGTCGTGTCGCCTTCCGCCAAGAGCCCCACAAGGTTCGGGTCGGCCTTCGAGGCGAAGCCCGACTCGACCTTCGAACCGAAGTTTGGGTCTTGCTGGCCGTCGCCACAGGCGCCCAGCAGCAGCGCACAGGCAGGGACGAGTGCCATCACGCTCCGAACGAGGAACTTCCAGTTAAGCTTGGCCTCGGCGGGCGCGCAATGCGACCAGAGTGCCATTTTGGCTGCAGACGTCGATGATCTGGATGGCATTGAGCGCGGCTCCTTTGCGCAGGTTATCGGCAGCAACCCAGAGGGCGAATCCATTCTCGAAGACGCTCGCTTCCCGCACACGACCCACGTACACGGCATCTTTGCCATGCACATCGCGAGGCGTGGGGAAGAGGGTCACGTCGTCGCCATCGGCGTCTTCCTCGGCTTCATCGAATTCAGTGTTCTCGGACTGGGAATCGTTCTTCACTTCAACAGGGCTTGCGAATTCATCAACGAAACGGAGTCCAGGTGACGCGGCCAGGAGCCTTCTCACCTGTTCGAGGCTCGCAGGCTTCGAAAGCTGCACAGTCACGGCCTCAGCATGCCCCACGAATGTGGGCACTCGAACGCTCGTGGCAGACACCGGCAACGCCGCGAGGCCAAGAATTTTTCGCGTCTCGAAGACGATTTTCGCTTCCTCGTCAGTATCGCCGTTTGGAAGGATCTTGGCAACGAACGGCATCACGTTGAACGCAATGCTCTTGGGGTAAACCGAAGAGGGCCGGCTCGCGAGATCTTCCGACTGAAGGAAACGGCGTGTTTCTTCTCCCAAAACATCGAGCCCCGGTTTGCCCGTCCCGGAAACACTTTGGTACGTTGACACAATGACGCGCTCGAGCCCGAACGCATCGGCAAGGGGCTTCAAGGCCACAACAAGCGGCGTGGCGCAGCAGTTTGGATTCGCCACGATGGGCGACTTCACAAGGCGCTCGGGCGAAAGCGCCTCGGGGTTCACCTCGGGCACAACGAGAGCGACGTTGGGGTCGTCGCGAAACGCGCTTGATTTGTCGACACAAAGGACCCCAGCACTTGCCAGGAGAGGGATGTGCTCGCGAGAAAGGGCGGCCTCGGTGGCGAAAAGAACAGCATCACAACCGAGGAGGGCCTCTTGCGTGGTTTCCTCCACGGTCACATTTTGTGTTCCCCACGAGAGACGTTTGCCCGTGGAAGACTTCGAAGCGAACACACGGAGCCGCTTCACGCGGAAGCCCTTGAAATCTCCGTACCCAAGGATATCCAGGGCCGTTTGCCCCACCGCACCCGTTGCGCCCACGACGCCAATGACGAGCTCCAAGGGAAGGCGAGAAGGCATGGTCAGGTCTTTTGGAAGTGTTGGGGTCACGATGGCGATGCCCTTTCGTCGGTGTCGGTTGTCACGCCCCCTTCCAGGGGTGTGTCTTCGTCTTCGACACCTGAGGTGAACAGATCATCTTCTTCGGCACCCTTGTCGCGCTTAAAAAAGAGCCACATGACAGGACCGTGAAGGCAATAGACAAGCATGAGAATGGCCAGCGTCAAGGTGAGCTCGAGGGTGGCGAAGAGGCCCACCGACATGAGCACGGCCGCAAGGAAACGAAACGGACGCTTGCGGGGAAGCTTGATGTTTTTTGTGGAAACGTATTCAAACGTCGAGATCATGCCGAGGGAAAGCACGAAGAGAATGGCGGTAAAAGTCCAGTCCCGCACAAGCGGCGTGGTGAGTGTCGAAGCGATTTGCACGGCCCAGGCGTGGTATCCGCTTTCGGAATTCCAAAGCAAAAGCTCATGATAGGCCAAGATGCACACGCACACGGGAATGGCGGCCATGGGAATGGGAATGCCGGTGAAATTGCCTGAGGCTTTTCCGCGCGAAGCCATGACGTTGAAACGCGCAAGGCGCAGGGCACCGCACAATGCGAAAAGAAAAGACACAGCGAATCCCACACGCCCCAACTGATGGAGCGTCATGTTGTACATCACCACCCCAGGCGCGACTCCAAAGGAAACAAGGTCGCACAGGGAGTCGAGCTGAACACCGAACTGGCTTTGAGTGCGCGTAATACGGGCAACAGATCCGTCGAGACCATCGCACACGGCCGCACCAATGATGGCATAGGCAGCGAGCACGAAATTGTTGGAAAACCCTTCCATCAAACGGCCTTCGACCGCGAGCTTCATTGCCAGAAAACCGAGAAAAAGCGAGGTGGCCGTAATGAGGTTCGGAAGGAGGAAGACACCTGCCTTCACGCCCCGGCGTCCTTGCGCGGCCGAAGCCTTCGGAGGAACGGCTGGCGCCTGAGTGGACATGGACGGGACTCCCTTCAGTTCAAGTTCAAGGTCAATTTCAGTTCACTTCATTCCAGATTCATTCCTGAGGATCCCAGCAAACTACACGGGGCCACCCTGAGAGCGCAATTTCAACACGGGGCCAGGGTCTCGACCGTAGGCAGGGACAAATTCCAAAAGCTCTCGCTGAGGAGGCGTTTTTTCCAACGAGAGCTGGGCGAGCACATCGGCAAATGACACCGGAGCACTGAAGGGATCATCATCGTCCACCGGAGAGGTGATGCCCTGAGGAACGCCTGACAAAAAGGGCCACCGTTCCACAACGCTTGCCACGCCTTCAACAGAAGCCGCAGGCAACGCCACCAGCGTGCGCGCAGGGTTCCCCAGCACCAGGCCGTTGGCAAAAGCGCACCCGAGGCGGAGTCCTGTGAAGCTGCCAGGCCCCACCACAACCTGAAGCTCACGGACGTGGGCGTCTCTGCCGCCCATCCGAGCAAGGACGTCCGTGTACAAGCGTGCCAGCATTTCCGCAGTTTGCGAGCCACCGAGCCCCACAACGATGCCGTCCCCCTGCAGAAACGTCAGGCCGCCTTCCGTGCGTTCGAGCCCAGGGTGTTCGGGCGATGCACTGGCCTTTTCAAGAGCCCGCACCAGACTCACACGGGGCGCGTCGAAGTCCGAAGGCTCCGACGAAGGCTCCGACGAAGGCTCCGACGAAGGCTCCGACGCAGGAAACACCACCACGGCCCCGGCACGCTTCTGCGTGAGAAGCAAAACAGAGAGTGGTTGAGGCAACACCTCGCGCACGTTTGTCGTCAAGACGCCATGCCTCATGAGGGTGTGAACAGACGCAAAATGTCGTTGTAAAACACGACGACAAAAATCACGAGGATGAGCAAAACACCCGCCCTTTGCACCGCCGCCTGCACATTCACGGGCAAGGGTTTTCCATAAGCGGCCTCGAAGCCGTGGAGCAAGAGGCTCCCGCCATCGAGGGCAGGAAGTGGCAGCAAGTTGAACATGCCGATATTCACACTCATCCAAGAAATGGTGAGAATAAAAATGAGCGCGCCACCCGACGCCGCATCGCCCGCCACGCGCGCGATGGCGATGGGTCCTCCAAGATTCGACAGCGGGATACCGCCTGTCATCAGTTTGCTCAAGCCCGTGAAAATAGTTCCCGCTTGGTCGAGGACAGCCGCACCCCCATCTGCCAGTGCTTCCATCACGCCTTCACTTCTCACCACAACCGGAGGCACCGAGACGCCGGCAGAAAAAAACCGAAGGGGCCAGTCGAACACCCAGGCATCTCGACCGAAGGCGTCTTTTGATTTGCGCAATTCCACCACACACGAGACGTCGCGCAGCGCACCGTTCCAGCCGAACACGCGAAACGGCACGTTGACGCGGTTGGCTGTCCCAACCTCGGCCACAGATTTTCCTTCCAGTAAGGCATTCGCGCTCCGTGTCGTCTTCTCTATCCAGACGTTCATTTGAACCGGACTGGAAAGAACGGCGGATTCGCCAAACGACACGAAGGTGTCGCCCACTTGAAGTCCACAGGACTTCAAGGCTTCTCGCGACGGAAGGCGCGGGTCCGCGCGGGGAAGCTCGTCGAACCCGCCCAACGTCATTTCGGTAAACGAAAGAAGGGGCAAACCTCCTGAACCGGGGATCCCCGGAGTGCTCGTCTTGGAGAGCGACGCAAAGGCAGCTGCATTCGCAAGGTCGAGGGTGAGTTCGCCTTCCGGAGCTTTCGACGCTGTGGGTTTCGACACGGCTGCCAAAACGGTTTCCAGTGAAGGACCCGTTTCCTCAGGCACACCGCCACGCCCACTCCCCACTCGTCGCACCACAACAGGAACGCTCCGAGCAGGCTGTTGAACAAGCGCCTCGTTGAGAGAGGCAAACGTTTGTCCGAAGGCGTCGCGCACTTCCCAACCGTACTTTACCGGCTTGCCATCGATGGAGACAACGACGTCTCCAGAACGGAATCCAAGATTCCACAGAAGCGACCCCTCGCGCACGGCAAGGCGCGGCGAGAGAAGAAACTGCATGACCCCAATGCGCCCAGAGCGCACGGTGTCTCCAAAGTGGCTTTGGGTTTCTTCATCCGAGGGCACAACGGTGACAACCTCCTCGCCTTCCCCTCGGGCGACGCGGAAGCGAAGCGTTTTTCCGGCAGAAGCGGAAATGATGCGCGTCAGATCGCTCCAAGCATGGACCTTTTCGTCGCCAATGGCGAGCACTCTGTCGCCATCGCGAAGCCCACCCTGTGCCGCAGGGCTTCCCTCGAGAACCGAAACGACCGGAGAAGGCTGAGGCATTCCCCACGCTGAAAGCGCCACCATTACGGCAAAACTGAGAATAAAATTGGCCAGCGGACCCGCTATGGAAATCGTGGCGCGTTTGTAAACCGGGCTTGAGAGAAGAGCGCGGTGACGGCGCTCGGGTGGAGGTTCATTGCCGATTTCCGACCCGTAGAACCGAACATACCCCCCCAACGGAAGCCAACAGATTTTAAATTCCGTGATTCCATGTCGAAAGCCGATGGCCTTTGGGCCAAACCCCAGACTGAATTCCTCGACGTCGACGCCCACCAGCCTCCCTGCGAGGTAGTGGCCAAGCTCGTGAACGAAAACAACAACGCCAACAAGAAGAATGAACGCGACGATGGGATTCGTGAACACAGTTTCGAGGAGTGTGAACATGCGTCTTGCGGGCCTCGACGAACGAAGAGGGAAAGGGGTGCGGCTCCAAAGGGAGTCGTCAGAGAGGTTAACCCAAAAGCGAGGCCGTCTTCTTCCCAACCTGTTCAGGAGTGAGTCCGAAGCGCCGCTCGCGCCCGGAAAACGCCCTTAAATTGTGCACAAACCGAGCCGAGTCGAAGTCGGGCCACAAGGTGTCGTCGAAAAAGAATTCTGCATAGGCCGCCTGCCAGAGCAGGAAATTGCTCACTCGGCGCTCTCCGCTTGTTCGCACGATCATGTCGAGGGGGGGAAGGCCGGCTGTGTCGAGGCACTTCTCGAATCCGGCCTCGTCAATGTCATCGGCAAAGGCTTCACCCGCTTCCACTTGGCTCACAATGCGTTTCACCGCGCGCAGAATTTCTCCTCGGCCGCCGTACGACAACGCCACCGACAAGTGCATTCCCTTGTTGTTGCGAGTTTCCAGTTCGAGATCTTGGATAAGGCTGAGAATGTCGGACGACAATTTGCGTCTGTCTCCAATCACACGAAATTGAACGTCGTTTTTCACGATGCGTTTTTTTTCGGCACGAAGATACCAGCGCAAAAGGCCCATCAGGGCTCCCACTTCGTCTTCGGGGCGACGCCAGTTTTCGTCGGAAAAAGCATAGAGGGTGAGCGCACCGATGCCGAGATTTCCTGCCAGTTCGGAGATCTCTTGCACGCGCTCCACACCCTTGCGGTGGCCCGCGACACGGGGCAGGCGGCGGGACGTGGCCCACCGGCCGTTTCCGTCCATAATGATCCCTATGTGCCGGGGAAGTCGCGTGGGCTCCAAATGCCACTGCGCGCAGGTCTGACTCATAAGGCGGTGGTCCTCAAGCGGTCGGGTGCAGGTCGGGTGTCGGTCGGAGATCCGAGTGCGAACGAACCTGCATTGGGTATTCTTGCGCCCGTTCTATAGCGCATCGCCCCCAGGTCCGCTAGAAGCCTGCGCACGGAACGCGCTCACGCCTTCACACGAATCAAGGGGGGCATCTTGCCCTCCACGCTCCTGGGAGTCCAGCCGATGACCGATGACGGATCGAAGTCCACCCTTTCCACGCAAGGTTACCGCGGAACACGCGACTTCTCCCCCGCCGAACAGCGCATTCGCACCTGGCTTTTCGGAGTGGTCCGCAAGGTCTTGCACTCCTTCGGGTACGAAGAGTACGGCGGCCCCTTCGTGGAGCCCTTCGAACTCTATGCAGCAAAATCGAGCGAAGAGATTGTCTCCGAACAGCTCTATCACTTTGTCGACCGCGGGGAGCGGCGTATTGCCATTCGCCCCGAAATGACACCCACTCTGGCTCGCATGGTGGCTTCGCGGCACGGACAGCTGCCGCGCCCTATCCGTTGGTACTCCATTCCCACCTGCATGCGGTATGAACGTCCTCAGCGTGGCCGACTGCGCGAATTCGACCAGCTGAACGTCGACGTCTTTGGTGGCCTCGGTGTCGACGAAGACGTTGAAATTATTCTGACGGGCGTCGAAATCCTGCGCGCCTTGGGCGCAGGCCTAGGTGACTTCGAAGTGCGCGTGAACCACCGGGGCCTCGTCAACGACGTCGTCTACGGCACCCTCGGCGTTTCCACCGACAGGAAGGCCGAAATGCTGCGCCTTCTCGACAAGCGCGACAAGCTCACTGCCGAAGACTTCGCCGCTCAAGGAGCCGCGCTCGGATTGAACGAAACCCAGCGCGTCCGTCTCGACGCGTTTCTGTCCTCGACGCCCGAAAACATCCTCACGTTCGTAGATGCACAACGAGAAGAAGGGCTTGGCGGCGCCGCAAATGCCCACGCTCTCTTGGCGCGCCTCGGTGCCCTGGAAAGCGTGCTGCCTCCCGGCATGGTGAAGTTCGACGCCAGTGTCATGCGAGGCTTCGACTACTATACGGGCCTCGTTTTTGAAGTGTACGACACCGCCCCCGAGAACCGACGCGCGCTGTTTGGCGGAGGGCGTTACGACAACCTCGTGGGCGCCTTCGGCGTCGA
Organism: Silvanigrellales bacterium; assembly: GCA_020247005.1. Taxonomy (GTDB): domain Bacteria; phylum Bdellovibrionota_B; class Oligoflexia; order Silvanigrellales; family Silvanigrellaceae; genus JADCJN01. The sequence continues at coordinate 19,404 of JADCJN010000235.1, forward strand.
CCCGTTGCCCGGCATTGGTTATGGCGCAGGCGATGTGGGCCTGCTGAATTTCTGCGAAACGCACGGACTGGTTCCTACCCTCGACAAAGGAACAGACGTCAACGTCCTTCGCTTCAGCGAAGCCGACCGAGCTTCCGCACTCGCACTCGCAGCCTTGCTCCGTGCGCAAGGCTTGAACGTCGAAGCGCCTCTCACTGCGCAGAAGTTCGGCAAGCAAATTCAGGCGGCTGAACGCACGGGAGCGAGGCTTGTTGCGTTTCGAGGGGACGACGAACTGAAGGCCGGTACGTTTGCAGTGAAGTGGCTCGCGTCTGGAAAGCAAGAAACATTCCCCTGCACGCCCGAAGGCGCACAGGCGCTCACGGCCGCGCTGAGGTCGTGAAAGCAAGACGCACCGACGCGTGCAGAGCTCGGCTCCACTCCATCACAGCCCGTGCGTTCTCTCGCGCCTTCTCGTTTCCTTGAATCGACTCCACGAGGTCGTCCCACAACTCCACATCCGCCTGTGGCAAAGGCACCCTTGCGCGCAAAACACCCAAGGCAAATCCAACTTCTGCGGCATCTTGCGCCGACGCTTTTTTCCACACGTAAGGATACGCAACCTTCGACTGCGATTCTTGAAAGTAACGCCCAAACGCGATGGCGCACGTTGCTGGGTCGGTGCATCCCATTCGGTTGAGAGTCGCCGCTTTCGCACGCGCGAAAGCCTTCCAGGCCGTGGCATCCACACGCCCTGCACGAGCCAGAGCTTGGACGCGTGCCGTGCGCACCAAGGCCAACGCAGAAAGCTCGCCAGAAGGCATTCCCGAAGCGGGTTTTTCAAGGAAAGCTTTACCAGGCGCAAGAAACTCAGAATAAGCCACGACCCAGGCCCAGGCTCCAGCAAGCTCGGGGATCAGAACATCCGCTGAAAGAGACGCCTCTTGCACCGGAGGAAGAGAGAGCTCTTCGAGCGGCAACGGACTCGAAGGAAGAACAACCGCCAAAGGACGCACCGCGTTCCTTTTTTCGGGAGGCAATACGTCGATGTCAAGCGCCATAGCCGCCTTGAGAACTTCCTCCTTCATGTGACCGCGGGCAAACTCCTGAAGCTCTTTTGTTTCCGGGAGTGTTCGCCAAACGAGGAGACGAGAAGGCTGACCGTAGGGAGGTGGCCCCGGCCAGAGCGTCCAACGGGAAGGCTGATCACCTCGCACTTCCTGGTCATAACGAAACAGAAAAAAGCCTTCCTTCGGAAGCACGTCTGAAACGCCGCCTTGAGACTCCATTCGAGGCAACGGCACCTCGGCGACAGAAGGGCGGCTCGGGCCAACTTGGCCTGTGTCCGCATGGAAACTTCGCGATCGGCAACCCAAAAACAACAAACCAACAAGCGACGACACAACGAGGA
>JADCJN010000236.1 GCA_020247005.1 Silvanigrellales bacterium
AGAGGGCGAGTCTGGACTCCCAAGAAAATGAGCGTTTCATTTCTGATCACTTCGGTGTCTATGCCGAATTTGGCGCAAATCTCTGAACATTGCTCTCCACCCCCCGCCAGCCAAGCGGGTGGCCGAGAAGACGAGGCCAATGGGCAGGGGAAAACGAGAGTTCCCGGTGCATGTCCGTTGACGCCGGAGACTTCGGTTCTTTTCCCGCCATGCGAAGTCTGGAACCATCGGGAGGCCTCTTCCACGAACGCCTTTGCGAGGGTGCCTCATGAACGCTTTCTCTCTTCGTCCGTTTGCGACAGGTTTCTTTTTGTCTCTGGTGGCCGCGACTGTTTCCTGCAAAGCGCGTCCTTTCAATGAAGGAAAGAAAGGCGACGCCGCAGTCAAAGACTTGGCCGACCCCAAGCGAGACAGAACAGATCCCATATGGATCTACGGAGGTCCGCTGCCCCAACTCACGGACCCCAAGGTCATCGTTTCCGTTCGAGGCCACACGGCCCGTGTGACTGGCTTCGTTCCCAGCAGCTGGAAAGGGACAGTTCCCGCGCACGCATTCGTCGATGACGAAGGAGGCAAACTGCGCATGACGGTTGTCTACCCCATTGCCACAGTCGACCCGAACCACATAAAAAGTGATGGGACCGCCGCCACCAACGCAGAAGCACGCGTTTATTCCGACGCGAAAACAGGCTCCATCGTCGCGTTTCCCTATACGCCCTTTGGCAAAGGGAGCGCGCAGAACGCAAACACGCCCTGGGGAGGATTTCCCTACATCGAATACAACCGCCAGAGGAACATCGCATTCCACGGACCCATTACGCGAGCCGGCGGCATGTGGGACCTCTTGCGTGGCCCTGTTTCCCACGCTTGCAACCGCATGTCAGGCGAGCACGTGGTTGAATTCGCGCATCTTCTGGGTGTGAACATGAACAGGATTTGGGGCGAAGATGAATCTAAAATTCTCAATACGAGTGTGGAAGTCCTGCCGCACGACCAATTCGACAAAATCACCTACGGCCAGTTCAAAGACAAATTGGTAGACGTCGATTATCCCATCACAGCTCCGGGACGCAGCGCTATCCAAGACTTCCCCAAGAACGCAATGGTGTTCAAAACATGGGATGGGCAAGCGAATCCGACTTGGGTTTGTATGGCGGAAAACGCGGACGTCGGGAAAGCGAACCCGTGTGCCAGTGGCGCAAAGGCGAGCGGAGCCTCAGGAACGTTTGACGGCAACGCGCCAAGCAATGTCCCAAACTCCAGTAGCCTCACTGCGAACCGCAAGGTGTGCAATGTGTCGAGGTTCGCCAATGTGCGCGGAAACAATGGCTCCGACATTGGCGATGCGCTCTTGAACGAAGAGTTTCACCTGTACGACATTCCAGACAGACGCCAAGACAAAGATGGGAACGTGTTTCGTTATGCGTTCTTTTTCGAGAACAGGGCGATTGGGGCACCCGCAGGAGCGGGCTGGATTTGGGAAGACACCATTTGCAACCTTTGAATCAAGGGCTGTAGTGGGAATTGAAATGGCTCATTGCGACTCCCAAGGCATATGCCACAGCAGTGGGAACCCGAAGCACAAGCGGTCCCAGCGAAACCGACTTCGCGCCCCAAGCGAGGAATCTTTCTCTTTCCCAAGGCTCGAACGAGCTTTCTGGTCCTACAATGAGAGCGATGTTCGTGGCTGATTCTTTTGGCAAGCCCCGCAAGGCTGAACCCAAATCGTCGCCCATGCGTTGGGAGCTTTCATCGCAAAGGAAGGCTGGGCCGCAACTCGCAATGAGGCCCTGCAAAGCGCCAAAATCCTCAACAACGCGAAGTGTTGGTGCACGAAAGGCTTTGCTGATGCGCAACGACTCTTGAGATGCGCGTTCGAGCTTTTCCACTTTCACCGGGGCTTTGCTCTGGCAGCGTTGCGTGCGAAAAACGACGAGACTACTGACACCCATTTCCGCCGCGAGTCCCACCACCTCTTCCAGGGTGGAAGGCTTTGGGAGCGCAAGAAACAGCGTGACCTGGCAAGGGAACGCGCGCTCGACAAGAATCTCCTCAATCTCGACTTCAATGCCTTTCTTGTCGCAGCGCGTGATGACAGCTGTTGCCACGAAACCGGAGTGATCTCCCACTTCCACCCGTTCTCCCACGCCCAAACGCAAAACGTGGTGAGCGTAATGATGTTCATCTCCTGGCAGAAGCACGCGCTCGCCCACGGCCGCGGCGCAGGTGGTGAAAAGTCGCCAGGTCTGTTTGGAAGAGCTCATGAATAGACCCCGGCGGAAGTTGAGCGATTCGCTGTGTCCAAACATTCGAAACTGAAAGCGGGGGACTCAAGAAGAATGTCGAGACGCGCCTCTGCGCTCAAATTCTCGTAACCGACGTCGCGACGCCAAGCCTCGTGAGCAAAAGCCATTCCGCCCAAGGTTCGCATTGCAGAAGGCGACCTCAAACTTTCTGGAAAGGCTGCCGGAAACCCCCGGACACAAGCGTCTGCGACAAGTGCGAATGCATCGCGAGTGCATTCAAGATCACGCCGGGAGTCGTCGGTGAGGTGCGCGAGCGATTCCAGTGGGCAGAGTGCCTGGGAGGCTGAATACAATGCCTCGAAAAGCACCCACGCTTCCGAAGACTCCGCCCAAGAAACCAGATGCGTGAAAGCGGAGTTTTCATACGTCCGAGGCCGAGCGGCGGCCAAAACAACTTGCCGTGTCGCCCTCGCTCCAGAGCACGCAGGCGTGTTGGGGTCTGCAAAGACAGAAAGGCAGGCATTCGCACGCATTCAAAAGCCCCTCAGTTGGGCTGCGAACTTTGTGCAGCCGAAGGACTCAAAAGAATCACAGGAGGCTCTCCGGTGGCAAGGCGCGCCGTGACTCCAGGAACTCCTTTTCTCAGCCGGTCGAACACCTTATCGGCGCGGGAGCTAGGGATGGGGCTCTGATAACGCACGTCGTCTTTGGTGATTTCCGTTGGAATCAGAAGAGAGTCTTCTCCGAGCGCGAAACCTCGAAGAATGTTTTCAACGGCAACTATTTCTCGATCGGCGACGCGCCTATCGACCCAAAATGCCAACGTGCCTGGCAGCGCCTCGGGCCGGCGCACACGATTGAGTCGAGAGTACGCGCCCGCCGCTTTCTCGATGGCCTTCGAGGCCAGCTCCTGGTAGGCGGGGTCGTGCAAAGGACGGCTCCAGTAGTGGCGTAGGAGTCGGCCCGCAGCCGAACCCACAACGTCAATACGCTCCAATGCGCCGGACTTGTCGTCAGAGCGCACAGTGAACACCACAACCAGCCCTGGATGAGAGTAGAGCGACGACAAACTCCACGGAAGTGCGGGTGGCCAAGCCCGCGTTTCTCCGCGCTCCCGAGCGACACGCGCCGACATTTCCAAAAAACTGAGAATCTGCATACTCCAGTCGGGCTTGAAGACAAGAGATCTGTTCTGAAGATGGAAGAGGAATTTGTTCGAAAACTGCGTCGCCCGCTGCGATAGAGGTGAATTCACGGAATTGAGCTCCGCATCGCTCGGTGTCACTGCCTTGCCTACGGCTGCAGGTTTGAAACGAAAGCCCGCGCCCTCAGGCACAGCGCTGTCGAGGGCGAAGCTTTGAACGGCCTCAGGAGGCGTCACGTAGATCTCACGGTTCTTTTCATCCACCAGGAGTGCGGTGTAAGGAAACGTCGAACCTGGCTTTTGCAAGACTCCCGCATTCTTAGCCGACGTGCTGTTGCCCGCATTCGCAGCCCCGGCAGAACCCGCCCCCCCGTTTCCAGTGTGAATAGGGTTGGGGTTCGCGTTGGCATTTGCAACGTTGGCCGCTGCTGCCGCGACGCCGCGAAGCCCTTTCTTTGAAAGCTCCTGAAGAAGAAGCCCGGTGGAAAGAACCAGGGAAATGCGGGCCTCATTTTCAGCCGTAGGGTCGACCCTATAAGAAGGCACGAACTTCGAAAAATCTTTCAGTACGCCTTGCACGAACGGACGAATTTTCTCTTCAGGAGCGTTCGCTCCTTTCAAATAGTCCGTAAGATAACGAGACAACGCGCCGTATGCCAGGTTTCGACGTTCTTTCGTCTCGAGCGTGCCCGCCTTCAAGCTCTCTAACGTTTGCTTATCGACGACCGTGGTTTGAACGATTTCCGATGCCGCCACGTTGGCGCCAGAGCCGAAAGCGAAGTCTGGTAAAACTATGTTTACCCGAAGGCCGAGTGAGAGCGTCGATGTCAGAACAACACAAAAGGCGAAGACTGCAAAACGCGAGCGCGCGCGCATTCTCAACCTCCGACGACGGGAAGGGCGACCACGTCGGCTTCGTCCGTCTGAAGACTTTCCAAGAACTTTGCGTTTTCGAGAAGGGCGTTGTCTTCGGGACTCGAAACCTTAAGCACCCCACCGCCTCCCAGAAGGAGTTTCACCTTTTTCATGCCATCCTCTTTTCCAACGAGCACAGGTGCGGCGAGAAACGTTTTCCCCAGAATGTCGGCCTTCACCGCACCACAGGAAATGACGCTCTGTGGAAGAGTGGGCAGACGAAACACGATGTTGCCGCCATCCGCACCCTTCAACGACTTCACCTTGCTCGAACCAAAAGGCTTGTACACGTCTTTCAGGCTTGCTGTGAGAATGATTTTAAGAACACCGTTCGAGAAAATCTCACTTCCTTGCGAACGAAGCGATTGTCGCCAATTTGCCGCGAGCATCGCATTAGCAGTTCCACCCTCACACACCTTGCCAATATGATTGCCCAAAGCCGCGATGCCATTCTGGCGGGCCTCGAGTTCAGCGGCAAGGCCGGTTTTGACGTCGCCCTCTTTCGGCACGTAAAGTCCATGCACTGTCATTTGCTTCGCCAGAAAGTCATACGTCACAACGTCGGAAGGGGCTCCCCGGGCGACGGAATAGGCCAGGGTCGTGACGGCAGCGCCAATGAACAAAATGAGAGGGAGGAGTGGGGAGCATACCGAGACAGGGGATTTCTTCAGCATCTGCAATCCTCAGGGGAGGGCCCGGAGCGCCTCCGTGCCGGCATCTGTTTCATGCGCTTCCGATTGGGGGCGAGAAGCTCCCAGCCGTAATTCGAGTGCGCACGCATTCAATAGGTTACTTTCCCCAGCGAGCCGGACACCGAGACGTTTCCACACCCCTTCGTCAATGCTCTGACCATGGCTAATGTGCCAGAGCGCCTGCCTCGCATCTTGCAGCAAACCAGGGAAGCGAGAGCCAAGGTCTGCGAATTCACGCTTCACCCATTCGTCCAGATCGAGCGGCAGAGCCTCTCGCGTCGCTTTTCGAACGTTTTCGAGACTCGAACGCACCATGCCCACAGAGTGTCCTCGCAGAAGCTTCTTTAAGCGCGCTCGCACTTCCGCAAGGTCCTGACCCAAGCGCGCTTTCTCGAGTTCGGCATTGGTGACCTCGTCGACTTTCGCAGCGAGCCAGCGGAAGCGATCGACAGAGGATCGCGGCATTTCGCCAAAGAGCGTTTCCAAACGATCTCCGAAAAGTTCCGTGAAAGCAATAAGGCTCGCGGTCACTGAGCCGCCCGAGGCGGCCTGAAATTCGCGTCGGAGTTCAGACACTTCACCAAGAGTGCTACGCACCTGTTCCAAAGGTAACGGGCCAAGAATTTCGCGAATTTCTTGTGCTGCCACGACGCCTTCGTCGGCAGCTTGGAGGCGCTTGTCTTCTCGCCGAATGGTTTCTTCCAAATTTGCTATCTGATTCTCAACCTCGCGCTTTCGGCGATAAAGACTCCATGCAAATGGAGCGCACAGAGGAATGGTGACGATAAGAAAACAGAAGGCGGTAGCGAACCAAAAGCCGCGCGTGACACCTCTCAAACGTTCGCGCGCGCTATCACGTCGCTTTTCGAGCTTTGCTTTGTTGTCTTCGTATTTTTCGCGATTCTCAAAATGGTGTATGGCTTCGCAAAGAAAGTGAGCGTTGTCGGCATACGCCACGAGTCCACGAAGAGCCTGGTAGCGCTCGTACCGATGCAAAATGTGACTTTCTGCATTGAAGGTGCGTGCTTCGAAGTACTGTTGCGCCTTGCGGGCGTTCAGCCCGACGCGGGCCCTGTCGTTTTCAGACAACGACATCCACTTCTCGATGTCTTTCTCAAGCGACCCGAGGCGCGTTTCGTAGTCGGCCATGCGCGCCTGATGGCATCCAATGACTACCAGCCTTTCTTCAAGAACCCGCTGGGCCTCGCGTCCCCGGCGCCAGGTTGTGCAAGCCGCCGAGAGGCCGGCGTCAAAAATGGCCTCGAGTCCCAGCAGGGCCTTGTCCGCCTTGCGAATGTGGGCCGCCCTGAGGGTGTTTCCTTTGAGCTGGAAGATGCCGGCAAGAAGGCTGGCGTGTTCCGCGACGTCGCCAAGGGTGCTGGCGGGGAAGGTGGTCATCAGTTGTCTCCTATTGCCTCCCAAGAATTCTAGCAGGTTGGGAAATGAGACGTGTCAAAATTGCTTGGGAGACCGCAGTGTGTGTGATAAGGCACCTTGCATTTCGTCGGCCTCAGCAGGAGTTTATGATGCCATTCACGGACCGGAAGACGCTCGAGACGGAAGTCTGCAGGCGCCGAACTTTCGCCATCATCTCGCACCCCGATGCTGGCAAAACGACCCTCACTGAAAAGCTGCTGCTTTTGGGCGGCGCCATTCGCCTAGCGGGGTCTGTGAAGGCCAAAAAATCGAAGAAGTTCGCCACTTCCGACTGGATGGAGCTCGAAAAGCAACGCGGCATCTCGGTGAGCACGAGCGTCATGAATTTCGAGTACGTGGGTTTTGCCTGCAACCTGCTCGACACGCCCGGGCACCAGGACTTCTCGGAAGACACCTACCGCACCCTGGCCGCGGCCGACGCCGCCATCATGCTTATCGACGGCGCCAAGGGCGTTGAGCCCCAAACCATAAAACTTTTCGAAGTGTGCAAGCTGCGCCAAATCCCCATTTTCACTTTCGTGAACAAAATGGACCGCGACGCACGCGACCCCTTCGAACTCATGGCGGAAATTGAGGACGTCCTGGGTATCCAGACCTACCCCATGACGTGGCCCGTTTCGAGCGGAACGCGGTTCAAAGGTGTGGTGGAGCGTGAAGGTCGGAGCCTCCACTATTTTGAGGGCCGCAATACGACCACCGAAACCAGGGCAGAAATTGTGCCGCTTTCGAACACGGCCCGCATTTCAGAAATCGTGCCCGACGACGTGTGGCAGGAGGCCATGGAAGGTCTCGAGATGATCGAGACCGCCGGCAACGCGTTCCACGAAGACGATTTTCGTCGCGGAAAAATCTCGCCTGTGTTTTTTGGATCGGCAATGACGAACTTCGGCGTGCGCGCGTTCCTGGAAAAGTTTCTTGCCATGTGCCCAGGGCCAGCGCCAAAAGGCGGCTCCGCAGGGCCCATTGAACCCCTCGACGCGAATTTTTCGGGTTTCGTTTTTAAAATCCAGGCGAATATGGACCCCAAGCACCGCGACCGAATCGCGTTCCTGCGCATCGTGAGTGGGTGTTACGAGCCAGGCAGCATGGTGAATCATTCGCGCCTTGGGCGGGAAATTAAGCTCACCCAGCCGCAGCAATTTTTCGCACAAGAACGTTCTGGAGCGGAGCAGGCCTTTGCGGGAGACATTGTGGGCATCTACGACCCGGGGCTTTTTGCCATTGGCGACTCGCTGACGGAAGGCCGTAAGTTCGAATTTGAAGGCATTCCGCAATTCGCGCCTGAACACTTCGCGGTGGTGCGCACAAACAGCGCCCTCAAGCGAAAACAGCTTCTGAAAGGGCTCGTTCAGCTTTGCCAAGAAGGCACCGTGCAGATGTTCGTCGACGAGACACGCGCGGCGAGCGACCCTGTTCTGGCGGCGGTGGGAGTGCTTCAATTCGATGTCTTGTTGTTCCGCTTGCAGAACGAGTACAACGTGGACTGCCAGCTTGACACGTTGCCCTTCCGCTTCGCCCGCTGGACGAATGCCGACGAAGAGCAAATTCAGGACGCAAAAGACAAGGGTGACGTCACTGTCGTGCGCGACATGCAGGGCAATCCCCTGTTCCTCTTCAAGAGCGATTTTGCCATCCGTTACTTCGAAGAGAACTTCCCGAAGGTGCCCCTGTTCCGAAGCAACGCGAACATGCACGGGAACATGATGAAGAGTGCGGCCGCTTTCTTTGCCGACTAACCCAGAGCCCCGCCATGCGGGGCAGTGCGTGTGTGCTCGTTCCTCAGGAGTCCGCCATGTTTTCACAGCACCATTCATTTTTCTCTCTCAGCACCGGACCAAATGGTTCTGGAACGGGGGGCGATGGCGAGGACGCCGCAACGAAAGTGGCGCGCGTTTTGCCTTTCGACCCAAAGGTGCGCGAACGCCTGCAGCAACGCTCGGGGGCTCAAGCGCAGGCGCCGATCACATCTGGCAAATCCGGAAACGCGCTTAAAAAAGGCAAAACTAGTGGGCCGGGCGCTGTAAAAGAGAGCCAAACGATCCGTTTTCGGGTGTACCGGGGCCTAGAAATCGCAGGGGTGGTTTTTGTTCTCTTCGTTTTCTTGCGCACGTGCGGCGTAGGTCTCTGAGACAGCTCCGAAAATTTGGAACGGTTTGAGGTTCTCGAATTTTCCAATGCGCACTCTTGCATTCCACAAATCGCTCATGTACACCCAGGGTTCAAGCGGGGGCGTAGTAGAGTTGGTTACAACGCTGGCCTGTCACGCCGGAGGTCGCGGGTTCAAGTCCCGTCGCTCCCGCCACTTTTTATCTCCCTGGTGACAGGGGAGAACAAGACCCTGAAAGCTCCGGCTTTCGGGGTCTTTGGTTTTTCAAGCCCGAATCCTCGACGACCCCAAACGCCTCACCGGATCCCGCGCCGGTAGGGCATTTTTTGCCTCGGAATGGCGCGTCCCCGGACCTGAGCTTTCTGA
>JADCJN010000237.1 GCA_020247005.1 Silvanigrellales bacterium
GCTCTTCCGATCTCAGCTTGCGCGAGCGCTCCTTGCGATGATGCCGGTTTGGACGCCGTGGATTTCGAGGGGGGCGCGTCGAGTGTGAGAGCTTGAGCAAGTGCAGTGACCCTGTCGCAGTCCACCTCTTGAGGCGTTGTGTAGCCCAGAGGAAAAAATGTGGGAAGGTGCGCCGCAGACGCCCTCAGAAGCGCAGCCCGCGAGCTGGCCTCACCCTCCCTCAGCAAAAGCGCCATGGCTTTGCCTGATGACGACAGGGGCGAAGGTCCTTTGAAGGTCGCTTCAGCGGAGTGCAAGGTCCACGAGAAAGGGATGTGCAAGGGAGGATTTGCCTTGTCCGAGAGGACTCCACGAAGTTGAAGCAGGCCCTCTGCAAGAAAGGCCTTTGTTTCGTTTTCGTCTACGTGAGCCCTGTCGACCCGCACGGTCCGCCAATGCAGCCAATCGACGAAACAATCCGCGGTTTTGGGCAATGTGTACTCTTGGAAAATCCCTGGACGGCACGTGCCGTCGCGCGCTGCCGCCGTAAGACTTGACGCACGTTTCGTGAGAGACTTGTGCATCAGCAGGTGGAGTTCGCCATCATCCAAGACTCGTGTCAGGCCAGGCGCCTGAATGCGCAAGAGGAATTCAGGGGAAAGGAAGCGTCGCTGCAGGCGTGGGCCCGAGGCGTCCCAGACGCGCAACAACAGGGAATGGGTCTGTGCGTCGGTTTGGGCGCACAGGCGCGCAAACAGGCCCACTTCCGTTGTCGCCCGTCGCAAGAGCGCTGCGGTGGGGCGGCCATCGGCGGCGCGTAGGGCGTCGAGGGTTGACGGGAGGGCAGCCTTTGTTTTCTCGCATTCCCCAGGCGCCGCCGCCTGTGCTCCTTGCCAAGGCTCGACTCTTGGCGGCTTTCGTCCAGAGGAAGGGGCTACTTGGGCCGCCGCAAAAGTCGCTGAAAAGAAAAGTCCAAAAAGAAAGAGCTTTGCGAGAATGGCAAACATGGCTTCTGCCTTTCTTCAGAAAGGCCCAGGGGCCTGTTCACAGGTCACACGGGCTGGCGCATCGAACGCTTTGCGCGCGTTTCCACGCACAGTGGAGACCCGGCTCAACACGAGGTTGTCGAGTTTAGCCTCGCTGTCAACAAATTCCGAAAGAGAAAACTCTGCGCTCACTTTGTATTTGTTCTGCGCTTTGGGAATGTTCACGCACGAGTTCCCGGAACACAGTTCTTCGTAGTAGGGCGGCCAGCCACTGAACTTCACAAGGCGGTTCAAACTTTCAAGAGCCTCGCCCACGTTCACCTGGTTGCCGCCCAGGAGCCCGCCCAACGGAGGAAACAAAGGCATGTCGGGCAGGGAAGCCGTTGAGGCCAAGGGCCGCAAGCCAGGCAACGTTCCATGGCCCGATTGCTGGAGCAGGTTGTCCACATCACCCACGTCAACCAGGAATTGTGAGAAGCCTTGTTTGAAAATCCCGTAGTACTGATCGAGGTATTGAAAGTCTGCTTCCAAAGCGTATGTGTGACCGGGCACAAGGAGCTGAGCAGGAACTTTCGTTTGAAAGGGCAACAGGCCTTCCCACATGGCCGGAGCCACAGCCCCGGTGTACACAACGTGAACGGGGAGTCCGAGGGTCTTGTCGACCACGGTGAGGATCGAGCCCACAGCTGCAGGAAATTCGCAGGGGTTGGCGCATTTTCCGCTCGCGCAAATGCTCTCGCATCGGTTTATCACGTGGAAAGAGCCTGAAAGCAGGGTGCCTTGGCTCCCAAGGTCCACCACCCGCACACCGCCCATGTCGATTTCGACGCCGACGCGCACAGGGTAGCGCGGCTCGGAGAGGCCGAAATCAGCCGAGAGAGGCAGCGCGGCAGACGAGGGTTCCTGGGTGTAGCGCAACGAAACGGAATCGAGGGGCGTGAGGTCGAGGCTTTGGCCTGAGGCGTCACCTGCGATGAAGTAGCCACCGAAGGCGAAGAAATCTCGAGGCGTCACGCCGTTGAGGTCGAGAAAGGCCTGAGAACGGCACTCTTCACGAAGTTCGTAGTTCACGTAAAAAAGGGATTCTATGCCCACTCCAACGAAACAATATCCACCCGAAAAAAGCGCTTCAGTTGGAGACACCATGGCTTCCACCTTGCACCCGGGTTGGTTGGGTGGAATGCGGAGGGGGTCACCTGAACCATTGATGACCCGGGTGACAATGCACGTGTGAAGGAGCGAGGTTTGTGCGGCGAATGTCGCGCTTTTTTCGTCGAAGGGAAGTGATTTGCCCAGAAGAGTGTTCTCGACTTTGCACTTGTCGTCGGGAATGGCGCCGAAAAAAGAAGAACCAGAGCCGTAGGATTTGTCGAACACTTCGGGCCCAAGCGCAAGAAGCAGAAATTTGCGGGCTTCGTCACGCCTGAAATTTGAAATGGAAATACGAGTTCGTTCAGGCTTTCGAATGGAAACGCCACGTTCCGCGGACGACAAAAGATGAATGGTCACGCCTGGCTTTTCAACCTTCGCGGCAAGGGCCTCGAGTGAAAAACAGGAAAAAGCAAAGGCGTAGAATGTGGCTGCAATAAGCAGGATGGCGGCGTTGCGCCGTGAGATCTGCGTCGTTCGCATGGAACACCTCCTGCAGCTGAAATCAAAGATTCAGCTGTCGATGCCTAGGTCCTATCAGATCGCCATGGAATGAAAAGACGAAATATTGAAAAAAAAAGAAAGAGAGTAACAAAAAAAAGAAGCTCTTGTGCTTGTGGCGCAAGGGCTTCCTTTTTAGAAAACAGGGCGTTTTTTTAGAGCGCCGTGTCGTCGTTCGCATTTTCTTCCACGAGCCACTTCGTGATGAAGCGGGCATCGTGACGCTGCCAAGCGCGCTCACGCTTGCCAGACTCTTCCACAAAGTAGGTGCGGAGCTTACAGAAGCGAGGTGTGAACGGCTCTGTGCTCGCGGTGATGTACTCAAGGGAGTTGTTCCCGCCGAAGAGCCAGTATTGGTCTGGCTTCACAGCAAGATTCGTGAGGCTTTTTGGACCAAACTTCTTGTCGCCATTCAGTGTCCCAACCCAGTTTGTACCGCCGTTGGGGGCGCCGAGGATGAAAGAATCCTGGTTCGGGTTCACGTTGGAACCCGTGCTGTTTGCGAGCAAAACGCCAGACGAGGCCAAGGTCGACACGTCGATGTTGGCGCTGTCGGTGATGTCCATTTCAAACGAGTCGAACACGCCGGGGGTCGCAGACGTGCTGTTGTGGTCGTATTTGTATGTGCCCTTGCCCTGCAAGTCGCAGACCATGACAGTTTTCATTTTGACCTTAGCGAGGTCGGCGTAGTTCAGCGTCGATGCGCCCGGAGTCGCATTGCCACCTTGGAAGGGGTTGGTGCTCTTGACCCAAGCGAATGTGCCAAACTGGGCGTTTGCATTTTGCGGGTGGTTTGCTCCCAAGAAGTAGGGAATTTGAGGACCGCGGTAGCAGTAGTCCACGAAGAAGTGCGCGCCATAGAGCTCAGAACCGAAGTTAAACGTCACCGCTTCGAGCTGGGTTTTGAATTCCTGCTTCACGTCGGTGGCGTCCGAAGCAGAGCTTCCACGCACGTGGCGTGCAACTGTCACGCCTTCTTTGGTGCCTTGAGCGGTCTTCTCGACAGGTGCCGACCAACCCATGTGGTTGTCACCACCCGTGTTGCCGCCAACCCATGTGGCCGCTTTGTAGCGCATGAAGTTCATGAGGTAGTCGCCGCCGCGAACGCCCGTGTTGGGGTTGCCGGTGCCGCCCGTACAGATACATGCGTGCGCGCCATCGAAGTAGTTCGTAATGGCGGAACCGTCGACTGTTTGCCAGCCCGCAGTGACGCCTGTTTGACCAGGTGTTTTGCCGAGGTCTGCAGGATTGCAGTTCTGTGCCGTGCCTTTGTAGTGGCAATACTTGGGCTGTTCGCCCTGCCAGATACCTGCATCGCAGGGATAAATTTCCGGACCGCTGGAAAAGACGTCGAAGTAGAACGTGAGTTCTTTCGCTTGAGCGGTGGAGACTGCAGCGAAGCAGCCCAGGGCGGCGAGAGAGACGTGTAAAACCTTCATGAAGATTCCTCCGCAGAGATGAACGAGACAGAAACGGGAACTGTAAGAAAGGTGAGATGAACTTATGTGCTTATGATTCGGCATTCTTCTCGATGCCGCAGCGACCGAGATTCCGAAGGAGGGTTAGAAAGCCCCTTCCTTGAAAACGCGACTAAACAACTCCGACTGCCATTGCATGGCCGAACACTGTTGTCTATCACTCTCGGACAAAACCTTGCAAATTGACCATAAGTTCTGCGAGAACGGGCCAAAGACGCTCATATCGTTTGTGCACTGCGCGAAGGTGCTGTCCCACTCGCTGCCCCTCTGACACCGTTCATTTCCTGCGGCGGCAAAGTAGAGTGTTCGTGGCCACACCGCGGATTCACAGGCAGCTCCACGGCCTGAAAGGCGGCAAGCGTCTCGCATATTCGGCGTGATGGGGCCAAAAATATCGTCACCCTTTGCGCAGGCTTCCATGCCCGCAGGTGTGCGTTCTGCAGTGTACCCCTCAGGGCACCAGGGCAACTTTCCAGAGGGTTCGCTCGGTGAATGACACTTTGAGGCGTCGACTGCGCAAACATCTCCGGTCGCGGCAACATACAGTTCGCGCAAACCTGCCAGTGGTGAACCAGGCGGAATGCTCGCAAACGGGGTTCTGTCTTCCAGCGTCCATGCGAAGTCAGGAAAAAAGTCTTGGAGCCATTGGCCTCCGACAACAACACCGCCCTCGGCAAGTTCGAGACGGTACAGATACGAATACGTTTTGAGCGAATCCGACTTTGGTTCCGCTTCCCACTGAGGTTCGCTGTTGTGCACGTAAGTGACCGAGGTGCGCACGGTCACTTCTTCCTTGGTGCCTGGGGCTGCTCCCGCACTTGCGCCTTTTCGTCGTTCTTCCACTTGGCTTGTGTACGAAAGAACAGGCTTGTTCCAAATCTCTTCGTCGGCAGAAAGTTCCACTACAAAGCTTCGATTTTTGCGACCAACTTCATTCGCAAGCAAGATGTGGAATGCGCCGGCGTTCATGTCGCGGCACGCGGGCGACCCAGGTGCGTTTCCCCAGCAGCGGAGGCCCACGAACTGACGCCTGGAGAAGAGTGCCTCGCCTGCATAATAGGCCAACAAGGCCTTGATGTCCGCAGAGCCAAAGGGAATGCGGACGCCCGACGGCGACGTCATCACAATGGGCGCGGGCTCGCGAAACAGGGCTGCACTGAGCGCCCATCCATGGCACAATCCATACCAAGAGAGGCCATTGGCATCGTTCCTCTCTCGCTCGCTGAACACCGTGGGGAACTCGCCTCGGCCTGTGAGCAAGTCGAGCTTTTCGGCGGGAGAGAGGCCTCGCAGCTGGGCCTCGGAAAAGCCTTTCACTTGATCTGCCGATGGCGGTGTGTAGTCCCATGCGCGGGTGCCCGAGAGCCAACGGTACGCGATTCCCCCTTGACGCTCTTTCCAACTGTGGCCCGAGAAGGGGGGGTGAGCCACCTTGCCTTCCATCGGGAGTTCGGAAAATGCGAGCGAACCCGTGGGTCCAAACCGCGTGGGCGCGTTGTCGAAGTCCCATGCCGCCGCGTTTGCCTTGACGAAGGAGCCCGGGA
>JADCJN010000238.1 GCA_020247005.1 Silvanigrellales bacterium
AGTACGTGGAAGTGTTCTACAATCGCGAAAGGGATCATTCAGCATTGGGTTACCTTACGCCCGAGGAGTTCGAGCGGAAGGCGGCGTAAACTCTGTCCACCAATCGTTGACCACTTCAATGTGGGAAGGCAGTTTCTGCCGGCGGGTGTTTCAGAGTGAGGCCCTATGTTCCCGATGTGAATCCATCGGGAGGCGAAGCCGTGGAAGAATTTGAAAAAGAAATCAGAAAGATCTTCCTCGAGGAAGCCAAGCAGTTGCTTGAAGACGTGGAGGAGTGCTTTTTCCGCTTGGAAAAAGAGCCCGAGAATCCCGACGTCGTGGAGCGCATCTTTCGCCTTGCGCACAGCCTGAAAGGCTCTTCGGGTGGTGTCGGTTACCAAGACATCATGGAGTTCACGCACCACTTTGAAAACGTTCTTGTGCGTCTTAAAAAGCGTGAAATACAGGTCACGCCGAGCCTTGTCGATTTCCTCCTGCGAGCCAAAGACGCCTTGAATGAGTCCGTGGCTCTGAAGCTTTCCGACATTGCGGCGACGTCGGACTTTGGCGCCCTGACGGCTGAAACCGCGCTTCACTTGAATGGAACATCGCAATCATCATCGTCGTCAGCGGTGACTGCGATGTCGCCGTTTGCTTCTGCGAAAGCAGGAGACATTGTTTTTGCCGACGACTTTCCGGCAGACACGGGCGGGCCTTCTGTCGAAGGGGAGTCTCCCTCAAATTTGAGGCTTGTGGCCAGCCACGGTGGAAGCTCCGTGGGGCGCGCAGAGGCTCGAGTCCAAAACTCTTCTCAGTCGACGAAAGCGGGCAAGCCACCGGAAGAGTCCATGCGGGTCGCGCCTTCACGCATCGACCGCATCATCAATTCCATTGGCGAACTCGTTATTTTGCAAAGCGTCTTGGAACAAAACCGCGACCAGGTGACGTCGCCGTTGCTTGTGAAAACCATCGGGCAGCTGGGAAAGCTTCTACGCGAAATTCAAGGCAACGCCATGGAGCTGCGCATGGTGCCGCTCAAGCCCACGTTTCAGCGTTTGCAGCGCATTGTGCGCGACACGGCGCGAGCGCTGGGCAAAGACGTGCAGGTAGACGTTGTCGGTGAAGACGCGGAAGTCGATAGAACCGTTCACGAGCGCCTCACCGACCCCCTTGTCCACATGGTCCGCAACGCGGTGGATCATGGTCTTGAGTTGCCTGACGACCGCGTGAGGGCCGGAAAGCCTGTTGTCGGGACGGTCACGATTTCGGCCGAGAACCGCGGCGACAGACTCATTATTCTGATTCGTGATGACGGAAAAGGCCTCAACCCTGAACTCGTGTGGAAAAAAGCCATTGAAAAAGGGCTCCTGCCTGCGGATGCTCGTTACTCTCCGGAGGCCGCCACACAGCTTATTTTCCTGCCCGGCTTCTCCACCAAACCCGCGGTCACCGAACTTTCGGGCCGAGGCGTTGGCATGGATGTCGTGAAGACAAACCTGGAAGCCCTGGGAGGCCAGGTTCGCATCACGAGCGAACTGGGCAAGGGCTCCTGTTTTGAAATCACACTTCCACTGAGCCTTGGTGTCATTGAAGGCATGATAGTCACGACGTCGTGCGAGCGTTACATTGTTCCCTTGACTCAGGTGCAGGAAACGACACGCATTACGGCCGAGAGCATCACTCAGTTCGAGGCTGCGCAGGAAATGCTCACGCTGCGCGGCACGACCATGCGCCTGCACAGGCTTTCGAACCTGCTCGCAGCGGGCCGTGCGCCGCGCAAGGGACCCCCGGGCAAGCCCGCGGGGGCTCCCACCGAGGCCATTGCCATTATCTTGAAACGCAATGACGACTCCTTGCACGCCATTGCGGTGGACGACATCGTTTCGCAGCAGCAAGTGGTGATTAAGCGGCTCGACGCGAAACTCGCGCAATTGGGCGCATTTACGGGTGGGACGATTCTTGGGGACGGCAAGGCCGCGCTCCTTCTCGACTTGAAGGAACTGACGAACGGAATAGGAGCGTAGAGGCATGCGAACCGATGGTGGAAGAAAGGATGCGGGTGGCGGAACACGTTACCTTTCGTTCAAGCTTGCGGCGGAAACGTTCGCATTCGAACTCTCGCGCGTGCGCGAGGTCATTGCTTTAGGCGAACTCACGCCCGTGCCTTTCATGCCACCCCACTTTAAGGGCGTCATGAACCTGCGGGGCCGCATTGTGTCGGTCATCGATGCGCGCGTGAAAATCGGCATGCCCGCGCTCGCACCTCAGCCCGAAACGGCCATCATTATTGTCGACTTTCCCGAGGCGGTTTTAGGAGTGGCCGTCGACACCGTCGACAGTGTGTTTTCGGCCACTGAAGACGACGTCGACAAGGCGCCGGAACTGCGCAGCCACACGCGTGTGCAATACCTCAAAGGCATCGTCCATCGTCAAGAACGTTTGGTTCTGATTGTGGACGTCGACAAACTTCTTCAAACCGACGTCGAAAAAGCGAATGAAAAAAAGGAGACCGCATCGTGAAAGGTTGGAGCCTCAATGCAAAGTTTGTGGCTATATTGGGTATTTTTGTTGCCGCAACGGTGGCTATTTCGGCACTCTCGCTTTGGCGCCTCTCCGACATCGCAGAGTCGGTAGACACCCTTGTGGGCACCTATGCGAAGCGTGTGAGCGTTGCAAAAGAAATGCAGACTTTGTTGCACGAAGTGCGCAGCGAAGAGAAGACGTTCATCCTCGAGCCTTCGCAAGAGGGCATGATGAAGTCTGGTGTACAGCTTGACGGCTATGAGAAAAAATTGCGGGAACAGTTGGCGACGTTCGAAAAAATTTCGGCCGAGACAGGAAAAAAGGAGGCAAAAGAGGTTTTGGCCCTGCTCGATGAATGGAAGCCCATTTCGGATCGCATACGTCAACTTTCACTGGAAGGAAAAAACGAGGAGGCCACAGCGCTTGCGCGTGGGAAGTCGGGTGACCTTCTGAAAGAGTTTGACAAGAAGCTTGACGAAAGTGTGGCTAGGTATGAAGAGCGCATGAACCTCGCCGACAAAGAAACCCAGACGCTCATGCGCCAAACCACCCTCACTGTGCTCATTGTGGCATTGGCTTCAGTGCTTACCGGGGGTTCCCTCGCGTTCTTCGTGTTGCGTTCTGTGAATGCGGCCATCGACAAGGTCATTGCGAACCTTTCCGACAACGCACAACAGGTTGCCAGCGCGGCGACGCAAATCGCCACCACGTCGGAAGAGCTTTCTCAGAGCACGACAGAGCAGGCCGCCTCGCTACAAGAAACGGCTGCGAGTGTGGAAGAGATGAGTTCCATGGTGCAAAAGAACAGTGAAAACTCGCAACGGGCACAAATGCTTTCGAGTCAAAATGAAACGGAAGCGGGCGAGGGCACCCGTGTGGTGGGCGAACTGCTGCGCGCCATGAACGACATAGACAAGAGCAACGAGGACATCCTCACGCAAATTACCCACAGCAACCAGCAGATTACCGACATAGTGAAAGTTATCGCTGAAATTGGCAATAAAACCCGTGTGATTAACGACATCGTTTTTCAAACGAAGCTTCTGTCGTTCAACGCGTCGGTGGAAGCTGCGCGCGCAGGCGAACACGGCAAAGGCTTCGCCGTTGTGGCCGAGGAAGTGGGCAACCTCGCACAAATGAGCGGAAACGCGGCCAAGGAGATTTCCGCCATGCTCGACGGCAGCATTCAGAAGGTCGAAGGCATTGTGCACGAAACCAAAGCCCGAGTGGAGGGGCTCATCACCACAGGAAAGTCGAAGGTGGCACAAGGTCTCGACGTGGCCGAACGCTGCGAGCGCGTTTTGCAGGACATTGCCCGTGGTGTTTCCGAAACCGCGTCGATGTCGCAGTCCATTGCGTCTGCAAGCGAAGAGCAGGCAAAGGGCATTCAGGAAATCAACAGCGCTGTGACGCAGCTCGACCGTGTCACTCAAATGAACGCCTCAGCTTCCGAAGAGGCCTCGAGCGCGGCCGAGCAGCTGGCAGCGCAGTCGGAAACCTTGCAACAAGCCGTGCATGTGCTGGTTGAAAATATCTGGGGGCACTCACGAGCCGCCGAGCATAAGGCGTCGGCACCCACAACACCGCCCGGCCGCTCACGCCCGCGTGCGCAGGCTTCGGCTCCCTCGTTCAGTTCGCACGCTTCGGGCCAAGGGCGAGCACGGCAGGCGCGTGGGCAAGCAAAACCGGTGCGCGAACCCGTTCCGGCATTCAAAGACACCGCTCATGGCACGCCGTCGGCCGATGACGATCGCTTTGAGCCGCCTGCGGCATGAACAGTGTTTTGCGCGTCTCCTCCGAAGATTTCGATTTTTTCAGACAGGTTCTGTGGGAGCGGACGCGCATTTCGCTCTCGCCGACAAAGTTGGAGCTCATTCAATCGAGGCTCGGAGGACGCCTGCGTGCCTTGGGGCTCGAGAGTTGGGGTGACTACCGCGCCCTGCTTTCCAGTGCGGGGCCGTCGGATCCGGAATGGCAGGCCTTCATCAATGCCATGACGACAAATAAAACGGATTTTTTTCGGGAGCCAGAGCACTTTCGGCTTTTGGTCGATCGTTTCGTGCCGGAGTTTCGGGCCCGCCGAGGGAACAAAGCTTGTTTTCGGGTGTGGTCGGCTGCGTGCTCCACCGGTGAAGAACCTTACAGTTTGGCCATGGCCTTGCAGTCTGTTCAGGGGCTCGACTTCGAAATTCTGGCGTCTGACATCGACACCGACGTCCTCGCGTCTGCGCGAAACGGGGTGTACCTCAGGGAACGCATCGAGGCTCAGATCCCAAAGGCCATGCAGCGGGGCTCCGTTGAATTTGGAACGGGCGGCATCGCTCAGTGGGGGCGCATGTCAGGAGCTCTCAAAAAACGGATTCGCTTCAAACAGCACAATCTCATGAAGCCCCTCAGCGGTGAAGATCCGTTCGACGTCATTTTTTGCAGGAACGTCCTCTATTATTTCGACGCGGAAGCCATGCTCAATGCCGTGCGCATCCTTCATTCTCACGTTGTGCCAAGCGGTACCTTGGTGCTCAGCCACGCCGAAACTCTGCAGAACCTTGACGTCCCTTGGCGTTACCTCATGCCTTCGGTGTACGCGCGCGATGCCGGCGCCAAGCAAGTTCAAGTTTCGCCAAAGCCGCTCGCCCTGATGCCCCAAAGGCGCACGCGAACGCGCATTCTGATTGTTGAAGACTCGGGGACAATGCAGAAGCTCGTTGCTCGCATGCTGGCAAAAGATCCCGATTTCGAAGTCGTTGGTGTGGCCGCCACCGTGGTCGACGCACTGGCGAAACTCGATGCCCTGAAGCCAGACGTCGTGACTCTCGACATGAATCTTGAGGGCGAAACAGGGCTCGACTTTCTGAAGCGCGTCAGGCCGAAGTCTCGCGTGCCCACGGTGTTGGTCACCGCACTGGCGCGCGAAGAAGCTCCCATGGTTCTGGAAGCGTTGGAAAACGGTGCCTCGGAGTATGTTCAGAAGCCAACCATGCAAGACATCGACAAAGTCGCCTTGGAGCTGTGCGAGAAAATTCGCGCGGTGCGAGAGGCGCGTCTGGGTCGCGAGCGCGCGAAACCGACAAAGGCGACGGCCCCAAGCCACTCCACTGTGCGGGCTGATGTCGAGCTCATTGCTGTGGGCGCCTCCACAGGCGGCACGGAAGCCATTCGGGAGTTCCTCGAAGCATTGCCTTCGCAAATTCCCCCTATTGTAGTGGTGCAGCACATTCCACCCGTGTTCTCGAAAGCATTCGCGGAACGGCTCAACACCCTTTTTCCGTTTGAGGTGAAAGAAGCCGCCAGTGGCGACGCGGTGCGACCCGGGCGCGTTCTCATTGCACCCGGTGGCAAGCAGATGCGCCTTGCGCGCGGCTCCGGCGGCTTTATTGTGACTTTAAGTGACGAGGCTCCGGTGAGTGGGCATTGTCCTTCGGTTGACGTGCTTTTCGAGAGCGTCGCGAAACTCGCGGGTCCGCAGAGCGCGGGTGTGCTGCTCACGGGAATGGGGCGCGACGGTGCGCAGGGGCTTCTTGCCATGAAGGCGGCATGCTCGCGCACGTTTGCTCAAGATGAAGAGAGCTGCGTGGTTTTTGGGATGCCACGCGCGGCCATCGAGTTGGGGGCGGCCGAGTGCGTCGCTTCCCTGCAAGACCTGCCGCGAAAAGTGTGGAGTGTGCTGCGCTCGAAACGGACGGCCTGAATCAGGTTTTTTCGTATTCTATTTTCAGGCGTCTTCCGCCTTGCTCGTCGAGAAAAGGCGTGATGCGACCCCGGTAGGGGAAGCCTTCGCCGTGTCGAAAGTCGGCCTCTATTGTGACTTCAACCATGCCGGCAAGGGCGCGCCTCAGAGCGTCGGCCCAAGCAGGACGATGCGAGGCGTGCACGAGCGGAAGAAAGTCACAATGGGTGGAGTCGGGTGAGGTGCGAAAGTAACTGAATGCCTCGTCATCGCATTCCACAACCAGGAGATCTTCGGCTACAACGAGCGAAGGCGCATCCGAGAACGTGCGTTGCAGGTTCCGAGACCGTTCGGCTCGCTCGGAAGACCTGCGGTTCCACACGTGAGGGACTTTTTCAAACAGAGTGGAGCCACGCTCCATGCGTCGGAATCCGTGTGTGAGGTGGGAGCTCGACGACTCCATGCGGGCAACGAACAGGGTGCCTCCTGTCTTGAGGGCATCGTGAAGGTGGGCCAAGATTTGCACCTGGGCGTCGTCTTCGAAAAAGGAAAGAACATTGCGCGCGCAGACAAGATCGAAGTCGGTGCACAGCGGAGGAGAGAGGACGTGGTGTTCGAGAAACGTGAGAGAAATTCCGGGAAGGGCGCGCGCGCGGAAAAGATTTTGAGAAACCAGGACAAAGAAGTCGGTGAGGTCGAGAGGGCTGAGGCCGGCGAGTGTCACGACATCGAATTCTCCCCTTTCGGCTTTTGCCAAAGCGGCAGGGCTCGCGTCGGTTGCGACAATTTCAATGGGGACTCGGATGCCCCTGGCCTCCATCAGGCGTGTGCACAGAAGGGCAATGGAGTAGGCTTCCTCACCTGTGGAGCAGGCAGCAACCCACACGCGAAGGGGATGCGGTTTGTGGCCATGGGCTTCGGCTTCTCTCGCCCTCTCTTCCAAAAGAGGAGCGACGACCTGGGAGCGAAGGTCGTCGAAAGTCTGGGCGTCGCGAAAAAACGACGTGCGGTTGTCGAGGAAAAGCCGCGCAAGGACCAACGCCTCGCTGGCGTTTTGTTCAACGAAGTCGCCATAATCTGAGAAGGTGGAAACTCCGAGCGCAAGGGCGCGGGCTTCCATGTGGCGGTGCAGCGGCGTTTGGCGGAAACGCCTGAAGTCGAGTCCCGACTCGGACGACACCGCACCCACAATCCGTGTGGCTGTCTTGTCGAACGCCCATGTGGGAAGGCGGTGAGAAAAGGAATGCCAGATACGGTCTTGCCCTAGAAGCCTATCGCGGTGAGCACCCACATGGGTTGTGAAGGAATTTTTGTCGAAGGTGCCATCGGCCCACCCGCTCGCCATCAAGGCGCGAGGAAGAGCCGACAGCGGAGTGGCGTCGGGTTCTATAACGTAACAAACACCTCCTCGTCTTGTAATGTCTATTAAACCTCGCATGCCGTCGTGTGTGTCTTCACCCGACAGAAAACAGACGCAGGCGTACTCGTCCGATGTGGCGGCAACGGTAGCGAGAAGAAGATCGATAGGAGTGCTGATTCCTTCGGAAAGGGACGTGGGTTGGGTGAGAAAAGTACCTTGGGAGAGAAGAACATCGACTTCAGGGGGGCAAAGGTGAACATGATTGCGTTGCAGCGGTGTTCCTGAAACGAGTGTCGAGACGGGGAACGGGGAATGGGCGCGCAGGGCGTCTTCGAGTTCGGCATGGGTCGCCGTTTCGGTGGGCACGACCACAAGGATGCCACAACCCTCTGCACACGACAGGAGCGAAAAGAGGTGTTTGAGAATCGAAACGTTGCCTTCCCCCCCCGCGAGAACGACAAGGGGAAATGCAGAGCCTAAGATGGAAGGCGAAGGTGGCATCCGCTGGGACTCTTTCTGTCTTATTTCGTGAGCACGGTGATCCAGTAACTTGAAGGGTTCCCCGGATCCGTCGCGGCCTCTGCCATTGCGGCGTAGGAATAGTGCGCACCCTGGCCGTTGCGCGAGGTGGGCGCGGGGTATCCACACTTGTAACAACCGGCCCAGAGTCCCGAAGGATCGTTCACACGCCAGCCTTTTTCGTCGTAACCGGTAATCACCATGATGTGTCCTGAGCCTGTGAACCACCCTTGAATAATCACCGGTCTGCCTGCATCAATGTGGGCCTTTATTGTCCCCACATTCGCTTGCGGTGAGAAAGTGCCCTTGAGGCCATAGAGCCCGGCAGCCCAAATCATGTCGGGACCCGTAAACACCGGTCCACCCACTCTGCTGTAAAGAACGTCCGGTGTCACATTCACTCCATAGTATTGTGCAACCATGGCCACCGAAGTCAGGTTGCAGGTGCGACCGGGCTCGTAGGCATTGGCATATTGATAGAAGTAAGGCACCGACAGGCGTCCGGCCTGAGGCGTGGGCGCTTGCATCTCGCGATAGCTTTTCGCGAAGTCTTTGTGGATGCGCTGAGACTCGCAAACGAGACTCCCAGACGTCATTTTTTTGCAGTGCTCAACAAGTTTCTTCTCGAACGGTCCAAAAATGTCTTGCCCCGAAACACACTCACCCAGAGCGCTGTCGAGAGCAGTTCCTCGCGGACAGTTGCCCGTGCCGCGGAGACTCCTCGTGAAGTCAGCGTTCCAGCGTGCGCTATTGCATATGGCCGCACCACCTCCCGCCTCCACGCAAGCATCCTTCATGGCCTGAGGAAAGGGTCCAAGTGCTGTCGTTCCTTCCACACAAAGCCGGTGGGTCGCGTCGAAATTGGCTCCGACGGGACAAAACGCATTCGTCGCCGTCGACAATGCCGAGGCGCTCGGAACCCCAGTGAAAAAGGAAAGTCCTAGGGTGCATGTTGCCAAAGTCGACAGAACGAAGAAGAAATTTGGTTTCATGAAGAAAGCCTCTCAGGTGAACGTTCACGTCACGCGCCTCAAGGGTTATTGAGGCTGCTGAGAGGGGCTTCGGCGGGGGAAAACAAACTTTTAGAAAAAAATTTTTATTGAAACTGAAAAAAATAAGAAAAACGTTTAATGTAACGAAATTTTTCTTGTTCTTTTCTTGATGCTCGCTGACGGTTTGAGGCCGGTGTCATTCACTTTGACAGAGGGATTATCCAGTGCTTTACCATCATAAAATCCTTGGCTCCGGCACGCAGTTGAGCTCGGAAAACACTGTCTTTCAAGCCGGAGGACACCTGCCGAAAGTTTTTTGGGACAAAGCCCGCGTCGACAAGCTCAGGTGGGAAGTCGGCGGCGGTCTTGATGCTCAGATCCGTGAACCGATCCGACTGACCACCTGCACCCAAAAGGATCCGCGTGGTGCGAACAAGCAATTCCGGAAATGCGTTGGAAGGATATGCCGTTTCGGGAAATGCCTTCCCTGTGATGTCGAGCCCTTCTGATGTGCCGTCGAGACTCTGGTCGTAGCCTCCTAACTCGTCTGCAGGCAGGGGTGCTTCGCAGCCCTGGCATGACCAAAGAAACGATGAGGAAACGGAAAAAGGCCGCTCTCGCATAAAACCCATCATTCAGATATGACGGGAGAAAAAAGCGAAAGGGCCCACGAATATGAATATGTCTACCACGTCTGAGATGCTGCGTCTTTTTTTGACCGCCTGAAGGATCTGCCTGAATTCAGAGCATCGGCTCTCGTCATTCACCCGCTCCGTGTCGTTGTCTTCATGGCTGCCTTCGCGCACCTCAACGGCGCGGACTCTCAGCGCCGCAAAGAGGCTTTCCTCAAGGCTTTATGGCCGCAGTTCCTTTTCGTTTGCAAGGCTCTCGGTGTCGAATGCTCCGATGACGCTCCCTCGGATTCGACGATCCGACGAGTCTGCATTGGCGTCGATTTCCAGAAGGCCGTCGCAGTGACGCGCGGGCTAAGTGCGAAATCCCATGCCGAAACAGCGATCGACCGAAGTTTCCGTCAGTATGCGATCGACGGAAAGAATCGAGCCTCCTCCGACACGGGCACTGGAAAATCGGAGATAGACGTGACGTTGTTCGACGTCGACACCGCGACGATCATCGACAAGAGGATCGTCGGCGCGAATGAGGG
Source organism: Silvanigrellales bacterium (assembly GCA_020247005.1). GTDB lineage: Bacteria > Bdellovibrionota_B > Oligoflexia > Silvanigrellales > Silvanigrellaceae > JADCJN01. The sequence continues at coordinate 10,206 of JADCJN010000238.1, forward strand.
TGAGCAGCCGATTTCCTGCGAACTTGTTGCTGAGGCGTCTTCACGTCTGCCCTCAGGGGTCATCACCGGAGATGCCGGAATCGTTTCGCCAGAGATCACACGGACGATCACGGACTCTTTCCACGACTACCTTTTCACGCTGAAAGGAAACGCGGGGGAAGCATACCATCTCATCAGGAACCTTCCTTGGCGTGAGTTCGACTACGACACGGCCGAGGTCAATTACGGACACGGTCGGACGGAGAGCCGTGGCATCCGAATTGCGCGCATCTCCGGCAGCGGCATCGAAGACCTGGAGAAGTACGCCCACATCTCCTACATCGGTGAGATCATTCGTTACCGGAGCATCGACTCCACCCCGGAGGAGTCGACGACCGCGCACTACTTCATCGGCAGCGAACGGCATGTCGAGATGACGCCGGAAGGGATCGCGGCCGCGCTCCGCAAGCACTGGAGCATCGAGAATCATCTTCACCGCGTTCGCGACGTCGAACTCGGCGAAGATGCGCTCCCATCCATGGGCAACGAGATGTCGCGCATGTGCGGCCTCTTCATCGACCTCGCTACTTGGCTCGGGAACGGCCTCACGCGGGGCTTTCGTTACTTCATGCAGTCGATGAAGGCCAACCCGATCTCACTCCTGGAGGCATGGCTCAACGTCTAGCGATTGAAAAAAGAGAAGAGCTTCGATCGACATTCCGGGGGCCGGAGGGCGGGGCACGCACAGTTGGCGCGAAGATAAGCCGTGTGCAAGTCTAGCTCGGTCAGGCTACACCATGAAGCGAGGCGTTCCCCGGTCGCCCCAGGGGTGCGAAGCACCCCTGG
>JADCJN010000239.1 GCA_020247005.1 Silvanigrellales bacterium
ACACCGAAATGACGGCCAAAATAGCACCGCCCTGCACAATGACAAGAAACGCATTGAGGGCCTCCGACTGCGGCAGCCCCATGAGACTGCGGGCCAGAATCATGTGGCCCGTGGAGCTGACAGGAAGGAATTCTGTGACCCCTTCCACAACAGCAAGGACAAGGATTTCCAACCATGAGACGCCTGGCGAACTCATGATCCCAGCTGCCTCTTAAGCAGACCTTGCAGCTCGAGGGGGCATGTGCTCCAAGACGCAAACACTTTTCCCAACGAAAGGAAAAAGGCCTTGAGTTCCTTCTCCGCTCCATCGTCATTCAAACTGGCAAATGTGCGAAGAAGCTCTGCACCACTCATTCGACCCATGCCGCCCCGCACCAGAAGGGGTGGCACGAAGCGAGCGACATCGTCGACAACTTCCACAACTTTGCCGTCCCAATAAATTTGCACCATGCTCTTCACACCGCTCACACCCGGCTTGAAGACGATGCATTCGAAATCGTCCGACTGGTAGGCCGCACGGATGTCGGCTCCCAAGAACTCGGGAGCAATGGCATGCACCGACGACGCGACGTATTGCGGCGTCAAGAGAGCGCTCAGGCGAGTGAGGAACGATGCCGCAAGATTGGTGTACTCAAGCCCCAAAAAGCTTCCCTTTCGGACACGGACCTCGCAAATTGACAGCAGGGAATCGCCCGCGAAACGAAGCGTTCCTTCGAGCCGCGCTCCCGGGATGAGGGCGTCGAAAAAAGGCGAATCCACATTTTCCGGCAACTCCATTCCCAAGCCCAATCGGCTCAAATTGACGACCTTGCACGACACCGTTTTTTTGTCGGGGGTGGTCAATTCGAACGTTGTGGCGTTGGCTTGAATGCGATTTTCCCGACGCCGTTCCTGCTTTGTGCTCATTCCCTGGCCCTTCGCCTCAAAGAGTGCATTGGTTTCAAAGCAGGTTTGCAGCAATGGTGGCGAGAGCGGAGCGCTCGCCCTTCACGAGGGTGATGTGACCTGCAATCGCTTCGCGACGCATGCGCTCCACCACGTAGGTGAGGCCGTTCGAGGCGGCATCCACATAAGGGTTGTCGATTTGGTAAGGGTCGCCCGTTAAAATAACCTTCGTGTTCTCGCCCGCACGCGTCAGAATAGTTTTTATTTCGTGCGGTGTGAGGTTTTGGGCTTCGTCCACAATGAAGTATTGATTCGGGATGGAGCGGCCCCGGATATACGTGAGCGGTTCCACTTCCAGGATCCCCTGACTAATCAGTTCATGGTAGCTCTGCGACAGCCGCTTGTTTCGGCCTTGGGTATGACCACCCAGCAAAAGCTCAAGGTTGTCGAAAATGGGCTGCATCCAAGGATTCAACTTTTCTTCCAAAGTGCCTGGAAGGAAACCCACGTCGCGGCCGAGCGGAAAGATAGGGCGGCTGACAAGGAGCTTTTGGTACTTCGCCTCGTCAGTCGTCTTTTCGAGACCTGCTGCTATAGCCAGAAGAGTTTTGCCCGTACCCGCCGAACCTACGAGCGTGACGAGCTTCACGTCGTCGTCAAGCAAGAGATCGAGCGCGAAGCTCTGTTCGAGGTTTCGCGGATAAATACCCCAAACGAAGTCTTTGCCGCCCAAATTCAAAGTGCGCAACGAGTTCGTGACGTGGTCGAACTTCCCATAGACGAATTGCACGGGATCCTTGAGGTCACGCAGAATCACGTACTGGTTTGGCATAAGTTCGAATCCGTCCATGGGCACTGCGCCCGAGGCCAGATACTGCTTGAGCATGGAACCTTCGACTTCGAATTCAGCGATGCCCGTATACAGTTCGTCGATGTTGACCTTGTCGGCCTCGTAGTCTTCTACCGGGATGCCAATGGCATCGGCCTTGATGCGAAGGTTCGAGTCCTTCGTAATGAGGACCACCGGCGGCCTATCGGGGGCGGTTTCCTTGTTTTTCAGAATGAGCGCAACACTCAAAATGAGATTGTCTGGCTTACGCTCAAACCACGACGGCAAAAGGCTCATGTCAGAGTCGAGTGTTACGAAGATGCTCCCGCTGTCGGGCCTATCGGGAAACAGCTTGATTCCGGTGCTCAAAGATCCTCGGCTTCGAAGATCGTCAAGAATACGAGAGAAATGGCGGGCGTTGCGTCCGGTTTCGCTCATGCCTTTCTTGAAAGTGTCCATTTCTTCAATAACGGAAATGGGAATGTAAACGTCGTTGTCGTCGAACGACAAGATGGCATTTGGGTTCGCCAGGAGGACGTTGGTGTCGAGAACAAACTTCTTCTTCAAATGGCGCACCCCGCGTCGGAGGGTTTCGTTCCGATAGCACTTACCTTGACGGCAATCTTAGCCTATCATTCCAAGAGGACAAGTCAGGGCGACCTAAATCCGTGGCACCGGGAGACGCGTTCCATGCCTTCACAGCGAACGAACGGACATGCACATCCGCCAGCGCGCGAACTGTTCGAGTCCCTGACCCAGGGAACGAAACGCGAGTTCGAAGAGAAGAATTACGTCCTTTCCTTCCCCGACTTCCTTGAAGTGTTTGGCGCCAATCCGCGCGCCCTTTCGAGGAATGCGGCCGAATACATGAAAGACATGATCGACCACTTCGGCGTCGAGGAGGTTGAAACCGGCTACAGCCCTAAGAAGACGCACTTCAAACTGTTCGAGCGCCAACGCTCGCGCAACCGCCCCGGCATCGTGGGTCAGGAAGATGCGCACGACCAAATATATCGCATTTTTCAGCAATTCGTGCGCCAAGGCCGTGTCGAAAAACTGATTCTGTTGCACGGCCCCAACGGCTCCAGCAAGTCATCCACCGCGGAAGCGCTGGCTTCGGCCCTCGAAGAGTACTCCCGCTCCGACGCGGGAGTCGTCTACCGTTTCAATTGGGTGTTCCCTAACGACAAGGTGGGGTTCGAGGGCTTGGGCGAAACCGACGCGAGCAAACGCACCGTCGGATTCGGCTCTGCGTCTTCCTCCAAGTCGGGAAAAGGAACGTTCGCGCATCTTTCAGACGACGAAACACTCTGCAAAATTGTGAGCGAGCTGAAAGAGAATCCGATCTTCCTCCTTCCTCCAAAGGAGCGCGTGCAGTTCTATCTTTCCGCGCTCGCCGCGCAGGGCGTGGACGCGGACGCCTCCATGGTCCCAGCGCACATCGAGGAAGGCGCCCTTTCAGCCAAGAACAAAAAGATTTTCGACGCACTGCTGGTCGCCTATAAGGGCGACCTCGAGAAGGTGATGCGTCACGTTCAGGTCGAGCGTTTCTTTTACAGCAGCCGTTACCGCATCGGCATTGCGACGGTTGAGCCACAAATGAGCATTGACGCCCAAGATCGCCAACTCACCATGGACCGCAACATCCAAAACATTCCGCCTGTGCTGCAGAACATCCGCATGTTCGAACCGTCGGGCGACCTTATTGACGCCAACCGAGGATTCATTGAATTCGCCGATCTCCTCAAGAGACCGCTCGAGGCGTTCAAATATCTGCTCACCACCGTCGAGAAAATGAACATCAACCTTGCTTCGGGCATGGCGGACCTCGACCTCTTGATGATCGCTTCCACCAACGAGAAACACTTGGACGCCTTTAAGGCTTCCCCCGACTGGCCTTCGTTCAAGGGGCGATTCGAACTCGTTCGGGTTCCCTACCTCCTGAGTTCGAAACACGAAATGCTCATTTACCGTGAAGATGCGCGCACCATCGAACGCACGAAGTCTATCGCGCCCCACACGGTCGAACTCCTTGCGAAGTGGGCTGTGCTCACACGGCTGCGCCAACCGGATCCTGAGTTTTTTGAATTCTCGATGCGGAATCTCGTGGCGAGACTTGACCCCTACGAAAAGCTGGCACTTTACGACGGCGAGGAGCCTTCGGAAAGCTTTTCTGATGCGGAAAAGAACCAGCTCAAAAAGCTTGTTTCCGAGCTGCGTCGGGAATCGCAGCTTTCCGTGGCCTATGAGGGGCGGTTCGGCGCAAGCCCGCGTGAAATGAAGATGCTCTTGTATTTCGCAGCCCAGTCCGACGGAGCCGATCAGGTGTCTGCGCTCTCTGTTTTTGAAGAGATCGAAAAGCTGACACGCGATCGCACAGTTTACGACTACCTGCAATTTGAACCTCGAGGCGGTTACCACGACTACCGAGAGTTCCTGAAACATGTGCGGAACAGCTACGCGGCGGCTTTTCATCGCGAATTCCTGCGTGCACTGAATCTCTTCAACGACGAACAATATGCACGCGCCTTTCGACGCTACTTGCGTCACATTGTGGCATATATCAAAAAAGAACGCGTTGAGAATGAGCACACCAGCAAGCTCGAAGACGCCAATGAAACGGTGATGGGTGAGCTCGAAGATCTTATGGGTGTGACTGGCGAGAAAAAGGAACACCGCGAACGCATGGTTGCTCGCATCGCTGCCTGGCGTGTCGACACCCCCGTCGGTGATCTTGAAATTGAGCGCGTGTTTCGGGTGGAATTTGCCACCATCGAACGCCGCATCTATGAAAGCAAAAACGAGCACATTCAAAAGGTGCGCGAAGGCATGCTCATGCAAGGATCTCCCGACTACGATAAGCTTCCCGCCGAATTGCGCATGTCCTGTGAAGAAACATTTGGGAATTTACAAACCATGTTCGGATACACGCGCAAAACCGCGTGGGAAAGCCTTGTGTTTCTTCGCACTCTTGCTTTTTGACGATTCGCCCATAACAATCGCCCCGCCTACAAGAGCGAAAGGGGCATCACATGAAAGACGACGCGAATCCCATCGACTCCAAGCGTTCCCTCGTTCTCACCATGCTGCTCGCGGCGACGGTCACCACGTTCGGTGCGCCACTTTCCGTTGCGCGCGGTTCCTTGCAGAGTGCGCAGGAGTCTCCACTTCTGCCTCGCGGGCTTGGCACAATAGAGGCCGCCAAGCCTGCGTTCCTTTCCATTGAAGACACGCGCATGGCGTCAGGAAAAGCCTTGTTCGTTTCCTCGTTCAACCCCTTCGGGGCTGATAGCCTTTCCATGATCGAGAACATCGGCGAGACGTTGACAAACATCAGCGGCGCCAAGCTCATGAAGCTCGGCCAAATGAAGTGGCCCAACGAGGCCCGCATGGCCCCAGCGGGCTTCATCGCTGATGCAGCTGTGCAACCCGACCTCATTGTGGTGGCAGGGGGCTTCCTGGTTCCTGGCAAAGCCACAGGGGCTGTTCATGTCGTGAAGCCCAACGGCGGTGAGATGTTCAAAATCACACGCGACAAAAAAGGATTCTTCTATCACCGCGTCGAGTTCATCGACATGAACGGAGACGGGCGCCTCGACCTCCTCACCGCACGTGCAAACAAGCCGCTCTTTGGCGCTTCGAAAGGCGAACTCTTGTGGCTTGAACAGCCCGCTTCAGGAGCCCTGGCGTCGGAGTGGACGGAACACGTGCTGGGCGAGGGTCCTGACGTTCACTTTCGTCTCGCGGACCTCGATGGAAATGGCACTCCAGAAATCGTCGCCACCGAGTTTTTTTCAAAGAAACTCTCGCTGTGGTGGAGAGAGGGCTTGGGTTACAGCTCGCGCGTTGTCGACGCTGCGCTGGGCTCAGCCTTCGACCTCGAAATTGTGGACGTGAACGCCGATGGGCGCGACGACCTCCTGGTCACCAACCACGAGGCCGATGCCAAAGCGGCGGTGTTCGCCTACGAAATCCCCGTCGACATGAAGGCAGGCACCTTCACACGCCACACCTTGATTGAGGGCATTGAGACGCGGCAGCGTGGGCCCAATCAAGGCTCCCCGGGCGCTGCCACCGCCTTCTTTCCCAACACAAATGACGCCCAAGGCAAACCTTACATCTTGGTGGATGGAGATGGCTCTCAGCGCTCACATTTGCTTGTCCCCACCTCGAACAGCGCAAACGAGTGGACCTACGTCGAGCACGAAGTCGTCGACGCGAAGTCCACTGTTGGCGGCTCTGCAGTGGGCGATGTGGATGGAGACGGCTTCGCGGAACTCTTCATTCCGGCCTACGACAAAAATCTCATCCACGTCTTCACGTTCAAGCCCTGAGCATTGAGACAGGCCTAAAACTAACGGCGTGACTCGGTTTGGGTAGGCACGGGCTCTGCTTCACGCAAAGAGTCTTCGTCCACGAAAGCCAAAGGCCATTTTCCTAAGACCTCACCCTGGTCGGTGCGAAGAATGCCCCCAATGACCCCTCCAAACGCTTGTCCCTGAAGAAGCGATCCCGTTTCCTTTAGAGTCAGGGGTATTTCAGCGACGAAGTCTCCCGTCGTCGACTCCCGCAATGAAACGGTGCGCTGTGGCAAATGAAGCCTTCCATCGGCCAGCGACACCAGCAAGAGGTCGTAACGCTGCGATGTTTGAAGGCCCCGGGAAGCCACCTTCACCTGCAATATAAATTCGCCGAGGGCGCCTTCCCGGCGACGAAGAAAGACGTCAAGCCTCGCCACCAAACTCTCGCCCGCGTCATTTTTCGTTTGCGATTTTTCGGTTGGCAAAACCCCAAGAAGAAGGGGCACCGACGACAGGTGATTCTTGAAGAAGAAACTCACACCCCCGTGCTCTCCTTTGCCCTGTTCCGAGAGGTACGCGCGAAACACGGGTGGGACGCGGAACGTTCCCATCCACGTTTCTTTTCCTTCCGCTTTGAGCGAAGCCGGCACCCAAACGAAACTGCCATCGGCGTTGTCTTCAAGGCGCATCCCAATGTATCCTGAAGCCCCTCCCCCACCCGCGTTTCCTTCCACGGCACCCGCGAGCCGAAACGTATAGGCATCGTGACGACAACAGGTATTCACGCCGTGTTCTCCCAGCCCCGAACGCACAAAGAGCTTTTCGAAGCCACCAATGCTAGGTCGGACCGGCTCGACGAGAGTCAGCGCAACCTCGGCGCGACCTGCCCCCGGCAAGGCCGAAGGCGCGCGCGCAGCATCTGGATCGAAAAACCCCTCCGCGCCGCCAGCTGCCTGCACAGCGCCTTGCAGAATGCGGGCCTCGCTGCGCTGCACGACGGAAAGCACAGCGGCGATGGCCGAATTGTGAACCGGAAGCTCGGAAGGGTCGGTGGGACTCTGTGCCATAAGCTTGTCTAAAAGAGAAATCCCGACTCGGGCTGCGGCATCCACTTGAAGATCGGTGACAGCATCGAGATTCTCGATGGAAGGGTACGAAAAATTGAGCTCCTCGAGCCCCTCCACTTTGCTGAAACCGGGAGCCGTGTAAGCCCACACAACCCCTTCGTCCACACCGAGAGCTGCACGTGGCACAAACGCGTCACCCGCGCGACCCGCGTCGGGATTGTCGAGATGGGCACTCAACGACTCCTCGCGTTCGGGCTCGCTTGCTCCCGACATCCAAAGCGCACCCGCGCGGGTTTGCACAAGCTTCACCTGCACATGGGGCATGACACCCACACTTTGAAGGCTCTGGCCTGAAGGCGTGAAATAATGCGCGATGGTGAGTTTAAGTGCTGTACCTCCACCGAGTTCAAAAAGGCTTTGCACGCTTCCTTTCCCAAAGGAGCGTTCACCCACAATAAGAGCTCTGTCGTGATCCTTTAATGCACCGGCCACAATTTCGCTCGCGCTCGCACTGCTCGAATTCATGAGTACGACAACGGGGAGGTCGATTTTTTGCCCTTTTGTAGCGAACTCGACCTGCTCGTCGTAGCGCGAACGGGTGGAGACAATGCGGCCTTGCCGCAGGAAAAGATCCGCCACCTGAATGGCTTGGTCGAGCAGCCCGCCAGGGTTGCCACGGAGGTCGAGCACAAAGGCACGCAGAGTGCCGCGCGTCGCACGCATCGCGTCATCGTATGCCTGCAGCATGTCGTCGGCAGTGTGGCTCGAGAAGCCTGTCACACGCACGTGCAGAACATCGGGACGTCCCAGAACCACCTTCGTTTCGACGCTGCGGGTGGGAATCTCTTCGCGGGTCAGAAATGCACGAAAAATGCGGCCGCTAGAGGGTCTGTAGAGCCACACCGCCGTGGGCGCCTCGGTTGTCACTTCTCGAATGGCTTTCAGCACGCGGTCGAGAGACAAGAAAGAAACGACTTTTTCTCCAACCCGCAGAAGAACATCGCCGGGCTTGATACCGGCCATGTGCGCGGGACTGTTCGGCACGATTTCGCGGATGACGGGAAGCTCGTGAACTTCGTCGATGACGAGGCCGACGCCTCCGAACTGGCCGCGAGTTCCGCTTCGAAGCTCTTTGTACTCTTCGAAAGAAAGGTAGCCACTGTGCGGATCGAGCTCGTCGAGAAGTCCGTTGAGAAAGGCGTGCATGGCTTTCGCGGCGGGAATCTTTCGCGCCCGAATGACTTCCGACACCACAGGACGCCCAAGGCTTTCAACAAAGCGCAAACCAATGGACGCCGACTGGTTTGAAAAAAAGACCCGTTCACCCACACGCACGGCAGGCGTTTCGAAGGGGGTGAACGTGCCATCGGAGTCGGTGCTTGGCAACGCTCCCAGCGCCGTCGCCACGCTCGAGGGCGGAGGCTGCCTCGCGGCCAGTTTCACGAAACCGGTGGGGCTTGGATCCAGGCCTTTCGTGTCGGAAAAGTCGCAGAATGACACACGACGTTCGGGTTTCCAGGCGCAAAGCCGAACGACGTTTCGCTCGAAATCGCGGTGAAGAAAGGGTTCGACGTTACGAACAAACTCAACTTCGCCTTCCCCTGTTTCTTTCGCAAGCGACCGGAATCCAGCCTGAAGCAACCGCACGGGGTCGAGCCTGTCGCGCTGCACATAGTGTTGATCGATGATTCTCAAGACCTGTCGGATGAGTTCTGTTTCCGGCAAAGTTGCGAACCCACGAGAGACATCTTCCAGAGGAACTTCCACAACGCCTGGCGAAGGGTTTCGACTCAGGAATCGCAGTGGCGATGAAGTCGTGAATGGGAAACGCCCCGCAGGGGAGAGCAGCAGGGTTCCGCCAACGAGCACCTTCAGGCCGAAGCTCAGGGCGCGTGCCTTTCGGCTTGTCATGCTCGCGTCGCCCCCTTCCCCTTGCCGATCCATGACTCAAGGGTAACAAGGTTAGGCCTGCTTGCGCAGACAAGAAATTGGCTCCTCTGCGCTTTTTCGTCGATGCAGGCTTCCCCGCGTCTCGTAAGGCGCGAAGACAGGAAATTCACTCCAGGAGCGAACCTTCAGAGGTGTCCAAAAGACCCCCCAAGACATCACCACCCGGAAAATAGGCTGCACGGCGGCTGCCTTCAAAAAAGCCAAGAATCCAGTTCACGGCAAAGGCTTGCGTGCTTTCCATTGTCGTTTTCTGCGGCGCCCCGCAGGGCAGACGACAGATGAGGTCGGTTGAAGTGCCTTCCGCGTCGCAATGCGATCCTTTCGCGAATCGAATGCCCTTGAAGTCGGCAGAGTAACGCTTCAGAAGCTCCGTTGCGTTGCTGTTCGCATTGCAAGAGCTTGGCCGGGCCAGAACCGACAAGACATCGACCGAGGTGCCTTCCAAAGCCTTCAACGCGCCTTCCAATTGCCCATCACGTTCCACGGGGTCGAGCAGAAGCGCGCCCACCAGACGTTCGCCCAAGGAGGTGCGAAGCAACGACGCCAGAATAGCGGCATTTTTGCCGCCAGCAGAGTGCCCTGCCACAACGACGTTTGCGGGAAGTGCAACGTCGGTGCCCGGGACCTTCTCCATTGTGCGAAGGCCCTCTGCCATGGCCTTGAGGAACTCAAGGTTGTTGATAAGCCCAAGCCCAAGTGTTGGAGTCAGGACAACGAGGCCTTCCTTTTGCAAACGCGACGCAAGGTCACGCATGTGGCCTTTGTTGCGCGCAAAGCCATGGAAGAGAACAACAAAGCCTTTGGGCTGCTCGGTACCAGGAAGAAACCAGGTGACGTTCACAGTTTCTCGACCAAAGGAAAGTTTCGAGTCGATGAAACTCGCGGCGGCCGCAAAGCTGGCTGCTGGCTCGACAGCGTAGGCAGCATTTTTCGAAAGCGCTTGTGTTGACACGCTCGCCACCGCGATTCCACTAAATGCGGTGAGGGCGAGAGAAAACACAAACCGAGAAACAGGACGCGAAAAAAATATCGACATAGCAGATGTCTCCTTTTTCGAGCACGATTGTGTTGCATCGAAGAAACCCGCTAAAAAAAGCGAGAGCTTCTGCGAATGCAAGAAGGGCGTCTTCGTGAAAGAAACATCATGATGAGCGTTCACTCATACGCTGATACCTGACCAATTGGCCGATGGCAAGTTACCGCAACCGCTCTTCTGTTCCGTTCGGTTACGTCTGCTGTTTCTGTCGCGTGTTTCTTTCGTGAAATTCTTTCGTACGCCTTGCCTTTTCGGGGCAGTGTTCCTTCGAGTTACTCAACCGTTACGCTTTTTGCCAAATTGCGTGGTTGGTCGACATCGGTGCCTTTGCGAACGGCAATCCAGTAAGCCAGCAAGTGCAGCGGGACAGTGGTGGCAAAAGGCGAAACGATGCTCGAGGTCGGCGGAACGCCAATGAAGTCGTCGGCCAGGGCCATCAAGTCTTTGTCCCCTTCCGTTCCCACCGCAAGAATCTTGCCCCCACGGGCTTTGATCTCTTCAATGTTGGAAATGGTCTTCTCATAGTATTCGTCACGCGGCGCCAAACAGACCACCGTGAGGTCTTCATCAATGAGAGCAATAGGGCCGTGTTTCAATTCGCCAGCGGCATACGCTTCTGCGTGAATGTAAGAAAGTTCTTTGAGCTTTAATGCCCCTTCCAATGCCACAGCCCACTGGGGCCCACGGCCAATGAACAGAATGCTACGCTCACTGTGATACTTGTTCGCGAGTTTTTCGATGGCGTCGGAAAGGCCCAGACACTGCTCCACGAACGCAGGTATTTTTACGAGCTCTTCAATGACCTGACCAATTTCGTTGGGCTTCATTGTCTCGCGTTCTTGAGCAAGTGCGAGACCCAGCATCATCAGATTCGTGACCTGCGCCGAGAACGCCTTGGTGCTGGCGACGCCAATTTCGGGTCCAGCGTGAATGAGCGACTCCGCGTGACAGGCCACCGCAATGGAGCTCCCCGGAACATTGAGAACACCCAGCGTGAAAGCACCCGAGCTCCGCGCGAATTTGATGGCCTGCAACGTGTCCATGGTTTCACCAGACTGCGAGACGGCCACGGCCAAGGTGTTTTTCGTGACGGTGCTCACACGGTAACGGTACTCGCTCGCCAGGTCGACCTCGACCGGGATGCGAGCGAATTTTTCAATGAAGAACTTTGCCAGGAGTCCCGAATAGAAGCTGGTTCCGCAGGCAATGATCTGCAGCCGGTCGATGCTTTTTAGAGGCAATGCAGCAGCGCCATAGTCGACGATGTTCACCCGCCCCGCTTCGCGCTCCAGACGTCCTTGCAAAGTTTGGGCAATGGCCTGCGGCTGCTCGTGAATTTCTTTGAGCATAAAGTGGCGGTAACCGCCCTTTTCCATCATGGACACCGACCACTCGACTTTCTGAAAGTCTCTTTTAACAGGCGCGCCCTGAAAGTCGGTGAGGGTGAGCCCCGAAGAACGCAGGAAGGCAACCTCGTGGTCTTCCAGGAACATGACCCGGCGCGTGTGTTCGACCAGCGCCGTGATGCCGCTCGCCATGTAGTATTCGCCCTCTCCTTCGCCAATGACCATGGGAGAACCCAAACGCACGGCATAAAGAACGTCCGGCGTTTTCGTGCACAAAATGCCAAAGGCAAAGGCTCCCTTGAGCTGCGCCACCGTCTTGTAAATCGCCTTCTGCATCTTTTCGAACGCTGGAAGCGACGCAGGCAATGCGGAATATTCCGCGTTCAGAAGGTGGGCCGCAACCTCCGTGTCGGTTTCCGAGGTGAACGTGTAGCCCTTTGCCATAAGGGCTTCCTTCAAGGGCCGGTAGTTTTCAATAATGCCGTTGTGCAAAAGAACGATGTCGCCCGAGCGGTGAGGGTGCGCATTGTTTTCCGTGGGGCGACCGTGTGTGGCCCACCGTGTGTGGCCAATGCCAACCGTCGCTTTGGCCGGGAGCCTGGCGAGCTTACTTTGAAGGTTGGCAAGCTTTCCTTCTGCACGCTCCACCGAGATGGTTCCGTCGGAGGTGAGCATCGCAATGCCTGCAGAATCGTACCCTCGGTATTCGAGCCTTTTAAGCCCATTGAAAAAGAAGTCTGGATTCGCGCCCAAACCAACGTAACCAATGACTCCGCACATAAAATCTCTTCCTTTCGCGTCCACGCCGCAACGGCCTGCGGGACATTCAAAAAACCTCACGATCGCTGTGGAGCGTTCTGAGTGTTCTCTGCCGTTGATGTGAGTGGAAGACTTGTGGATGAAAAAATGCGCGCGACGTGCGCACATGCACTTTGAGCCGCCGTTGTTCCCAACCTCACGGCTGGGTTTTGAGCAGACGCTCTTCGAGACCAAGGCAGGTCTCCGGGGGTATCCGCCGAGACTTTCGATATAGGAAGCCTGCGCTCCCTCCCCCGCCCCTCGTCACCTCGTTTCCTTGCACCTGCAAAAAACCGAGGCCTGGCGCTCATCCTTCACTCAACCCAGGATGCTCGCACAGGCACGCACAGAGTGTCAAACTGTCGCCTTTGGTGTGCCCACGCAAAAATCGACGCGAGAGCCGCGAGGTTCAGGTGTTTCCTTCCCACCTCGTTCCCGCTTTCACACGCGTGCCCTGAGGCACATGCGTGTTGCCGGCAAGATAAGTGAAGGGTTCCACCACGACATCTGCATCGAACGTCACCGTCGGCTCGACGTAAGTCGACTTGGGCGCGAGGAATTGAACTCCTTTTTCCATCCAACCCTGCAGCACGCGAGCTTGCACATATTCCGCCATTGCGGCGAGTTGTTCTTGGGAATTCACGCCCGCGAGTTCCTTTTCGTCAGCACCTTTGAAAAGCCCAACGCGGCCTTCCTGGCCCGAAAGAACAAGCGCTGGAACATCTGTCAGATAGTATTCACCCGCTGCGTTTCCGTTTCCAAGCCGAGGCAGAACGTCGTGCAACACGTCGCCACGGGCGCACAAAAACCCCGAATTCGAAAGGCGCACCTCGCATTCTTTGGAAGTGCAGTCTTTTTCCTCGCGAATAGCGATGAACGCACCTTGCTCATTTGTCAGAACGCGGCCGTAACCCCTGGGGTTTTCGGGTTCGAAAGCGAACACGGTAACTTTATTTTTCTCCGCGCGGTGCGATGCAAGGTAACGAGCAAAGGTTTCGCCTCGCACCGCGGGGGTGTCTCCGAACCCCACAAGCACATCGAGTTCCGCGAGACGTTCGACAAGAGAGGGGTTCGCCTCCAATGCGCCGCGCAAGCCACACAATGCGGCGTGGCCTGTGCCCTTGGCCTCCGTTTGCCACGCGATGCGCACGCATGCGCCGGCCTCAGCACGGTCTTCGCCCACCATGGCACTAAGATTTGCAACATAGGCTCGCACTTTTTCGGCCACCACAGTTTGCGCAGGCGAAAGCACCACCGTGATGTCCACCACACCCGCCTCACGGAGGGCGTCGATAGCCCACAAAACCAAGGGCTTGCCCAATAGAGAGTGGGCAACCTTGGGAAGACTTGTCTTCATGCGTTTTCCAAGGCCTGCCGCCAAAATGACCCCCAAGGTGTTCTCAAGGGGAGGGCGTTCGGGCGACACTGGAACAACGCGAGGGGTCGACTGAGGCATCATGAGTGGAACTCTCGATGAAAGAAGGAAAAAGCGATGAATTCGGCAACCCACCTTTCGAGGTCGAAACTCACCTGCATTGCCACAACACCAACGCGTGTTGACTTGGCCGGTGGCACGCTCGACATCTCACCTTTGGCGGCAATTCTACAAGAGAAGCACGACCTTTGGAACAAACCCGTGCAGACGGTGAATGTGGCCATCGATCTTCGCGCAACAGCACGCATCGATTTGACTGGCACCGGTGGAAATGAACCCGACGATCTTCACTGGACGTTCGAAGACCTCACGCAGCCTTCTCGAGAAAGCGGAACGACCCTCACAGGGGAAGCGGCGACAAACTACCCCTTGCACCGTGCTGTTGTGCGTTACGCCCGGGCACGCCTTTTGGAAGCAGGGTTCCGTTCAATAACGCTGTCAACCAACGCGCAGGCTCCCAAGGGAAGTGGCTTGGGAGGCTCGAGCAGCGTGGTCATCGCCATATTGGGAGCCATTGAAACGCTCCTCAAGACGCAGAACATTCCCTCGCCCGCGCTCTGTGAAGTTGCAAAGAACCTGGAGGCGGGGTTGTTGGGCGGCCTCGCCGGAAACCAAGATCACTTCGGCGCCGCGTTCGGAGGCGTGCAAGCTGTTCAGCACTGCGCAGACGGCAGCACGACCCGCAGGCTCGCTTGCAACGGAACCGCCCTGCTCTCTCACATTGTGCTTGCCCACAGCGGACAGCAACACTTTAGCGCATTCAATAATTGGCTTATTTTAGAGCGTGTTTTGACTGGCCACAAACCCACCCTTGGAAAACTCGCAAGCATTGCGCGCATTGCACACGAAATTGTCGACCCCTTGGAAAAAGGTGATTTTGAAGGCGTCGCAAAGCTTGTTTCTCAGGAATGGGAGTACCGCCGGGTTCTTGCAGAAGGCGTCACCACGCCTGTGCTCGACGCCCTCCATGCCGCCTCCCTGCGCGCAGGCGCGTGGGGAGGCAAGGTGTGTGGCGCAGGCGGAGGTGGCGTGCTCGTCATGTTCGTCAGCGACCCGGCTGTCCGGAAGCGGGTGGAGCAAGCCATTGTAGACACCGGCGGCGTGCTGCTGCCCGCACGCTACTCCGACACGGGCCTTGTCGTGTCGACGGGCGAACTTTAACTTTTTCGCGAAGCCCTTTACGAGCGGGCGGCCCTCTTCGCTCGAAAGAAACGGCGCAATTGTTCCCCCGCTTCCAATGCCAAAACCCCACTTGTGATCTCGCAACGGTGGTTCAGTCGAGGGTCTTGGAGCACGTTGGCGAGGCTTCCCGCAGCTCCTGTTTTTGGATCCGCTGCAGCGAAAACAACGCGTTTGATGCGGGCGTGCACGAGCGCGCCTGCACACATGAAACACGGTTCGAGTGTGACGTATGCAGTGCAGTCGGACAGGCGCCAGCGCGCAAGTTTACGCGACGCCTCGCGCAACGCGATCATTTCCGCATGTCCGGTGGGGTCGGCGGCAGCTTCACGAACATTGAAGCCCACAGACACAAGGCCTGAGTCGTTCACAAGAACGCACCCCACCGGCACGTCGCCTGCGGCTTCCGCTTTTTGTGCAGCCAAAAGCGCTTGGTGCATCCACGCGTCGTCGTCCTGGGTGCTGACTGCATCTTCAGGCGTTGCAGGCAAAGGCTCGCTTTTCGCCTCCGGGCGGGAGGCGACGTTCTTCTTTCGAACCGAATCCTCGGTTACGGTCGTCTTTTTTTCGAGGCGAGGCGCTGCGACGCGCGAACTTTTTGACATAGTGCAGAGCGTAGCAGACGAGGGCGAGAGGAAACAACGCCTCGCCACTACAAGAACTTCCATGATTAGGTTAAGATTTTAGACACAACACGTTTTTACAATCTTCGACAAGTTACAAGAATATAGAAAAATCGTTCATAAAGAACGACTTAATGACGTTGCTCTTTCGAAAGAAAAGGACGGACTCTATGACACTTCGTTTCGCTGCCCTCCTGGTTGCAGGGGGCACCCTTGTTCCCTTCGCAGCCTGCAAGAAAAGAGATTTTAACGCCGGACAGGTAAGGTCGAACTCTGGAGAATCGGCGGACGCGCGCTGCGTCGAACCCATGTTCGTCGCGTTCAACGAACCGAACGAAAAGATAGCTGTCTACGCCGATCCCAATGGCAAGGCGCTTTTCGAACTCGAAGCCTTTGAAACCATGCGCTGCGTTGGCAAAGAAGGCTCCTTCTACAAGATGGAGTTTGCGTACCAGGCTCTCCGTAAATTGAGAGCAGCAACGGCCGACTCGAAAGCGAAAACGGCACTCGTGAAAGCCAGCACAGTGCTTCCGAGCTGCGGCATCGTATTTATAGGAAAAGAAACGGCCATTTTCGACAACGCGGCTCGCACAGCCGATCCGTTGAAGGTGTCGTTGGACACGCCACTTTTGTGCGTGCGTGGCTTTGATGTCGACAACGACGGCCAACGCGACGACTCCCTGCAAGTTCGCTACGGTAAAGACTTCAAGGAAGTGGGATACGTCTCGCCTCAAGACATCCGCCCCTCCTGCGGTACCTATAAGGTGGCCAAGTCCGCCATTGCATCGGCCCCTAAAACCGCGCTGCTCGAGTCGCTAGGTGGCAAGGTGAAGGCCATGTTGCCCGGCGGCACGACTCTCTCCTGCTCTCGCGATTTGGGCATATGGAAATTTGTTTCTTATCTCACGCCCAATGGAGTCGAGTCGGGCTACATCGACGGCCATGACCTCGAGAAGCTGGCCTTCGGGAGCGAAGAAGAACGAGTCGCTCTTGAGAAAAGGAACAATCCCCAGCCATTTCTTGAGCCCGGTGCACGTAGCGCAGGCGAAACGACGATGTCATTGTCTGGCGGCGTTCCCTACAAAGAGGCCGCCGATTACCCCGGCGCCAAACTCTGGGGATGCACGACTTCCGCGAAGTCGAGAAACTACCCTTACACAGGCGGGATTACCGACATCCAGCAGGCACAGGCACCCACCCGGGGTGAATTGCCGAGCAAAGCGTGGCGTGAAAAGCAAGGACGCATCCGTCCCGTCAGCAGACTTCCTTATGCGAACCCCTACTCTACGGCACCGAGTGCGGCCACTGGATATCCGCACGAAGGCGTCGACTTCAGCGCCACAGGAGCCCCACCCTGGGAAAACCCTCCTTACGGCATGGCCGTTCGATCGATTGCGGGTGGAACAGTCGTCTTTATCATTACGGGTTGCGAAGAAGGCGGCTCTGGAGAAGACCTGATGTGTGGCGATGGTTGGGGCAACCACGTCGTCGTCGACCACGGCGGAAATGTGTTCACCCGTTACAGCCACCTTCAAAAAGGAACAACTGTGGTCGACCTTGGTCAAACCCTGAACGCGGGCGACACCATCGGAAAAATCGGCTCAACGGGTTGGTCGATGGGCGCACACCTACATTTTGAACTCGGCATCATGAGCCCAGGGGCTCAAATTCCGAAGTGCGCACCCTTCAAATTCGCTCAGGTCTTCGACCCCGCCGGACCAGGCGGCGGCGCGAATGAGTGGACCGACCCCTAAGGCCTGCTGAAGCTTCTTTTTGGGAAGGGTGAGTGCGGTGCGACACCTTAATCCCCTTGTTTGCGGTAACGGACTTCAATGCCACGCTCCCTGTTCCCCAACGCCTTAGCGCAGTCGCCGGCAAACGAAAAAGCCGAGCCGATTTTCAAAAGTGTGGGGCCGCGATCGAGGCACACGACGGCATGCTCGGCGTCGCAAAAACACCCGCCCTGCTCTTTGAACTGTTTCACGCCCGCAGCGCAAGCGTTCGCAAACGTGAAACTTCCTGAGCTCAACGTGACACCCTCGCCCCGCACAATCATCTTGTGCTCTCCGTCGCACAAAGCTGAAAATCGGCCTGCCTCGGGTTCTGCCGAGGTGGGCAAAGGAAAAGGCCATTTGGCCCCGGAGCCCTCTGCGTGGTCCGCACGGCCGCGGCCTTCCTTTTCACAAACGAACGATTCCCCGAACAACGCAAACGAAAACTGGCGCGGGATCTCGCCCCGTCGCAACTTTTGGTGCAACAAAGGTGCGGCCTCCAAAAACGGAGCGGGACGCGGCGGCAAAGAAACTTGCGTAGGCAAAGGAACCTCCCAAAGATTGTGAAGACGGCACGGCGAGGGATGCGCCATGAGTTGATACACTAGAGGGCCACTTCCGCTCGACGCAAAGGATCTTCCACCGCATGAATTGGAGCTTACTTCCCCCCGTCTGCCTCGGCTTGGGTCTCACGGGTGGACTCACCCTTTCACACATCATCGCGCCCCGGAAATCCTTCGTGAGCAAATGGGGCAAAACGTGTTTGCAGGTCTCGGTGGTGCTTTTGGGGTTTTCGGTTCCCCTGGCGGACGTTTGGCAGGCGGGACGTGAAGGGTTTCTGCTCGCGCTGGGCACCATCGTCTCCATTCTAGCGGCCGGACTTCTGCTTGCAAAAGCGCTCCGCACACCCTCCCGATTGGCGGCACTTGTGGCGGCAGGAACAGCCATTTGCGGGGGCAGTGCCATTGCCGCACTCGCTCCAGTGCTTGGCGCCGATGCCGACGAAGTCGCCGCATCTCTCGCCACGGTCTTTCTATTGAACGCCGTGGCCCTTTTCTTGTTTCCTGTTCTGGGGCACGCCTTTGCACTGAGTCCTGTTTCGTTTGGCCATTGGTCGGCTCTCGCCATCCACGACACCAGCAGTGTCGTCGGTGCTGCCCTCGCTTTTTCACCCGAAAGCCTGCCCACCGCCGCCACCGTCAAACTCGCGCGTGCTTTGTGGATAGTGCCTCTCTGCCTCGCCGCGGCCGCGTTCCTCCGCCACCGTCGCACGCACGGGGACATCAGCTCCACAGCGTCTCCCACCGCACGCCCACGCAGATGGGCAGCTCTGGCTCAATGGGTGCCCTGGTTTATTCCCGGTTTTCTTGCCGCGTCTTTTGTTCGCGCGTTTCTTCCCGCACCTTTGACCGACGTGTTGGGTGCACTATCGAAAGTTGGCTTCGCCCTTTCCCTTTTTCTCATCGGTTTGGGCATCAACAAGGGCGTGTTCTTCCGGGCCGGGCGAAACGCGCTCGGGCTCGGACTCCTGCTTTGGATAGGAGCCTCCATGGGAACGTTTTTGCTTGTGGCGCGCTAAGAACGGGTCCCTCTTCTGGAAGAGAAAACCGACCGCAAAAACGACGTTAAGCCCGAAGCGAAAACTCGCTTCGGGCCTTACAAGACCTTGTCCCGGTCGGGTGGCGGAGCGAGCGAGATTCGAACTCGCGGTAGAGTTACCCCTACGCATCCTTAGCAAGGATGTGGTTTCAGCCACTCACCCATCGCTCCGTGGGCCGAACCAAACTTGGACAAGGGAAGGTGGCGCGCGGTAAGCGATTCGAACGCCTGACCGCCAGATTCGTAGTCTGGTGCTCTATCCAGCTGAGCTAACCGCGCGTCTACGATTTCACAAAGCAGACGCCCAGTGATTTCGATGCGCCGATTCGTAACCTCAACCCAGTGGACGAGTCAAGTCAGCTTTGATGCTTTTTTCAAAGCTCACTCTTTCTTGAAGTAGTTCCAAAGCTCTTTGGCTTCCGCTTGAGTCACCAGATTCGCACCCATGGGCGGCTTGCCCGTTTTCACGATGGCCAAGAACTCGGCTTCTGAAAGCGTGGTGCCTTTCAATTCGGGGTAGCCTCCCCCTTTGCCGTCGGCACCATGGCAGTCCGCGCACACAGCATAGGAGGCGGGCAACGTCTTCGCCGTGTCACTGGAGGTTCCCCCCTTGGCTGTGGCCGCGGGCGTCGCCGCAGGAGGCGTTTTGTCGGCCTCTTTTTTGTCGTCGCCGCAGGCTATGAAGGCAGACACAAGAACGCAGGTTGCGGACACAAACAAAAACGTCTTTTTCAAAAGCATGTGAAAGAGCCTCCGGGAATGTTCGCTTCGACGACTGGCCGACATACGATTCCCTACTCTGCCACAAACCGAAAGCTCCAAGGGTGAAAACTTTCCCGTGAGTCAGGGAGGTGGGTTTCCTGTGATGTCCTGTCCGAACTTCACCCAACCGTAAAGCCTCTTGCCCTCGGTCGAGTTGAGGAAGGTCAGTTTGTCTGTCCCCTCGGCAGTCCCTTTCGGCATGCTCCCGTTTTCAAGAGTCGAAAGAACCGAGTTCCGTCCAGTTTGCCAATCGCTCAGTGTCACAAGCGGGTGGAGGTCGTAAGCCACGCCGCCGGCCCCATGACAACTCCCGCAGGACGACGCAGCGATGGCTTGAACATCTGCCAGCGTCAGAGGAGCGTATTCGGCCCTTTCAAGAACCGGCACTTTCAATTCAGCGGGAGTGGGCGAAGGGGCGGCAGGAGCTTTTGTCTTCGTCACCACAGGGTCGACGTCTGGCACGAGCGTGTCGTCGGTCATGACATCAGCTCCTTGGCGAAGCCATTCAATAAGGAACTTGCCCTCTTCGGTTTTCTGGAACTCCACATCGCCTTGAGGCATCACAATTTTGGCATCCTTCGACGTCAGGCGACGATACATTTCCACCCGAATAAGCTTAATCCGCTTCACGTCATCGAAAGGAACACCCGACTGTGTTCCGTCTGGGCCATGACACCCGGTCGTGCACGACTTCTGAAAAATGGGTTTCACATCGGCAAACCGAATGGCAGCACCCTTTGGCTTCCCAGCGTTTGAAATTTTTGTCGCTTTTGGGGGATCGCCTCCACAGGCTCCCAGAAAGGCCCCTAAAAAAAGGCCTAAGAACAGCAGAACCACACACCACGTGTTGGGCGCGGAACGGCGAATTCCAGAGCACGGGTTTGGGAAGGGCAAGGACATAGGCGCAAAGCCTCCGAACCGCGTATCGGATCTTCTTGCTTAAACTTAAGGAATGGAAACAGGCTCCAACAACTCCTCTCAAAACAGCCTCTTAAAATGTTAAGAGGAAACCTCAGGAAACCAAGGCGCATCCCCGGCGTCCGACGCCTTATGCCAGCGCACCCGGACCCCAAAAAGACGGCTCGCAACGTCGCCCTGCCGAAACTCCTCGAACGTTCCCCAAAAAAGAAGGCGGCCCGCATCCAACACACACACGTGGGTGGCACAAGCCGCCACCAACGAAAGGTCGTGGGTTGAAAAAACGAGGGCTCCCACGTGCTCTTCCATGGCCAAACGCAGCGCGCCCGTGTGCCTCAGGTCGAGGCCGGCACTCGGCTCGTCGAGCAGCAGCAGGCGCGCTCCCCTTCCAAAGGTTTTCGCAAGCTGCACGCGACGCCATTCACCACCCGAAAGAGCATCGAGGCGCCGCAAGCCAAGCCCGTCCACGTCGAAACGGCGTCGCATGGTGTGCATGAGCACCGGGTTTTCTTCAAAGGACCTCGGATTCAACGACAGAAACGCATTGACGTGAAAATGCGGGTCGCGCCAAAGCGCCTGCGGCAGCCATGCAAAGGCCCGCGCTCTGTCGTCAAGACTCAACAAGTTCAGTGGCCGACCGCCATGGGCAATGGCCCCAGTCACCTCAGTTCCCTTGCCTCTTTTGCCTTCGCTTCTCAAAACCCCCGCCAAGACCATGAGCAGGGACGACTTTCCGGCTCCGTTGTTGCCCAGCAAGGCAACACGTTGTCCTGCGTGCACCAAGAACGAGTCACAAGAAAAAACCTGTTTTCCGGCGCGCGCCAAACCCACATTGTTCCCTTGCAGGAGTGGGCTTTCTGGCCGTTCGGAAAAGTTTTCGTTTTCAAATGGCACCATGCCGTCAGGCCTCCCCGCTCAGGGAAGCAGGGCGGCCTGCGAGGTTTAAAAGAACAACCGCAAGCACGGGAGCCCCAAGACACGCCGTAAACACGCCCACGGGCAGTTCCGCGGGGGCGAGCACCGTGCGCGAAAACGTGTCGGCCAAAACAACAAGCGCGGCGCCGAGCGTCATGGAAAGAAGCCACTCCCCGCGCGGCTGCCGCCTCGACATGCGGCGCGCCAAATGGGGAACGATGAGGCCCACGAACCCCACACTGCCCGAGACGCTGACCACAAGAGCAACCAGCACGGCGGTGGCCACAAGTGCACGGCGCCTCAAAGTCGACGCCGGAAATCCGATGGACTGCGCGTACGCGTCTCCAAACACCAAGGCCTCGAGCCCGTGGCGCGCGCGCAGAAGCAAAACGGCAGGCACCAAAGCAAAGAGGGCTAAAAAGGCGATTTCAGAAAGGGCGACCGACTGCAATGACCCAAGCATCCACCGCTGGGCTTCGGCCAGTTCGGCCGCACTTGCAAACGCGACGAACAACATGAGAGCCGCGCCAAAGAACGCGTTGAGCACGAGGCCCATGAGAGGAAGGCCCGCGTCTGCAGCGTCTGTCAGGCCTAAGACCGACGACCCCTCAAGCCGGCGCCAGGCCGCAAGAAGCACCGCCAACGCGACACCACACCCCAACAAGGCATAGGCGCTGCGGAGTGGCACCCCGAAAAGAGGGAGTGCGGGCAACCCCAAAACGCTCGCAGCCACAACGAAGGCTGTGCCGCCCGACGATATTCCGAGCACGAAGGGGTCGGCTAAGGGGTTGCGCAACAAACGCTGCAACACCGAACCACACAAAGCAAGCGCTGCGCCCACCAACACCCCCGTGGCAATGCGGGCGGCTCGCAACCCAAGCACCGCCCTCGCCACCCGGCCTGCTTCTGTGTCGTCGCCCAAAGACGTGAAAGAAACGTCGACTGCGCCCAGGCGCAAAGAAACAAAAAGAGCCAAAATCAAGAGCCCGAAAGCCAGAGCAAGACGCATCATGGTGCGGCCTTGCGTCCAGGCAGGGAGCGCGCGCGAAGGAACGCGAAAGCCTCGCGCACACGAGGGCCCGGACGCTCAAACACGTCGGCAGGCAAAGCCACGATGTCGACCTGCGACGCGCGCTTGGGCCCAAGCAAAACCTCGAGCCGCGTGCGCATGGCACGGGGTGTAACAGACGACGTGAGGAACACGACTTCAGGCGGCGTGTTCACGAGAAGCTCGTCGCTCACCACAGGGTAGTTCATGCGCGAGCGGGGCACGATGTTGCGATACCCCGCCTCGCGAAAGAGGTCGCCAATCCAGGTGTCTTCCGTCGCCGAAATGAGGGGGCTCGCCTGGAGCACAAGAAGAAAACTCTTTTTGAGGGGAGACGTTTCCCGCAATGCCGCCAGCTGAGCGTCGAGTGAGCGCGCGAGCGCTTCTCCTTCCCGAGCGCGGTGCACTTTTTCGGCCACTGTGCGCACCGTCGCACCCAGCGCGGAGGCCGTGCGCGGGTTGACCTCGACCACCTCCACGCCTCGAGCCCGCAAGCGCTCAAGCGTGTCGCGGTTGTTGCCTTCTGTCGCGAACGCAAGCTTTGCGCGCGTGCTCAAAACCGACTCCAGATTCGGCTGCACATAAGTGCCCACCCGCGGAAGCGCCTTGGCAGCGGGCGGAAAATCGCATTGTTCTGTAACGCCCACAAGGTTTGCCTGCGCTCCAAGGGCAAACAGCATTTCGGTGACGTGGGGGGCGAAGCTCACCACGCGCAAAGAAGGTGAAGCGACCAACGGTGCGACAGGCGTTGCAGGCGCCGCAGCGCCTGCTGAATGCGCACGAAAAGTGACGCAAGCCAAAAAGAGCATCGCGCAAAAACGCGTCCACACCGTCAAGGACCCAAACCCGCTTCAAGAAGGGCTTCCTTAATGCGCTTGAGCACTCGAGCTTCCAATTGGCGGGCCCGTTCCCGTGTGATGCCGAATTTATCGCCCACATCCTGAAGAGTCACAGGCTCTTCGGCAAGAATGCGGCTTCGAAAAATGTAAGCATCCCGCTCGCCCAACTCTTTCTCAATTTCGCCCACCTTTTCTCGCAGCAAAGCCAAAAGCTGTTTGCGCTCGTATACCGCGTCGGGTTCGGCGGTGGTTGACTGAAGCGTGTCAACTTGTCTGAGGTCGCCGTCGTCTCGCACGGGTGCGTCGAGCGAAACATCGTTCTTCGTAAGGCGCTGCTGCATTTCAATGACATCACTTTCTTTCACGCCGATGTTCTCGGCAAGCAAGTGGGCATCGAAGCGCTGGGTGAGCGCGTACATCTTCTCGGCTTCACCCCTCAAGCGGAAAAAAAGTTTGCGCTGGGCGTCGGTGGTTCCCATGCGCACCAGGCTTTTGTTGTCCATCAGAAACTTCAGAATGTAGGCGCGTATCCACCAGGCACTGTAAGTGGAAAGCTTGACGTTCAAGTAGGGGTTGAACCGGTTCACCGCCTGCACCAGGCCTGCGTTTCCTTCTTGAATGAGGTCAAGAATCTGCGAGTAGGCTCGGCGGTATTCCATGGCTATTTTGACCACGAGCCTCAAGTTCGCGGTCACCAACCGATTGCGGGCCTGCATGTCGTTTTGTTCGTAGGCACGGCGCGCGGTTTCGCGTTCTTCTTCAATGGTCATGAGCGGGTATTTGCGCAGTTCAGCAAGGTACCGCTGAAGCGCCGAGCTGACCACCAAACCTTTTTCCTCGGGCTCGGTCTCGTCGGAAGGTTCCCCCTCGTCGATTTCCACGTCGGCAAAAGGAGCGTCACCTTCCCGTCGTGGCGACGACACAGCCGGCAGGTTTGAATCAAATTCGACTTCGCCCTCAACCACGCGGTGGAAGGCGTCATCGTCCTCCCGCTCGTTGTCCTCGCCCGCACCGAGCGCGTCGTCACGGTCCTCGTCGTCTTCGTCGCCTTCAATCACCTCGCCTTCCACAATGGTTTCAGCCTTGCGTGTGCGTGCGTGGCTCGCAGGGGTCGAGCCCCCCGCGGCCACTGGTTTTGCTTTCGGCCTGCGAGAGGGCGTGATGCGCACGAACGATTTTGCAAGGCGGCGCTTGGGCGGTTCACCTTCCACCATGGGAGCATCAGAAGCCGTGTCGGTGGCAACCAACGTGCCGGCAGGGGGAGTGTCCTTCTCGTTTTTCTTTCGGGAAGGTGGCAGACTCAGGCCATCCTTCTTCATGGGCGGCACCGACGCGAGGGTCTCATGGCAGGCATCGGAATCATCTCGAATCCCTTCGCACGAGTGAATAAAAAGGATCCCGAACACAACACGCTCATGTGGTACGTCCTCGGCAACAAAGGCCAGTTCGAGGTGACAAACACCCTGTACGAACTCTCAAGGGTCTGTCAGGAATTCCAGGAACGGGGCATTGACCTTGTGGGAATCGTGGGTGGTGACGGCACGGTGAGTCTCACCCTGTCTGCCCTCCACGCCGCCTACGGACCCAAGGCCTTGCCGCGAATCTTGTTACTGCGCGGCGGCACTGTCAATGTGGCTGCCGCGAATTTAGGCATCTTTGGCAGGCCAAAAGATGTCATGGCCGATTTTCTTGATGCTTATCATTCTGGAAAGCCCATTGCAGAAATGGCCATCACCACCCTGCGGGTCAACGATCGTCTTGGATTCCTGTTCGCCAACGGACTTGCCTCGAACTTCCTCAGGGAGTTCTATCGAAACAAGTCGAACGCGCTGGGCGCTGGTCTCTATTTTGCGCGGGTCTTTGCCGATGCTCTGGCGGCAGGGCGCATCACCGGAGATTACACCCGTCTGGAGGCCAGGGAGAACATGCGCATCGAAACCCATCCCACCCCGCTTTCGCCAAACGCTTTCACCGACACCGAGTATTCTATGGTTTTCGCCTCGACGCTGCCCCAAATGCCATTTGGCCTCGCCATGTACCGCAGACTCGTTCCTGGTGCGCGCCACGCTGAAATCATCGCCATTGCCGAGCAGGGCCGCGGACTTTTCGCGCAGGCCACGCGCCTGCTTCTAGGACGCGAGTTTTCGTCACCCCTTATCCACGGGAGCCTCTTTGAAAAAGCGACGCTCCGTGTGGCCCCCGGAGCCGCCTACAGTCTCGATGGCGACCTCCTTGTGTGTGACGATGGCGAGATCATTATGGAGACCGGTCCCACCTTTGTTTTCTGCTCGCCATATGGCAAAGTCCTTTGACAGTCGGTTCGGTTCACGAATCGCCTCTGGTCCGAGAACGTCGAACCCAAGAGCGGAAAAGGAACCGTGCGCACTTCGGGAGAGGACATTCAGCTCTCAAGCGAGAATGGCGTCGTGGCGTTGGAACACACAGTTCTGACACTCGACGCCGAACAGTCGACGCTCGTCAATTTCCTTTCGAGCCCTGGTCCCGCTTATCTCCGTGGAAAAGTGTCGGGCAAGCAGGTCCTCCTCTCCGACGAAGCTTACCGCATTCTGGTGGCACGGTTTCCGCAAACACCCTTCCTCCCTTGTCAGTATTTCCGGCCTATTGTGCTCGGAAATTTGAGCATCGAGCTCTTGCCTTCGGGTGAAAGTCCGGGCTCAAGCTTCTTGCGTGTGCAAAAAAACCAGGACTCTCTCTTTTTTGCTTCCTTCTGGAGCAAACAGTCGAGCAGTGCGTTTCGGAAGGCCGTGTTCAAGCCTTCCCACATGCTCTTGTTGAAACTCCACGCGAACCCATTTCAAGTGCCAGGCACAAACGCCCGCAAAGAAGTCGACAGGCTCATTGAATTCGCGCAAAAAATTCTTCGTGCACAAGAAAATCTTGTGATTGCGGCAGACTCCTTTGGAGAAGCGCAGCACCTTGCGAGCAGGCTTCAGGCCGCGGGCCTGGCAACGGCCTGCGACACGCGCTTGCATGCCATCATGAAAACCCTCGGCGAAAGCATGCCGCCCACGGAAGTGCCGGCCTGGCTGCGGGGGTTGCGCAAGCACTCGGTGCAAGCCACCGAACCTGCGGTGGTCCTTGTTTCGAAAGAGCAACTGCTCGCGCAGCGACCTCGGTCGCTTCCCAAAGGTGTGTGGGCATGGCTTGGAAATGAACTTCCTCAGGCATTTCAACAGCCCTGGATGTCGGGTCTCACCTTTGTTGACGCCTTTGCCATTCACAACGCCCCCGACACCGCCGAAATTCAGACGCTCGTGTCGGAAGTCCGCCCTTCCCAAGTGCTGGTCTATGGCGAGGGAGCACCACAGGTGGTTCAATGGTTGGCAGGACGTGGTGTTCCGGCGGAGCTCTTTGCTCCTCCCCGACTCCAAACCCTGTTCTAGTTCCCGTTAAAGTCCGAAAACCCCTCCCCAGTTCCAGGCCCTCGCGCGAGGCAATACGAGACACGCCATGAAACGAGACGACAGCGAAAAGAAGAGGTCGTTCACCATCCGCGAGATGGAAATTGGCGACTTGGGCGAGGTGTACGCCCTGGGTCAAGAGAACTTTAAGGCCGAACTCTGGCCCATGCTCTACCGCAGCTGGGACGAATACGAGGTGACGACGCTCTTCAACACCGACGGCGAGTATTGCCTTGTGGCCGAAAGCGATGAAGACGACCCGCCCAAAGGCGAGCGCATTGTCGGCTTCGTACTTGGCACCGTGGTGAGCAAAACAGGCTCGGCCTGGAGCTACGGCTATGTCATTTGGCTCTGTTCCCACGAAAACTGGGGGCGCGAGGGCGTGGCGAGCAAGCTGATGGACAAGCTCGTTGAAATTATGATCGAAAACGAAGGCATCCGGATCATCATGGCCGACACCGATCCGGCCAACGATCGCGCCGTGCGCTTCTTCAACAAGAAAGGGCTCACCGACCAAAAACCACATTTGTACATGAGCTCAAACCTCGAACAAAACGTCTATTACCGCGATATCCTTGTTCAGTATCGGCAAGAAAACTCACAAGCGGCGGAACAAGCGAAACGAAAGCTCCGCAAACTCATTCTGGAAAAGAGACGCCTTTCGAACGCGAAGAAAAAAGCATCGTCGAACAAAGTTGAAATCGTGGTGAAGGCCTCCCCCAAGAAAAAGAAAAAGAAGAAGGCTCACACGAAGAAAAAGAAACCCAAGGCCCCCCGCAAGGCGAAGCGCAAAGCGAAGCGCTAGAGGCCCTTCCGTTTTGGTGGGCGAGCCCCAAGGCTCAGGGGCGCTTGCCACCGCACTTTCGCACGGCTACGTTCCTCCCGTTCGCACCTCTTCTTGGCAGAACGGAGCCGTCGCATGGCCGCACGCGTGGATCTTAGCAAACTCAATGACGCCCAACGGGCGGCCGCCGAAACCATCAACGGGCCGCTCGTCATTTACGCAGGTGCGGGCTCCGGCAAAACCCGGACCATCGTCTTTCGCATTGCGCACATGATCGATTGCGGCGTCGCACCGTCGAGCATTATGGCCGTGACGTTTACGAACAAAGCCGCACGAGAAATGCGAGAGCGCGTCGAAAGCCTCATGGGTCCCCTTGCACGCTCTCTTGTCGTCTCCACCTTCCACGCCGCCTGCGCCCGTTTCCTTCGCATTTACGCCAAAGAGGCAGGCTATTCGGAAGCCTTCAGCATCTACGACGACGACGATCAACGTTCCCTGCTGAAAGACTGCGTGAAAGATCTCAACGTTCCCGAAAAATTCCTGTCGGTAGCCCAAATAAAGTCGCGCATCGACCGCATTAAGAACGCTGGCGAAACCTCCACAGACTTCGCGGAGCGTTTGCGCCGCGATGCGCACGCCCCCGACACCCAAGCGCAAACCCGCTTTCGAAGGTACGGCGAAGAAAATCATGACGAGATTATTTTAAAGGTTTACGAACTCTACCAGAAACGCATGCGCGCCCAGAACGCCATGGACTTCAACGACCTTCTTCTTGAAATGGTTCGGCTTCTGGAAACCAACACCCGCGTGCGCGAGCAGCTGCAGGCGCGTTTCCGTTACTTTATGGTCGACGAATTCCAGGACACCAACCCCATTCAATTTCGGCTCATTTCAGCGCTTTGCTCCCACACGCACAACCTATG
>JADCJN010000024.1 GCA_020247005.1 Silvanigrellales bacterium
CACCAGTCCACGACGGAAGGAAGCAGGTGCGTCGGGAAAACGCAGGAGCGCGAGAGCCATGAGTTCAAGGGCCAACAACTCATGGTTCGCAAAAAAATGGAGAGCCTGCCCGCGTGCATGGGGACTTGCAAGAGTGCCAGCACCAGGAAAGGCGAGGCGCGGACGCTCGTGCCAGTCCTGCAGTGTGAGCCCTTTGGGACGCCCCGGCCAGGGTGCGCCACGAAGACCGTCACCACGGTGCCCATCGGTGAGGGTGGGAGGCGACACCAGTTTCGACTCCAACTCCATTCCATGCAGGATTGTTTCGGCAAAGACGCGCACTTCCATCGAAAGCTCCCCCAACCCCACCCCTCAATCCGGGCTCGGCGGAAGAACTACCATGCCGAAATGCCTGACGTCAGGAGGCAACTTCAAAAGTGTGGTTCCTTTGGAGCCCTCACGGCACAGCCATCCGTCATTTGGAGGGCGTGCAGACGCACGGCCTCTCGCAGAGCACCCAAATCTCTCGCCTCCCGGGCCTCGAACACGAGCTGCAAGTTCCCGGGAGCACTGACAACTCTCGCACCTGAGGCAGGCATCATCAGAGGATTCCCTGGCATCACGCCCACGCGCCCCGTCGCGGGCATGCCGACGTTCCCCCGGGCCTCTGACCTCGCGCTATGACGTTCTGCCATTTTCTCAAGTCTCGGCCGTGCGGCCTGAAGCTCTTCGGCGTTTCCTTTGAAAATGAGGACGGCGCCTTCGGATGTCTGGGCAGACGAAACCCTCAGGTTCGCACCACCTGCAGGACAATATGACCCCACCCCCGCGCCACCTGGCCCTCTCCCTGAACCCGGCTGCGCAAAGGCGTGATCCAACGAAACACTCCCAAAAGAAACAAGACACAAGATGAAAAAGCGTTTGGATGCTGTCGCAAGGAAGGGCTTGCCGACGGTTTTCATGACGGTGCCTCCAGGAAGAAAGAGTGAATTTCACCGGCGTCACGCCGACGTCTTCCGCCTCCGCACCTCCCCTCATACCAAAGTCGACTCTTTCTGGGAAAGCATTTCCCGGGTGGAAAGATTTGCACGCGTCGCCCACGACGCTGGGAAATCCACAGCCGTCGGGACTATGGCAAGCTTCCTGAAGAGACCTCAGGACGAACGGAGCGCGCACATGGCGAAAAAAGACAAAGAAGAGGCCAAGAAGGCCGAAGGCGCAGCACCCGCGCCCGACACGCCCGAGGCCGCTGGCAAAAAAAGAAAAATCCTTTTGTTGGCAGGCATCGGAGGACTCCTGACGGTCGCGCTCGCGGGCGGAGGATTCTTTGCCTACAAAACCTTCCTTGGCGGAAAAAAAGACCACGTCGCGATGTCGGCAAAGAACGAAAAATCCGAGAACAGCGACTCCAAAGGCGACGCAAAAAGCGAAAAATCCGAAGGCGATCCCAAGTCCGAAGCAAAGTCTGATTCTAAGGCAGACACGAACGAGAAAGCCAAATCGAGCGGAAAAGAGGAAGCCACATCCGATGGAAAATCCGATGGAAAATCCGATGGAAAATCCGGAGAAAAAGACGCCCAAAAGGTAGAAGAAAAAAGCGATGCCAAGGCCGGCGAAAAAGACGGGAAAAAAGACGAAGGCAAGGGCGACGAAAAGAAGGAAGGCAAAGAAGAAGAGCACTCCAAGGCAGGTGACAAAGCCAAGAAAGACACGCGTGAAAAAAGCGCAGGCTTCGGAGAAACCATCGACCTTCCCAAAATGGACCTCAATCTTGGAAATCCACTTGAGAACCGTTTCCTCCGCATGGGCATCACCATCGAATACCATGGCGGTGAAAGCCAAAAAGAAGAGATTAAAAGGCGCGAGCCTCAGCTCAAAGACATCGTCATTACGAGCATCAGCTCGAAATCGCGCCTTGAACTGCTGACAGAAAAAGGCAAGGAGCGCCTGCGGAAGGAACTCACCAACCGCTTCAACGAAGTACTCGATCGTCCCGTGAAGAGTCTCTTCTTCACAGACTTCCTGGTGGAGTGAGGTAAACGTGGATCAGGTACTCAGTCAAAGCGAAGTCGATGCGCTTCTCAATGCCGTTTCTGATGGCCGCATCGACAGCCAGGATGGCAACGGGGGAGGCAATGCCGCAGGCGTGGTCCATTACGACCTTGCCAACCAGGACCGCATCATACGCGGTCGAATGCCCACGCTCGACATCATCCACGATCGATTCATTCGCCTTTTTCGAGTGTCGCTTTCGGCTGCACTCCGCAAGGTCGCGAACATCGGTGTGAACTCGAGCGGAACCATAAAGTTTGGCGAGTTCATGAACTCATTGCCCTTGCCATCGTGCCTGAACATTCTGCGCGTAGAACCTCTCAGAGGTTCCGCTGTGATGGTCATCGAAAGCAAGCTTCTTTATGCGCTCGTCGATTCCCTCTTCGGGGGAAGCGACGTCCCGTACACGAAAATCGAAGGAAAAGACTTCACACCCATCGAAATCAAAATTGCTCGCCGCATTGTCATGGCTGCTATCGAAGATCTCGAAAAAGCCTGGGCACCCGTTTTCCCTTTAAAAATCCACTATTCGCGAACCGAAATCAATCCACAATTTGTGGCTATCGTTCCGCCATCCGACGTCGTCATTTCGACAGCTTTCGATGTCGAGCTCGAAAAAATGAGCGGTTCCATTAAGCTCGTCATCCCCTATTCCACTCTTGAGCCCATCAAGTCCAAACTCTCGGTCGGATTCCAGAATGAGCAGCTGGAAGTCGACCACATCTGGATCAATCGAATCAAAGCGCAGCTTATGGCGACAAACGTGAACGTCAATGTGACCCTGGGAAATGCTTGGTTGAACCTACGTGAGTTCATGGATCTCCAGCGAGGCGACGTCATTATCCTCGACAGAGATGCAGACAAACCTCTCGATATATCGGTCGAAGGCATACACAAATTCCGTGGAGTTCCAGGGGTCGTCAAAGGAAACAAGGCAATTAAAATTGTGGAAACGATGGGCGACTATTGAAGGAACGCGAAATTCTAAAGAAATTTCGACAAGCCTGAGTTTCGAAAAAGTTGGGCATTGATGGAGGCAAAAAAGCAATGGCGGGCGACCAAGACATGAATCTCGATGATTATGGCCTCGAAGGTCTCGACGGTGGCGGCGACAGCGATGCGGGCGGTGCATCTGCAATCGCCAAGGCGGGTGGTGATGACGGCGTAAAGTCGCTCGATCTCTCGCGCATGAAAATGGTCCTTGATGTTCCCCTCAAGGTCACGGTCGAACTCGGACGAACGAAGCTTCTTGTGAACGATCTCCTGCAGCTTGGCCAAGGTTCGGTGATAGAGCTCGACAAGATGGCAGGCGAGCCCATGGAAATTTATGTGAACGACAAACTCGTTGCGCTCGGTGAAGTCGTCGTCGTGAACGAAAAATTCGGAGTTCGACTCACCGATGTCATGAGTGGCGTAGGCATCGACGACGTCGGTCCGAAGGACGCATTATGACCTTCCCGAACATCGACGCGAATGTACGCAGCAACGCTTCTTTTTTCGCTCGCTTGGCTTTTCACCTCGGGGCTGGTGCCTTAGGCTTGCTCATCACCTTGCCCTTCGGTGTCCGGTGTTTCGCCCAGTCCCTTGTGCCAGCCAGCCAAGTCCAAACCGAAGCCGTACCTCCTCTCGCGCTGCCGCCTGTCCTGGCGAACGAGCCCGAAGGACGCCTCGCGGTGTCGGCGGCAGAAGCCGTGGGTGGGGCGTCTCCGAGCACGGCCACCGTAAGCGAGGCCCAAAAGCCTCTCGGAGAGGACACAGCGGGACCGGTTTTGTCCGAAGCAACGGAGTTGATGCCAGAGGCGAAGTCAGCAGCGGAGGCCGTCGAATTCAAAGACTCGACGACTTCACCTGCAACAGAAATTCCCTCCCCACTTCCTCCTGAAAATGCGGGCAGCATCGACTTTAATCCGTGGCAAAGCCTGGGGCTCGTGGGTGGCATGCTAGTGTTTTTGGCCGCCGGGGGCATCTTCCTTGTGCGATTCAAGAACCGAGGGCTTTTTCCTGTCAGCAAACAAGAAAAGCTCATGGAAATTGTGGGCACCCTCGCCGTGGCTCCAAAGCGCTCCGTCGTGTTGGTGCGCATCAAAGGCGAAGAATTCGCCATCGCCTCCACCGAGCAAGGCATTACGTTCCTCAAAACCATAGGCGCCCAGGGAGGAGAGCTCAAAAGCACAGTCTCCGTGGGAGAGCCTTCTCTGCTCTCTGTTTCTCGCCCCGAACCACGCCGCTTCGCTCGCGAGTCGACCCCGCGGCTTGCCACGCCACCAAACCCATCAGCGTCTTCAAAGGAAGTCCCTGTGGAGCCCGGCAATGCACAGGACAAAGAACCCAGCGGATCAAATCCAAAATCCGAAATTCTCCTTTCCGCCTTACGCAACATGCGTGGAAAAAATCCGAAAGAAGCAGCGGCCCATGAGTCAGCACCCCAGAACAGCAAAACCTCGGCATTTCCTCGTTACCTTGCGAATGCCTTCGCAGAAGAGAGCCGCCGAGAGCTCAAAGGCCAAGCTGCCGAAGAACATCAAATGGAAAGCGTCACGAGCCTCATTCGTGAGAAGCTCCGTGAAATGAAACCTCTCGCCTGAAACGGAACGCCTGCGTGAACATGTTCAAGCGCCTGTGTGTCGTCCTTGTGCTCCTTTTCGCAATTCCTTCTTTGGCATTCGGCCAGTCGGAACCATCGAAACCAGCCCTTCCAGCTGGAGGAGCAAACGCGCGTGTCATGGGAGAAACCGCTTCCGGCGTTCCCTACATGGCCTTGCCAGCCAAGGGGCCGGGGCCTTCGTCCTCTCCGCTGTTCTCGCTCAACATCGCGAACAGCGAGGACCCCGACGACCTTGTTCCAGCTCTTCGCGTGGTGGCTATCCTCACCATTCTGACATTTGCGCCAGCCATTCTCCTGCTCATGAGTTCGTTCACGCGCATACTCATCGTCCTTTCCTTTTTGAGGCAGGCACTGGGCGCACCCACAATGCCGCCCAATCAGGTTCTCGTGGGACTCTCTCTTTTTCTCACCTACTTCGTTATGGCGCCCACAACCAACAAAATTTACGACGAAGCACTAAAGCCCTACATGGACAAAACGATTCCTGCCGCTGTGGCATTCGAAAGAGGCACGGCTCCTGTGCGCAATTTTATGCTTTCGCAGGCCCGCAAAGAAGACCTGGCTCTCTTCTTTCAGCTTTCCAAGGAACCCCAGCCGAAAACGGTTGCAGAAGTGCCCATGCGGGTGCTCATTCCTGCTTTCGTCATCGGAGAACTGAAGGCAGCCTTCCAAATTGGCTTCCTTGTATACCTTCCCTTCATCATCATCGACATGATCGTGAGCTCCGTGCTCATGGCCATGGGAATGATGATGCTTCCTCCCACAGTCGTCAGCCTCCCCTTGAAGATTATCCTCTTCGTCTTGGTCGACGGGTGGAATCTCCTCGCCGGAAGCCTCGTCCGAAGCTTCGCATAAAAAAGGAGAACCGAACTTGAACAATCAGCAAATCATCGACCTTGGACTTGGCGTCGTTTACGCGACGGCTGAGCTCTCGCTACCGTTGCTGGCCACAGCGCTTGCGGTGGGTCTCATCGTTTCCGTCTTTCAAGCGGCCACGCAACTCAATGAGGCCACACTTTCATTCCTTCCAAAAATTGCTGCCATGATCGTTGTTCTCATCCTGGTGTCTCCGTGGATGCTCCGTCGGCTTACGAGCTACACCTCGGATCTGTACAAAAAAATTCCTGAGATAGCGCGTCAACGCTGAGATAGCGCGTCAACGCTAAAGGAAAGCTCGCCATGGGCGCTGAAGTCGTCTCCATCGAAACGCTGCTAAACCTCGATCCGAAGGTCTGGCCCATTGCAGCCATGGCTTTCCTGCGGGTCCTTACGGTGTTTCTCTTTCTGCCCGTGTTTGGCGACAACGCAGTTCCCACCCGGCTTCGTCTTGTTTTTGCCATCATGTTTACTTTCTTCCTCTGGCCCGTGTTTTCTGATGCTCGATTCGCAACCGGAATCGACATCTGGAGCCCGTTTTCATTGGCGCTCGCCACTGTGCGAGAAGTCTTCTTTGGTTTCGCCACAGGCTTTGCGGGCAAGCTCCTCATTCACGCCTCAAGCATCTCGTCGAACTTGGTTGGCGTTAACATGGGTTTCCAGGCCGCATCCCTGTTCTCGCCCGCAACGGGTGAGCAGGAATCGTCTTTTGCCACGTTCAAGGGTTGGCTTGTTCTCATGTGTCTCCTTGCCATGAACGTGCACCACATCTTCCTCACCGCACTGGTCGACTCCTTCCACTCGGTTCCCTTAGGGGGTCCAGCGCAAGACGGCGCCGTGGCTCAGGCCGCACTGCAAGTGGTGCACGCAAGTTTCTTGCTCGGGCTGCGTCTCGCCGCTCCCCTTCTCGTCGTACAGCTTCTTGTGACGCTCGCACTGGGGCTGCTCAATCGGGCATTGCCGCAACTCAATGCCCTGGTGATGCAGTTTCCACTCTCCTTCGCGGTGAGCATGGTCGTCCTCTTTTTCTCGGCTACAGCCTTTGTTCGTGTCGTCGGAGGAGCCGGCCTTGGCCTCGGAATCGGCGGGTACCAAGGCATGCAGCACGCCTTTCGAGAGCCTCCCAAGAGCAAGGAACCTGTCGCATTTCCTCCTCCCCTTCCCCCCCTCCCCCTCCCAGCACAGGGGGGTAACTCGCCTTGAACGAACGCGAGCAGTCTTCCGAAGACAAAACAGAAGAGGCCTCCGACGAACGCCGCAAGCAGTTTCGTGAGGAAGGCAACATTGCGAACCCTCGCGAATTCATGGCCGCCGTTGCCCTTCTTGTTTCCACGCTCGGACTTTCCTTCCTGGGCCGAGAAATCCATGACGCCTTCGTCCTTTCCTTCCGGCGCTCCTGGACGCTCGTCACCCGTCACACGATGTCGCCTGAAATGGTTATCGACGCCATCGGCGCTGTTGCGCAGCCGCTCGTCACCTCGTTGGTGGGGCTTGGTGTCGTTCTCACTGTCACACCGGTTCTCCTTGGTCTTCTGTTCACTCGCTTCAACTGGAGCTGGAAAAAACTCGAGTTCGACCTCAACAAAATGAATCCGGTCTCAGGTGTCCAACGCCTGTTTAGCCTTCAAGGGTTGGGTGAACTGGTGAAGAGCATCCTGA
>JADCJN010000240.1 GCA_020247005.1 Silvanigrellales bacterium
GAGCCGCGACAAATTGCGAATGCTTGCGGAATGGGCCGAAACGTATTGCGAGCGCACGGCTGCCGCACTCACTTCACAAAAGCAGGAGCTCGAAAGCCCTTTTCTCACCTTCATGGGACCTGTGGGCACGGGAAAAACACAC
Organism: Silvanigrellales bacterium; assembly: GCA_020247005.1. Classification (GTDB taxonomy): domain Bacteria; phylum Bdellovibrionota_B; class Oligoflexia; order Silvanigrellales; family Silvanigrellaceae; genus JADCJN01. The sequence goes on from JADCJN010000240.1 coordinate 143, forward strand.
TTGGCTGTGTCCGCGCTCCGAAAACTTGTGCTTCACCACGGCCTCAACGGACGCTTTGTCGATTTCAGCCGCTTCCTCGGCGAACTCCGTCACACCTACAGCGCAAAAACTTCGGAAGAAGCTGTGCTGGGACCCCTTCGCAGTGTCGATGTTCTGCTCATAGACGAACTCGGCAAAGGCCGAACGGAAAACGAGTGGCAGCTCGAAAAACTCGATGAACTTATTAACAGCCGATACAACTCCGGCAAGGTCACACTCCTCACAACAAACTACCTTCACGGAAACCATAAATACGACCCTCGTACCTATGGTCTCTCTGAAATTCCAGCCAATGAAAGCTTCTGGCGGCAGTCACTGCAAGAACGCATTGGGGCTCGCATGTACGATCGCCTTGTGGAGGCGTCGGAGTTTCTCGTGTTCCTCGGCGTCGACAGCTACCGACGACGCATGCTCGACGAAATTGTGGTGAGAGGGAAAGAAACGCGGTGAATGTGGAACGCGGACAAAGGACTAAGGACAAAGGGCTAAGAGCAAAGGGCAAAGGGCAAAGGGCAAAGAAAGACCGTTTTCTATGGCCAATCGGCCTTTTGTGACATCTTCGCGAAGACCTCGGACTCCGCACAAAACTGCTTGCCCAGCAGCACGGAAGACTTCTACGAGAGAAGCGGTTCCCAGACCCCTCTCACAGGAGAATCCCAATGAAAACGTGCTTTGCTTTTGTGTCATTCCTCGCCTCATTGACTGCCGTTTCGGCTCGCGCCGATGTCGAAGGGGTGAAGCTCAGGGACGGAGACACCGTTTCCTACACGTTCAATTACGAGTCAGACAGCGGCTGGGCCGACATTTTCGACTGCCTCATCGTCATTGAAAATGCTTCGGGTGCTCTTGTTTCTTCGACAAACGTGAACCTGCACGATCGCAGAGTGGCGTGCGGTGGAGCAAATCGCAACGAAACAGTCGTGTACCGTTACACGCAAGATTCCGACAGCGGATACACCGACCGCCTTTGCTGGAATGTGGGGGCTGCGAAGCCTGCCGATCTCTCGTATTGCGGCTACTGATTCTGACTCAGTGCACCGGAATTTCCCACGTTTGGCGCACTCTTCCGTCGTGTTCACGCAAGAGCAATTGGATGTTCTTGAGCCCCTGCAGTGGCAAAGTCGTCCAGACAACTACCCCCCGCCCCCGCCAAAAGGGAAGGGTGAACGACCCCTCCGTTTGCGACAAAACCCGCATCTCCCCGGGCTCGCCCTGGGCGCTCATGGAAGTGATTTCGAAGGGGCGCACACTGTAGGCATCAAACGGCTCCGATTTTAAACAAACACGATTGGATGCCGGCACAATCGACACTTGCGCGCCCGCGTCGGCCAAGGCGTGAAGGGTCGCCGCTTTGCCTAAACAAGAAAAGGCGAACTTACGAAACGCGGCCTCCTGGTTCGTCACATAAACACTCACACCGGCCACTGCCAATGCCATGAGGAGCAAAAGCCCGACTCCTCGCGGCACGAGCAGCGGCCAGAGCCTCTCTGCTACGAATCCCACAAGAACAGGCGCAAGCAGCGTGACGGGCAAACTCCACAAGACGTAGTTCATATGAAAGTGAACAAACGAATGAGGCAGAGCAAGAACATGCCATGAAAAAGGAGCGAAAAGAGCAAAAATGAACGCCGTGGTGAGCGCCCGAAGGCGAAGGGCATCTGACTCGTCACGAGCGCTCTTCCACAAGGTGGGTGCGCCGAATCTGTTCAAAAGAAGCGCCCCCAGCGCAGCGGCGAGAAGAGTGCCGTAGATGATTTGCTTGGCGGTCCACTCGAACACCACAACCTGATTGTTTAAGTAACCGTTGAAGACAGAGGTAAAATCGCTCGAGAGACTCTCTGCGAACTCTTGTCCAACATGGTCGGGACTGCCCGACGTGCGCTTTGCAAAAATTTTGCTGAACTCGAAAAAGGCTTCCCTTCCCGAAGGGAACACTTGGCTGAAAATAAAAAAGTGGATGAACAGCACGGATACACATCCCAAGACAGCCCCTGCGCCCACGGCAAGCAACGATCGCAACGTCCTGCCTAGGGCGGGAAGCGGATTCGACATGCCCTCGAGGAGAAAAGGCACCATGGCAGCAACAGTGATGGTTGACAGGTACTCGTAGCCCGTCGTGCTTTTGAGCGCTATGAAGAAAGCTGAAAGAAACAGGACATCCCAAAAACGCTCCACTCCGCAAAACATGAGCCGCCGGGAAAACCACAGAAAGGCCACGAAGGGCAGAAACCAAGCCCAAGTCGCCCAGTAAAGGTTCCGTCCGAAAACAAGAAGCCAAGGGGTGTTGAGCAACACAAGGAACGTGAGCAGCGCAGGTGTCGCTCCGTACCGACGCCGCGTCCATTCGAGGAAAGCCACGAGCAGCCCGGAAAGAAGCATGGAATTGAGGAGCCACGCGACGCTGAGGGTTTCCTTCGCGGAAAGTCTCATGGCCTGGAACGCAGCTCCCGCCAAAGTGCCTTGGAGCCCCAGTTGGCTGTGGTAGGGGTGAAAGTGCTCTTGGGTGAGGCCCCCCAACCAATTGCGGTATTCGGTGACATGCTCGTGCGTGGAACGCGTTAGGAAATTGCCGCTAGACAGAAGTCCCTTGTCTCTGATGGCATTGAACCTTCCTATGACAAGCGACTCAGAGTCTCTTTGATGACGCTGAAACCAAACCTCATTCACGGTTCCCCAGAAGTTAGCGCGAAACGCGGCTGTCAGGACAAGGAAAGCCGCAACAAGAGACACCACGAGCGCTGCTCGCTGCAGCCGACGGGAAACACGGCCGCACGTCGCGACAAGAGACCACAGCAGCCTCAAGTTCCCACGCAATCCGACGATTTTTGTGGGAATCTTTCCGCTCGCGGGATACCTGCGCACAACGGGAACTTCAAGAACCCGGAACCCCCTTTGCACGGCCTCAATGGCAAGGACGTAGTGAAGCTCGTAACCCGAGAAATCCGCGCGCATCGCGCGAAGTGCGTCGTCCTCCAGAAAACGCCGACTGTAGGCGCGGAAGCCGTTCGTGGTGTCGGTGTAACGAAAACCACTGGCCAGCGAAACCAGGGGAGCATGAATCCATTTCACGCCAAGATGACGCAAAAGGGGCGTGTTCTCGTGTTGTCCTTCAGCAAGGTAACGCGAACCCTGAACATGATCGTAGCCCGCATCAAGGGCGGCAAGAAATCGCGGCAGCCCCGAAACAACGTCGTCTTTGTCGTTGCCGTCAACCGTCACAACCCCCTCGTAGCCTTGGCTGAGCGCGAATGCGAAGGCCATCCGCATTTGGGCACCCAGCTTCCCTTCCCCCTTTTTCACGAGCACCGCACGCACGCCGGCGGCCGCGAACTCCTCGAGGTCTACAGTCCCGTCGGTGCTCCCTCCATCGATGACCAGAACGTCGACTCGCTCCGCCACAGTGCGCATTTTCTCAAGCTGCCTGGCCAACCGCCCGACCTCATTGAGGACGAAGACGCAGATGCAGATTTTCGAGCCTTTGGAGCGCAGCTCGATGCTTTCGAACGAGGGAAACTCCCAAGGCCCATCCGCGTAACGACCAAGGTCGCCCACTTGGAAACTCGATTTCACTGTTTTCTCCCTCAAGCGGACTCGGAGACGATGTTCCTTCGCCGGGACGCATCGACGAGAACAGAGCTGTTTCGTTCGCGCAAGACTGTGTACAAGGGGTGCTTCTGCGACTCCGCAAGAATTTTTCCGACACATTCACAAAGAAGCGCCAAAGCAAGCGACAAAAGGAGGAACATGAATGCGTTCTGCAGCGACAGGGTGACCCACCCTTCCGCTATCTGCTCTTTCAAGGCAATGACACCAATGACGTAACAAACATAAACAAGATTCGCCCCTGCGGCGACGAGTCCAAGAAAGCTTGCCCACCGCAAAGGATGCCGTGAAGTGAACACGAGAATTTCGAAAAAAGAATTGACGTCCTCAAGGAAACTGCGCCGCTGGCGCAATGAGACTTTGCTTCCCCCTCTCTCATGGGAGTCGAATGGCCGAAGCTCGAAACCCAGGCTCGCAGTGACGAGCCTGGCGTCGCGTGTGCGGTCGGCTGTGTTGATGTAGGCGTTGGTCGCGGCGCGATTGTAAACGCGAAAAATGCCCGCGTTGCGCTGAATATCGATGCCAAGCACACGTCCACAGTACCAGTGAAAAAGCGCTGAAAAGAGGGCACGGAAGGGGTTGCTGTTCCGTCGCTTCGTTGTTCCGTAGAGAATCGCGCCCGACGAAAGGCATTGCATGACAAGTTCGGGAAGCCTCTCGACCGGATCGGAAACGAGATCGAGAACAGCCACGCACTCGCCTACGGCTCCCTCGAATCCCGCCGAAATCGCGATGTCGACCCCGCAGCGCCGCGAAAGTTCAATGATGCGGATTCCTTCGTAGCGTTCAAGCACGGTGGCCATTTCGGCAACCGTGGCGTCGGAGGATGCTTCATCAACCACAATAATTTCGAAGAAAGAAAAATGCGTCTTCATGCACTCGGCCACGGTGGTAAGGGCTCCAGCTGCCTGGCGGCCCATGTTCCGCACGGGCAACACGACGGAAACAAACACGTCCGACTTCACAGGGATCATGATGCTTTCATCCTTGCTGTTTCTTCTTGGATGTCGAAGACGTTATCTATCTTCCCACCCATCACGCATGAAAGTCCCGGAATTCCATAGTTGGCCTTGAAAAGAATGGGCCTGCCATCATCATTTTCACTCGCGGGGAGCATGGTCTTCACCTCCCAAATCGAATCTTTGTGTTTGCACCCGACCAAAATCGGGAGGTAACGGGAAGCGTCGCGCTCAATGTGGGCGAAGCGCGTGTTCCTTGGAAAACTCTCGAGGACCTCGCTTGCGGGAATGTAGGAGCCGGCCGAATCAACCCAGTGGCTGTGCGGGGTGTATCGCACGTGGCTCAAAGAATGGAGTCCTCGGGTTGGAAAGGGCATGAGCGAGAAGAACGGACCACACATGAGCGTGACACCCATATTCCTCAAGGGCTCCGGCACCTCAACCAAACAGATTTCCGCGAGTTCGTGCCTCATTGGGACAAGCGGTAGGCCGGAGTTCGCTAGCGTTTCATTGATGCCGCTATAGTTGCAAAGGAACACGTTCTTAGCGTTAAAATGAGATGGCTCCGAGCCAAGCACGGCATTCAAGTCAATTCCTTCCTTCGCCCCACGCGCAACAGAAGAAACGTGCGCACCCGTTTTCCAGTCAACACCGGCGGCATCGAGTCCGTCGCGCGTGATGTCCCTGAGTTTGTCGGCGTCGAAGGAAACTTCAACAACCGAAAAAACGGACTCCACCAACTTCGGCTCGAACAAAGCGACCACACGAGCGGGTGCCGGGCGCACGGGCGCGCCGACACGATCCATGACGCTCACGAAATGCCTTGCTGTCACCTTCGAGAAGGCTCTTCCCACCGCGTAGTACTTCTCGAAAGAGTCCACCACGCACGGGCCAAAATCCTGCACGAACCTGGGAAAATTGACGCGGGAGCGCAATGCCGTAAGGAAGTGCCTGGAGTAGTGGTACCCATTGTGAACACGAGCCTGATTGTTGAGGCTCGCCCTCTGCATGAGATCATCCTCGCGTTCGAGTAAAAGAACGCTGCGGCCCTCTCGCGCAAGCGATGTGGCAAGCCGGCAGCCGAAGAACCCCCCGCCCACAACAACGACATCATACCTGTCGTGTTTAGCCATAAACTCTCCGCACGAAGTCCAACGCGCTTTCAAGGGCGCCTTCCCACTCGCTTCTGTCGCCTTTGGCAACCATTTCGATGGAAACTCGCCTTTGGGGGTCGGTTTTTCGCAAGACCTCCGCAAAGCCCGCGTGGAGCGGGTGTGTGCTGGGCATGGCCCCAACAGGCGCCAGAAAGGGTTCGCTCACGTGGATGTGCTGCGTGACGTCGCGCACTGCAGGCCAAATGACGCCAGGATCCTCGCCGTTCATGGCCATGGCGCCCACGTCAAGATTCAGGGCGATGCCTTTGCAGTTGAGGTTCCTCACAAAGGCGGCAGCATCCAGGGTGCGCGTGAGGAAATTGCATTCGTAAGAAGCCGGATTGGGTTCCAAACAAAAAACAACACCACACGCATGGGCTGACTCGCCAAGCCTGCGAAAAAAAACAAGAGCGCGTTCTTCTGCCTCGGGTGCGCTCAGAATGGTCTCGTCGAAACTGCGTGCACGGGGACTTCCGAAAACGACAACCTCGACGCCCGCTCTTGCCGCTTGCGCCAACACCGCGCGAAGGTGTGAGAGGAGAGCGTCCCTTTGCGCGTCCGAGCCGAACAAACACGGCTTCTCGGGCAGTTTCTCGGTCTTGTGCAGAAGCGATTGGAACGCCACAGGCTGAAGTCGACGCTGTGTGAACTCCCCGTCGCTCAGGGCCGCGCACCTTGCCGGCACGTGCTCCAACTCGGTGACCCCAAGCGAGCAAACGCGATGGAGCCCAGCCCTCTCCTCAGTTTCCGGCCAAGCCAATGCGGAAACAGAAATCCGCCTCATTTGGTCTGGCTCACAATGTAACGGGCCAGATCTTCAAAAACTGTGTCTTTGGTGAATTGGTAATTCCCCTCTCGTCCCCACACGTCTGCAAACTGGGTGTGCACATCGTATGTGACTGCAGGCAAAGCGGCTGCTCCCAGTTTCTTCTGCGGAAAAAACCGCTCCGCGAATTCCGAGGTGGGCACACCTTCCGAACAGAGGTTGACCAGCGGGAGATCCGCCAATACGACTCGAGTGAGGTCATCTCCAAGTCTCTCGAGACTATAGTACTGAAAAACAGAATCTGGATTTATCGCATCGAGACCATTGTCGTTGAGAAGGTCAAAAATGACGTTCTTCTTGAGCCCCTGGCCGAACACGCCGGGCAAGCGCAAAATGTGCTTTTTTTGAAACTGCGCAGTGATGGCGTGCTCCACCGCAAGCCGATGTCGGCCATAGGCGTGGTTTGCGCCCGGGGTCAGGCCAGTGGCTTCGGTGACGCCACGCGGTTCGGGATAAACATCGACGGTGGAAATGAGAACAAAGCGCGTCGCGTGCGCCCGTTCAACCGACTCCAGGAGTGTGACGATGTTCGCCCAGTCCGCTTCGGGATTCCGATTCGCCCACCACTTCACGGCAGGAACACCCGCGCACACGATGGTGTCGAACCTCTCGCCACACATCTCGTGGATGTTCTTCGAGTTGTAAACGTGCGAAAAAGGAAACTGACGAGAGAGGTGGGAGCCAACGAAACCCGTGTGGCCAATAAGGGCAGCCCGATTTCCCAGCCACGAAGGACTTGCCAACGCCATTTTGCAACTCCTGTGAGTGGCAGAATTCTCACATGCGACGATCTTGCGGGCAAACGGGGAGCGACACGTCATTGGCGGTTCGAAAAGAGGCTCAATGAAAATAAAGTGCGCTCACGTGTTCATTGAGGTGTGAAAAATGGTCCGTTATCCCCCCATGCACTTGGATCTCAATTTTCTCTCGGTCCTTTGCGATCTCTTTGGCCCAATGCTCCCAGGAAGGCGAGATGCTCTCACTCTGTGTGAAGTGGGCGACGTTTACGCCTCGGTGCGCACGGCCTGGGATGCTTTCCTTCTGGAAAAAGCATTTCCTGCGGGCTCGGAAGTTGTCTTCTCCGCTCTGACCATTCCCCACATGGCAGACATCGCTCTGGCACACGGCTTGGTTGTCGTTGCTGCCGACCTCGACGAATCGACAGGACTCCCCTCGGAAACCTCTCTCAAAGCCTGCCTCACGGAGAAAACGGCGTGCGTCATTGTTGCGCATCTTTTTGGAAACTGGTCGGACGTCTCACTGCTGGCGAGGCTTTGCCAGAAAGCCGGTGTTTACTTCGTTGAAGACTGCGCCCAGTGTTACCTGGGAAGAGACTTCCAAGGCTCCCATGCAGCCGACATCTCGCTTTTCAGCTTTGGCACCATCAAAAGACGCACGGCCCTCGGCGGAGCCATCGCGGTTGTCCGCAATGCCGCACTCCGCGAATCGATGTGGCGTCGAACCGCCCATTTCACGCGTCAGTCTCATACCTCATTTCTGCAACGTCTCGGAAAAGCCTCCTGTCTCAAACTCGCCACCTGGCCCCCGTTCTACACGCTGCTCGTGTGGGCCATTCGGCTCTTCTGGAACGACACTCCCGATGTGGTGCTTCGTAACATGGTTCGAGGCTTTCCGAAGGCTTCCATTCCGGGGTCTTTTCGCATACGGCCTTCCCTTTTTCACGAATGGCTGATTCGTGCCCGTGCCAACGGCGCCACTCAAAAAAGCACGCTGGCACGAGGCTCTCAATGGGAGCATATTCTGACTTTGGCTCCCAGCATCGCCAGACGCTTCGCTGGTCACAAGTCGTCAATCAGAAGTGCTTGGTTGTTGCCTTATTTGTCGGACACACCCGACGAAACCAAAAAAGAATTGCAAAATCACGGCTTCGACGCTGCTCATTCCCTGACGAGCCTTGCCGCCGTGGCGCCCTTGCAAACACCCAACGCCGTTCGTCTTCTTTCCCAAATCGTGTTTCTCTCTGTTCCCAAAAATCGTTCCGACGGTGGTTTAGAAACGCACACCGTTCTTCGGCAACTTCAGCTTCTGGCTCGTTATGAAAACCAACGCGCCCTGCCTTTTGAGGACAAGGCACAACGAGAACTCAGCCCTTGAGGCCTTCTGCGGCGTAGGCTTCCCGCACGGATGGCCTTGCCTTCATGCGCTCGCAGAACGCGAGGATATTCGTGAACTTCGAAACATCCAGCTTCACATAGTGCGACCAATTGAACACCGTGAAGAGGTAGGAGTCCGGCGCCGAAAACGAAGAACCCATGAGGTAGTCGTGGCCCTTCAATTTTTCATCGACGTACGCGAACCGCTTGAGGAGCAACTCGGCAGCGGATTTTTTAGAGTCTTCAGAGGCCGTAGGATTGAAGAGCGGGCCAAAGCTCTTGTGGAGCTCCGAGGTGATGAACGCAAGCCATTCGATGGCCGTATACCTTTCGCGTGTTCCCGCGGGCGGTAAAAGGTTCTTGTGCGGTGCCTGGTCCGCAATCCACTGCTGCAGCGCGACGCCTTCCGTAAGAAGGCTGTCGTCGTCGAGACGCAGAACAGGAACATACCCCTTGGGGTTCACTTCTGTGAAAGGTTTGCCACCCGCATAGGTGCCTTCACGAATGTTGACGCTTTCAAGCGCGAAGGGCAGACCCGCCTCGCGCAAAGAAATGTGGATAGCGAGGGAACAGGCGCCGGGTGAATAATAAAGTTTCATAGAGACTCCAGTGCAAGAAACGGCGGGAAGTGAGGCTTCTTAGAGTGTCTTCATTTCTGTCTTTTTGAAACTGATCATGGTTCGACGGGCCTCAAAGAGATTTCGATAACTCTCGTATCGGATCCGAAGCTTTTCGCTCTCGGCACGCGACACCGCAATGCGATCGAGAAGGTCGATGTATTCGGGATGTGCTTCGGCGAGCCGTTTGAGGCGCGCTTCGGGAATAGCCTTCGTGCCTTCCGTCTCGCCCGCGCTTTCGATGTCATTCATCAAGCGGGCGCGCACCGAAGTCCGAAGGAGTTCGAGACGCTCGGCATCTTTGCGCTTGTCTACGAATTCCAGGCCAATGCGGTTGGCAAGTTGAATGATGTCTTCCAGCGAAAGCTCCCGCTTTTCATCGGAACCATTCAAGCTCATGGGACGACCAACGTGGGAGCCATAACGGGTACGCTCATGGCGAGCATCCTGTCGAGTGTTGCCCTTGCGGCCGAACGCTCAGGTTCTTCCACCGTGATAACGTTCACAGGTGTGCCTGCGACCAAGGAATCGAGTGCCCATGCGAGGTGCGGCAGATCGATGCGGTTCATGGTTCCACAGAGGCACATGAAAGGGTTGATGCTCACCACAGTCTTGCCCGGGTTCTCGGTGGCAATGCGGTTCACCAGATTCATTTCTGTGCCGACGGCCCACTTCGAACCCGCTGGGCTCTTTGCGATTTCCGAAACGATGAACTCCGTCGAGCCAACGGCATCAGAAGCGTCTACGACCTCCATAGCGCATTCGGGATGCGAGATGACTTTGAAGGCAGGGTCTTTCGCACGGAGGTTCTCAATTTGCCGCAGCGTGAACATGGCATGAACGGGGCAATGGCCCTTCCAAAGGAACACCCGCGCGTTACGCAACTTTGCTGCCTCGTTCCCGCCCAAAGGCTTCCCTGGCTCCCAAAGGGTCATTTGCGAAAGCGGAATGCCAGCCGATTTGCAGGTGTTCCGACCGAGGTGTTGATCGGGAAAGAAAAAGAGGGTTTTGCGCTCAGTCAGAGCCCAGTCGATGATGCGGGCGGCGTTGGTCGAGGTGCAGCACACCCCCCCTTTCGCCCCGACGAACGCTTTCAGGGCAGCTGTCGAGTTGATGTAGGTCACGGGCATGATGCTGTCGTGGCCAAGTGCTTCCACCAGCTCATTCCAGGCCTCTTCCACGTCGTCGGCGTCCGCCATGTCGGCCATGTCGCAACCGGCTCCCAGGTCAGGCAGAACAACCTTTTGCTGGCCGCGCTTCAGAACGTCGGCACTTTCCGCCATGAAGTGGACACCGCAGTAGACGACAAATTCAGCGTCTTCCTGCGCGGCGGCGAATTGGGCAAGCTTCAACGAATCTCCTCGCACATCGCCGAGCGCCACAACCTCAGGACGCTGGTAATGGTGCGTGAGGATCACAGCCCTCGCCCCAAGTTGAGCTCTTGCCGCGCGGATGCGTTCGACGCATTCCGCCTCGGTCAGTGTGGGATACGGGGCGGGAAGTGGGCTTTGGTGCAACATGGACATCTCCGCAGAGGACGCTCTTCACGAACACGGCGCGTCCAGCCTTCGAGCCTAGTCGAACCCCTTCAAACTTCAAGAATTGACTTTTGCCCGTGCCGTGGAGTTTGATCCGCCATCCACGGACAAGCGACGAGAAAAAACCTGAGGGGAGTCCCATCGTCATGACACTGAAATCGACTTCGAGCGAAACGACAAGCGCGGGCAGCAAGGCCCACACCCCCGCAAACATCGACGCCCTTCGCACCGTCGGTGTGGTGGGGGCAGGACAAATGGGCGGCGGAATTGCTCAGGTTCTCGCGCAATCGGGGGTCAATGTCGTGTTGAGCGACGTGAACCCCGAAGGCCTGAAAAAGGCCCTGTTGACCATGGACCGGAGCCTGGGGAAATTGTTTGAAAAGGGAAAACTTTCAGAACACCCCCCCGCGGTGTTGGGCCGCGTGAAAACGACCACAAGCCTCTCGGACCTCGCGGGCTGCGACCTGGTGATTGAAGCCGTCAACGAAAGCGAAGAGCTCAAAACCCGCATCTTCAAGGAACTGGATGCCGTTTTGCCGCCCCATGCGCTTCTGGCGTCCAACACGTCGTCGTTGCCCATCACACGCCTTGCCAGCACCACCAAACGTGCAGACAAATTCATTGGTATGCACTTCATGAATCCGGTGCCCATCATGGAATTGGTCGAAATCATCAGGGGTCATTCAACCTCAGATGAAACGTACGAATTGACCCGATCCTTGGCCGAAAAAATGGGCAAGAAAACGGTCTGCTCCCAAGACTTCCCCGGATTCATCGTCAATCGCATTCTGATGCCCATGATCAACGAAGCGTTTTACACCCTCATGGAAGGCATCGCGTCGCCCGCCGACATTGACGCAGGCATGAAACTTGGCACCAACCAACCCATGGGCCCCCTCACTCTGGCCGACTTCATTGGCCTGGACACCTGCCTGGCCATTATGAAAGTCCTTCACGAAGGCTTAGGCGACTCAAAGTACCGTCCATGCCCCTTGCTCAGGAAATACGTCGAAGCGGGGCACCTGGGTCGGAAAACCGGCCGAGGCGTGTACGCATACTAAAACGCATCCGAGTTGCTGTCCGGCAAAGGGAGAACCTCAACCATGAACCCTGCTCTTCTTGCCGCACTGCTTCTTCTGGGAAGTTCCTGTTTCATGGTGGTCGCCTGGTATGCGCATTTGAAGTTTACGCATCTGCCTCTTTGGCAGGTGATCCTTGGCTCTTGGGCTATCGCGTTTTTCGAATACTGCTTGCAGGTGCCTGGAAACCGTATTGGTCACCAGGTCTTCTCGGCCGCCCAATTGCGCATTATTGCCGAATTGTTCACACTCGCAGCCTTCATCATCTTCTCACTTTTCGTGCTGAAAGAACCTATGAATGGCAATTATGCCGTCGCATTTGGTCTCGTGGTGGTTGCCGTTTGGTTCGCCGTCGCAGGCCCCTTCCGATGAAGGGCAGTGCGAAAACGGTCATCTCTTTTGTGAAATGTTTGCGCCCTTGAGCATCCCTTTCAACGCGCGTTTCGTTTCCTTGCGAGCGCGGAGACGGTGAGCCTCAGTGAGCCTGTCATACAGAAGATGTGAAAGGAGTTTGGCCGTTTCGCGGATTGCGTGAGCATTTTGCGGAAAAAGGAGAGCCGCCTGTTCCGAAAGATCGCTCGGGCCTTGCCACAAATGGACGTTGACGCCGGCCTTCCTCAAATGGGTTCGATAGGCCTCAAACAGCAGTGCGTCGACATCCCGCCCTCGGCGCTGCCCACTGCGACGCACAAGAACAACGGCGGCATAACCGAGCCCTGTCACCCCCGCCAGGGTGACCAGGAGCGAGAACGCGTTCTCTTTCCACGCCGCGACAATGAGTTCTTTGGCAAGACGCATGCTCGATCGCTCGCGGAATCCAGCCACCGCAAAGGCGTAAAGGGTGCGCAAGGGCTCGGTCCATTGGGCGAGCGTCTGCGTGGCTTCTCGTGTCCATCGAGTGGCATCGGCTCCAGCCAGGGAGTCGTCGGGGAGGCCAGAAATGCGGTCGGCCGCCACCCACGCGGTGGCATCGAATCGGCGCCACCGTCCAAGGGAGTCGTCGAAGGCCTCCACCCACGCGTGGGCTTCCGCGTCTCGCACGGTTACCACGGAAAGTGCTGTGTTCCGAACGCCTCCTTGGTAGCCCACCACCACGCGCGCTGGAATTCCAGCCCAACGGAACAGAGTGCCTAGCGCGCCGGCATAGTGCTCGCAAAAGCCTCTGCGGCTCTGGGTGAGGAACGCCTCCAAGCGCGCTTGTGGCGTGGCCTCGGCGAGCTTTCCAGGCTGAAGAGTGTAAACAAAACCTTCGGACTGGAACTTTGTGGAAGCGAAGGCTTCGAGGGCGCGAAATGAATGTGCGCGAGCCCGAAAGCCCTCCACCCACGGAAGTAGGGAAGGAGGAGGCGCAAAAGGAACGTCTAAATAGGCGCGACGTTCCGTTTGCGTTAAAGCAAGGCGCGGAGAAGCCGCCGACGTTACCGACGCAAGCAGACGGCGCCTGGGCGCGATAGAAGGGGGAAGCACCATGTTTCCAGGCAGTCGCACAATGCGTTGAGGTCCTGCGCTTTCAGAGTCGCCTTGGTCATCTTCCTGAATTCTCTCTCCCCCCCCCTCGCTGGGGTCGTCGTCTTCCTGCGCAACGACCACGCCATAGGGCCAATCGAGAGCAAAAACGAGCCGTGTGGGGCGCGGCTCCACAACAATTTCCTGGCGCAAAGTAAGTTCGCCCTCGGCGAGGCGAAGAAAGCCCGCGTCAGAAGACTCCGCGCGGGGAACGAGACCAAGTTTCCAGTGCAGACCTTCCGATTTTCCATACGCAGCCCCACGCCAATAAAGTCTTTCTTGCGAAGGCAAGACACCGTCACGAAAATAGGCTCGAAAAGCGACGTCGGTTGAGAGCGCAACCGAAGCCACGTCTCCGGGGCGCATTTCGGCGCCAAAATCAAAACCCGACTGCACGAACGGGGGCGGACGGAAAAGGCGACGTGCGAGTCCGGGCATGAGAGTGAAAGTCACAACGACCACGGCCGTCACGGGAGCGAAAAGGACGAGAACGCTGACGAGCGATTCACGCGATGCTCGAGGATCTCCCGTCGTGTCTTCCCGCCAAACAAGCACGAGCAACGAGAGCATGGCATGCGCAACAGCAAGCCCAATGATCGTGCCATCGTCGGGCTCTTCCACAGCCAGCACCACCACGGCGAGTCCGGTAAAGAGCAGCAGCAGAAAAATCCAAAAGCCATGAAGACGCTTTTTCAGGGAGGTCCTCCTCGTGACGTTTCAGGCTCGGGTGCCACCACGGAAAGGGCCCTCATCGCTGCTTCGCACCCCGCTTCGGTGAGTTCGTGCCCCCTCCAGTGGGGAGTTTCCACGTCACACGAAACACCCGCGCTCCGACACATCAAGAGCCACTCCGTAAGTTGAGAGAGGGTGGCCTCGAGTCCCGCCGCCCCCTGGCGCGAAGCAGCACTCCACGTCAGCACGACGTGCTTGCGGGCATCGGAATGAAGTGTGCGCACCAGGGGTCGGTTGTCGGAAAGGCCACGGGGCGCGAATCGCCTCCACACAACACGCGAGAGCGTGTCGCCCGGCCGCAAAGGCGAGAGGCCATCGAGTTCTTGCTGATCGGGACTTCGGCGCTCCTTTTGAGAACCGTTGGCATCTTCGCTCAGGGCTTCCCCGTCTTGCCCCGAGCGCCAAGGCAGCGCGAGAAGGCCTTTTGGCTCTGGCAAAACAAAGGCAGAAAGCGAGAGGCTAGACACCCGCCAGGCCGTGAAAAGACCCAACGGAGAACGTGACATCACAAACGCGGCGCAGGCCGGAAATCGTCCTCTCGACTTTGCGCGCAAGTGCACCCGCACAACCTGTGTTCCCTTTTTCTCTAAATAAGGAACGAGCGTAGTGCCACTCACTCCTTCAAAAGACGCGATGGCTTCTTCCTTTTTGTTTCCAAAAGACGTTGACGGTGTCGGTGACACTTGGATGACTTCTCTTGGGGTCTGAGTTGATTTTCGGCCAAACCGGCTGCGCCGAGGAGACACCCGTCCACCAGGAACGATGCGCACACCCACAGCGGCGCATCCGGTGTTGGCGGTGTTTTCCAGGGTCACCGACAGCGCGAAGTCGTTTCCCGAGAAGGGATCGGCCAGAAGGTGCCCAACAACGCGAATACGACGCAGGTTCGCATGTGTCAGAAGCATGCCCAGAAAAAAAAGAGAAAGAAGCGCGAAGCCGTGCACATACAACGTGTCGTTACGATAGACCGCGGCAAGCAGAAACACGGCCAATGCTCCACCCAGAAGACAAAATCCAGGAAACGTTGGCACGATGTAGGTTGTCTCGGCGCTCCATCGCAGGCGCGGTAGCTTTTGTTCCCACCAGCGACGAAACGCAGCGCGCATCACACCGCGACCTCGCGAAGGCGTTGAATGATTTCTTTTTCAAAAGCATCGCGCGCAGCGTGAGGTGATCGGGGCAAGAGGCGGTGCCCCAACACATGCGGAGCCATGGTTTGAATGTCTTCCGGCACAACCATCGCGCGGCCCTCTAAAAGGGCACGTGCCCGTGCCGCCTGAAGCCAGCCCAAAGCGCCGCGAGGCGAAAGGCCGTCGAAGCGGGAACGAAGCGCATCAACGGCGTCTTGAAAGTAGGAAAGCAGCCTGTCGCTGGTTTCCACGCGCGCCACATCTGCTTGGAGCGCAAGGAGTTCTGCAGGAGACACCGCAGGCTTCATTTCAGGCAAAAGGGTTTCCATCCTTCCTCGTGCCAAAAGTTGGCGTTCTGTTTCCCGGGCTGGATAGCCAAGAGACAGACGCAAAAGGAAACGGTCGAGTTGCGACTCTGGCAGCGGATACACCCCGGCACTTTCCAACGGATTCTGAGTCGCGACGACCAGAAAGGGGCGCGGAAGAGCGAACGTGTGACCTTCCACGGTCACTTCACGCTCTTCCATCGCTTGAAGGCACGCGCTTTGGGTGCGAGGGCTCGCTCGATTGAGCTCGTCCGCAAGAACGAGTTGCGCGTCGACAGGACCTCGACGGAAGACGAGCGACTGCGACTGACCGTCCCACACGTTCCCTCCCAGGATTTCTCCGGGAAGGAGGTCGTTTGTGAACTGAATGCGGCTGAAGGAAAGCCCCGCCGCGCGTGCGAGCGCTTTTGCCAAAGTTGTTTTTCCAACCCCTGGCACGTCTTCAATGAGGATGTGCCCACCTGCCAAAAGTGCAGTGAGGCAAAGGTCAACGGCCATTTCCTTGCCCAACACAATGGCATTGATGGCTTGGCGCAAACGCGCAACCTCGGGGGGTGTCGTCATGAGCCTCTCTCCTGCGCGAAGTTACGCTTCTGTGCCAGAATCTGTTTCTTTTGAACAATGCATTCGAACGGTTTCCACGAGATTCTGAAAGTCGACAGGCTTTCTGAGGTACGAGTCACAGCCGGCCAAGAGGCAATTTTGCAAGTCTTCGCGGAATGAGTGAGCGGTGAGTGCGACAATAGCATTGCGAAATCCGTTCGCGCGGAGACGCCGTGTCGTTTCGTAGCCATCCATGCCGGGCATCTGGATGTCCATAAGAACGCAATGGGGCTGTTCGCGCGCCACCAACGCAAGAGCTTCCTCCCCGCTCGGCGCGAGAAGCACTTCTGCGCCCGCGAGTTCCAGCACGTGGCCCATGATTTCTCGATTGTCGAGTGTATCGTCGACCAGGGCAACCCGCACTCCAACAAGAGCAGATTCTTGAGCGCCCACCCCCCGTGGGGCCCTCTCGCACATCTCCACACGTTTTTCCACCAACGTCGCGCGAAAGAGGGAACCCATGCCGACTTCGCTCCCAATAACCTCCACATCCCCTTCCAGGTCACGAGCGAAACGCCTTGCCCTGGCAAGGCCAAGCTCAGCTTCACCATCAATCCCAGCTTCCCCCAGCGCAACGCTGTCACTTTGAGGGAAGAGACCATCGCGCTCGGGTGCGCTCATGCCCCGACCGGAATCATGCACTGTGAGAAGAAGACGCACACGTCCGTCCTTCTCCAAGCGGGCATCGAAGCGGACGCGCACAAACCCGCCCTCGGTATATTGGAGAGAGTTTTCAGCGAGAATGAAGAGAATGCAACGCAAGCGGACAGGGTCGGTTTCCATGCTGTCCGGAACGGCCTTTGAAAACGTGACCTCGAAGGCAAGACCTTTTTGCGCCGCCCGCGAACCAAACGTCGCGCGGAGCTCCGCCGCGAGGCCTTTGAGCGAAACGGGCAGGGTGTCGCAGGCCGTGCGCGTCAAGTCGTCGACTCTCAGAACTTGAGTGATGTCCATGCGACCCTTTCTTGCGCCGAAGAGCACTCAAGCAATAAAAGCTGCC
Source organism: Silvanigrellales bacterium (assembly GCA_020247005.1). GTDB lineage: Bacteria > Bdellovibrionota_B > Oligoflexia > Silvanigrellales > Silvanigrellaceae > JADCJN01. The sequence goes on from JADCJN010000240.1 coordinate 17,369, forward strand.
TTCAGCGTCAAACCATTCAAGAGTAGCAGCTCGAGAACCGCCAATCGTCGGAAGATTCGCGCCATTGAATTCTGTGCGCGGCAAGCGCAAGCCCGGTCAGAGGTGAGATTTCCACCAGGAAAGCACAAAACCAAGCGTCCTCGTCGCCCACTTCTTGGGGCTTGCGTTCTTTCGGGCCAAAGTAACGTCGCAGGGACTTTTCGACGTCCATGCCAATAACCGAGCGGTAAGGTCCCGTCATTCCGACGTCCGTAAGAAGGGCAGTTCCCTTCTGAGAAATGCGTTCATCCGACGTGGGAGTGTGGGTGTGGGTTCCCACAAGACAAGCCAAGGTGCCGTCGAGGTACCACGCAATGGCCTGTTTCTCGCTACTCGCTTCGGCATGGATATCGGCCAGAAGAATGTATTCGCCCGATCGAACCCACTCCTTCAGCTGTTCCTTCCTTTTTTCGATGAAGACGAAAGGGTCGGCATAGGTATCTTTCATGGCGAACTGCCCCATGAGGTTCAGAATGGCCACCTTTTTTCCCCGACCCGGTATTTCAAACACCGGCACCCTGTCCACACCCTCGAGATCGGCAAGATTCTGGGGCAACACGAGTTTCGGCGACGCACGGCGAATGGTGTGGACGTCGGGCTTGTCGGACCAATGATTCCCCATCGTCACCACATCGGCGAGCCCTGGTGAAGTCAGTTCGTCGAAAATTTTCGTGGTGATCCCGAAGCCGCCCGCCAGGTTTTCGCCATTCAAGGTAACAAAATCGAGACGCGCGCACTCCCTGAGCCGCGACAGGCCAGCCTTGAAAACTTTCCGACCTGGCTTCCCCACAACATCGCCAACCATGAGGATATTCAGAGTGTCGACGCCACGGTGCGAGAGGAGCCTGTCTCCAAGGCGTTCCCGGAGCAACGGCATTTGGCCCGTTGCGGCAGAGTCATTTCGCAATGGAGGTGACCCTCTGCTCGCGCACCATGGTGACCTTCACTTGGCCCGGGTAATTGAGGTCGCTCCGAATCCGCTTGGCCACGGAACGGGCAAGAACCGAAACGGCCTCATCTTCCATGACCGTAGGGGCCACCATCGCACGGACTTCGCGTCCGGAACGAATGACGTACGCTTGGTCGACACCGGGAATCTCGGCAACGAGCGTTTCCATATCTTTCAGGCGGCCAATGGCTTTTTCAAGGAAATCCTTTCGCGCACCAGGCCGATAGGTGGAAAGCTGATTGGCAATTTGAACCACCACGGTGATGGGGTTCACACTTTGCGCATGTTCCATGTGGTGCTTCGCAATGGCTTCCACGACCTCGGGGGGCTCACCCAGTTTTTGGGCGAATTGAGCTCCCACGCTCGCATGATGGCCTTCTGTTTCCTCGTCCAGAGCCTTGCCGATGTCGTGCAACAGGCCTGCGCGCTTCGCGAGGCGCACGTTGAGGTCGAGTTCCGCAGCAATGACTCCCGCAATTTGGGCTGTTTCCACGGAGTGCTGCAGCACGCTCTGCCCCCCTGCCGTGCGGTACTTGAGTTTCCCAAGGGCAACCACAAGTTCGGGGGTCATGCCTTCGATGCCACACTCAAAAGAAGCGCGTTCTCCAGCTTCGCGGATCATTTGGTCGAATTCCGTCGTCACCTTTTGGACGACTTCGTCGATGCGCGCCGGGTGGATACGGCCGTCTTGGACGAGCCGTTCAATAGCCACCTTCGCAATTTCGCGACGAATAGGGTTGAAGCACGAAATGATGATGGCTTCGGGCGTGTCATCGATAATGAGGTCGACGCCGGTGGATTGCTCGATGGCGCGAATGTTGCGACCTTCTCGGCCAATGATTCGGCCTTTCATGTCGTCTGCGGGAAGGCTCACGACGCTCACACAGGCATCCGTGACGAACTCGTTCGCAATCCGCTGGATGCTTGTTGCGATAATGGAACGAGCGCGCTCTTCTGCGGTGCGGCGAGCCTCTTCCTCAATTTGTCGGACCTCGGACGCGGTGGTTGCGCGGACTTCCGACTCAATCGATTGTTTCAGCAGTTCCCTGGCGTCGTCGATAGAAAGGCGGGCGATGCTTTCGAGCTTCTCTTGGCTTTCAACCAAAGACTTTTCCGCCGATTTCAGGGCCTCCGCGGCCCGTTTTTCCTCGCGCTCCACAAGCTCCTTGTGTTTGGCGAGCTCCTTCTCCTTTTGATCGAGCGTCTGCTGTTTCTTCTCAAAGGTCTCTTCGCGCTTCTTGAGAGCCTTCTCGATTTTTTGAATTTCGAGAGTTTTTTCACGCTGAAACTTCTCGTGCTCACGCGACTCTCTCACGGCAAGATCTTTGGCCTCTCGAAGCGCGTCTTTCACCATCTCGTCGGCTTCCCTGCGGGCTTCTGCGAGGCGACGTTCGGCGTCTTTTTTCTGCGCCTCGAACTCGCGCGCTTTGGCACGCATGTTCAGAAGGTACACGGCCATAAAGACGAGTGCCGCCACGAGCACCCCCACGGCCGCGATGAGGGCGAATTCCATCAATCCCATTTCCTGTGGACCTCAAAATCGGGCTGAGGCGACTGCAAGACTCCGCCGCGTCGCCATAAATTTATGCAAAACACTGGTTTGGTGAGGAACGAACCCGCTTCCAAAGCAATTCCCAAGCACCTTAGAACATCGAGCCAGGAAGCGCCACAGCGGTCGCAACGACGTTCAAGGGGTCGCATTCAAGAGCGCGAACACGTGGCATGCACTCCCACCGAGCACAAAAACATGCCAAATCGCATGGCTGAAGGGCAGCCTGTCCCACAAATAGAACACCACCCCCGTCGAATACGAGAGCCCCCCCGCCACAAGCCACAACACACTGGCCTCACTCAGGAGTTCAGTTAGAGGCCCAATGACAAAGAGAACAAGCCAACCCATCACAAGATAAACAAGGGTGGAGGCGAGTTTGAAACGATGCGCGAAGTAGAACTTGAACACGACCCCAAGAACCGCGAGTGTCCAGACGACCACAAGAAGAGTCACGCCTGCCTGGCCCCCAAGCACATTGACCATGAAAGGCGTGTAGGTTCCTGCAATGAGCAAATAAATTGCCGCATGGTCAGCGATTTTCAGCACCCGTCGCCGCTCTTCGGCGCGCGCGGAGTGGTACGCGAAGGACGCCCCGTACAGAAGAACCAGGGACACTCCAAAAGCGGCATAACTGACCACACGCAAGAGTTCGCCCGTTTCTTCCGAACGCAACACGAGCACAACCAGAGCCACTAGCGCCAGCAGCGCTCCCGCTCCATGGGTGGCTCGGTTGGCGAACTCCTCTGCCGCCGATTTGGGCCGAATAAAGCGGGGGTGTTTTTTGCGCTGAAAGAACAAGGCTCGGCGGGAAAGCGGGGGCATTCGAGTCTCCACAGTCCGAAGGTCCAGTGTCATGACTCCTCAGATTCCACGACCCGGCGCAAATCCGCAATCAGAGCAAGCCCTCAGAGTGGATGTGGCCCCGCCAAAGAGGGATCACCTGAACAAGGGAAGGATCAGGTCTGGGACGCGCGCGCGCTTCAAAAGAAGCACGTTTCCATCAATGATAGTGATGGGGAACTTCCGTTGCAGAAAAGATTGGAGGAAAATGAATGCCATCTCATGCAGTCAGGCCCAAGATGCCTTTCGGTATCGGCTACCATTCGAAGCGCTCGTGCTTTAATTATGCCAAAATCTTGTCTACCCGAGCGAGCATGAAAAGGTCACCAGCGCTTGGTCTGGGTGTGTCGCTCGCGGTGTTGACCGGAGGCGCAAGCAGCGCACTTGCAAATTCGTCGTTGTCGCTGGGGTGGCGCGCAACCGAAAGGAGAATACTCGTCAATTATGGGTCTGGTGACGAGCCAAGCAACTTTCAGAAGTTCCTTCACGACGACAATTCAAAGTCGACCGTGAGAAATTCTTACCAAGAGTGGGCAAGATTCGATCTCGCGGCTGAGACAAGCCTCGGGCAGCATTTTAAGCTGGGAACTCGCCTCTCTGGAGGACGCTCGCGTCTCAAACTCGCCGACCACAATGCCCCCTCTCCGGTCAAGACTATCTGTGGGACGTTTCGTCGAGTTGGAAGTCTGATATTTCACAGCACTTCAACATCGAAAGCGTCGTCGGTATTCGTCTTCGAAAATGGTGGTTCCAAAAGGGCCGGATTCCTTCCCACGGAAACTGAGGTCTCCTCATCGGCGTGAAGCCTCTTTGGGATGGCATATCCATCTTGGTAGAGGCGACACTGTCGGCGGTGAGCCTCGGGAAGCAGAGCGCATGGGGAGCACAAATGGATTCAAGCGCGCTTCGGGTTCGACCCGAGTTCGAATTCACCAACAATTCATATCGTCCTTTCGTGGCGCTGGAATACTTTCACTCACACACAGAGTTCTTTGGCTATTGGTGTAACCCCGTTTCTGTAATTTGCTCCCAGAGCCCCCGAGCGGCTTGATTCGGAAAATGCGATTTTTTCGCATTTCGCCAAATCTGCGC